>NZ_JACHNE010000001.1:7345287-7663448 GCF_014205255.1 Streptomyces caelestis | reverse complement strand
AGTGGTACATCCAGGCGCCGGCGCCGACCCCCTCCCCCGCGATGACCTGGAAGCCGAACGAGTCGGCCGGGCCCGTGATCTTGTTGTCGATGACCTGACTGGGGTCGTCGGGGCCGGTCAGCATGCCGGTGCGGTTGTCCGCCCAGCGGTGACCGTGCATATGGAACGTGTGGTAGAACTCGCCGTGCGTGATCACGACGAACTCGACGCGATCCCCCACCGTGGCCTCGAAGTCGGGCCCGGAGTGCGGCGGTCTGTTGTTGATGAGCATGTCGTTGAAGACGACCGTGTGCGTGCGGTCCGGCAGGACGTCGCCCTTGCGGCGGACGATGACCGGGCCGTACAGGCCCTTCTGGAGCCCCTGCGTGCCGTGGTCCGTGCCGACGACGTGGTCGTGGTAGTGCCAGTAACCCGCGCTGCCGGCCCGCCAGGTGCCGTCCTTGCGGCGGCCGGGGGCGTGGGTGCGCCAGGTGTAGGTGCGGGTGCCGCCCGGCTCGACATGGCTGCGGTTCAGCTTGGTGCCGTCGCTGGTGATCTCGTAGTCCAGGCCGTGGACGTGCAGGCTCACCGCCACGTCCATGGTGTTCTCGAACTCGATGTGCAGCGTGTCGCCCTCGTTGAGTTCGATGAGCGGGCCGGGGACGGTCGCCTTGCCCTTCTCCAGGCCGTAGCCCATCTGTCCGTCCGCGAGCTTCTCGGCGTACAGCTTGATGCGTCTCACCTCGCCCCCGGCCGGCGCCGTCTTCGCCGGTCCGACCGCGCTGATGGCCTCCGGCGCCACGGACAACGATGTCGCGACGGCCGCGCTCCCCAGCAGGACCCGCCGGTTGAAGCTGCGTCTGTCCATGCGGAACTCCCCACCCTGGTAAGGCCTTTACGGAGACGTACCTGTGATGAACCTGTGAGACGGTACCGGCCGCACTCCTGTTTATCCACACTCAAGACAAAGTTGGGGTCATCCCGGTCATAGGTATTGGCGAGACATGCAAAGGCGTTTAGCTTCCTTGGCGGTGTTGCTGTGACCGAGGAGGTGCCCATGCACTTACGAGGGTTGAGCAAGGGAAGACGTGTCCGGGCCGCCTCCGTGGCCGCCGGAGTCGTGACCGCCGGACTGCTGTCGGGGCCCGCCGACGCGAGCCCGTATCCCGAACCCCCGCTGACAACGATGTCGATCAAGTCGCCGCCGGGCGGCGCGAATGTACGGGTGCTGATCTTCCACGGCTCCGCGGCGGCCGGGGACGAGTCGCCGGTGGTGAACGCCGGGATCGAGGCCATCGAGGACATCGGGCTGTCGGGACCGGCGAACCGGCGTTTCAAGGTCCAGGCCACCGACGACGCCTCGGTGTTCACCGACGAGACGAAACTCGGCCGCTTCAACGCGATCGTGTTCCTGACCGGCGGGGGCGACGTCCTCGACGCGGAGCAGGAGGCGGGCCTGGAGGCCTACATGGAGGCCGGCGGCGGTTTCGTCGGCGTCCATGACGCGGCGCGCGCGGAGCCGTACTCGGACTGGTTCACCGGACTGGTGGGCGCCCGCCCGGCCGCGTCGAGCCCCGCGGCCGTGCAGCGTGCGACCGTCGAGGTCGGCGACCGCCGGCACCCGGCCACCAAGGACGTGCCGGTGCAGTGGAAGCGCCCCGACAAGTGGCTGAACTGGGTGAAGAACCCCTCGGGCGACGTCCATACGGTGGCCCGGGTCCGGGAGTCGACCTACCAGCCCGGTACGGGCGCCAACGGTTGGGATCATCCGGTCAGTTGGTGCCGTGACTACGACGGCGGCCGCTCCTTCTACACCGGCATGGGCGGCACGGTGTCGTCGTACGACGAGACCGACTTCCGGGCCCATCTGCGGGGCGCGCTGATGTGGACGACCCGGCTGGAGCAGGCCGACTGCAAGGCGACCATCAACGCCAACTACGCGGCGGAGCGGCTGACCAAGCCCAACCAGCCGGGGCAGAACGACCAGATCGGCGAGCCGCACGGGCTGGTCACCGCGCCCGACGGCCGGGTGTTCTACATCGGCCGGGGCGGCGCCGACTCCTCGCAGCCCGTGATCACCGACTGGAACAACCCCGACATCGGCAAGGGCAAGGGCGAGATACACGTCTACGACCCGAAGACCAAGCAGGTCACGCTCGCCGGAGCGCTGACCGTCTTCGGCAACAAGGGCGGCGGCGACGAACTGGTCAAGGTCGAGGAGGGGCTGCTCGGGATCGAGCTGGACCCGGGGTTCGAGCAGAACGGCTGGGTCTACCTGCACTACACGCCGCACTCGCAGATCAACCGGGACACGCGGATGGCCGAGCGGCGCGTCTCCCGCTTCACGCTCGACCAGGCCACGAACACACTGGACCTGAGCAGCGAGAAAGTGCTGCTGAAGTGGCCGGTGCAGATCCACAGTTGCTGCCACTCGGGCGGCGGGATGGCCTGGGACTCCAAGGGCAACCTGTACATCGCCACCGGTGACAACAACTCCAGCGGCTTCAGCGGCGGTTACTCGGGCAACAACCCGCAGCCGACCTACAAGGGCGTCTCCTTCGCGGACGCGCGCCGCACGGCCGGCAACACCAACAACCTCAACGGAAAGATCCTGCGCGTCCACCCGGAGCCGGACGGGACGTACACGCTCCCCGAGGGCAACCTCTTCACCGGGAAGGAGACCGACGAGGGCGGCGGCAAGACGCGCGGCGAGATCTATGTGATGGGGGTCAGGAACCCCGCCCGTATCTTCGTCGACAAGTCGACCGACGTGCTCTACGCGGGCTGGGTCGGCCCGGACGCGAGCGCGCCCTCGACGACCTGGGGTCCGGCCAAGTACGACACGTTCGCCGCCATCACGAAGGCGAGCAACCGGGGCTGGCCGTACTGCATGGGCAACAAGCAGCCCTACCGGGACCGCAATCTGCCGGACCCGTCCCAGCCGCTCGGCTGGTACGACTGCGACCACCCGAAGAACGAGTCGCCGAACAACGACGGTCTGGTCGACCTGCCGCCGGTCACCGGCAACAACATCTGGTACTCGCCGCAGGGTGGCGCGCCGGACTACCCGCGGGACGCCGGCGGTGTCCCGTCGTACAAGCCGGAGGAGGCGACATACCGGCTGCCCTGGCTGAAGGGCGGCGGGCAGGCCGCGATGAACGGGCCGGTCTACCGGTACGACACGGTCGCGGCGGACAGTGCCGTCAAGTGGCCTGCGTACTGGGACGGCAAGTGGTTCGTCGGTGACTTCTACGACGCCGACCAGCCGCGCAACGCGGTGCTCATGGACCCGAAGACGCAAGGAGACGGCGGTCTGCCGGTGCACTCGGAGTCGCTGAAGAAGATCGTGCCGGTCGGCAACGACGGCATCAGGAACCTCATGGACTGGAAGTTCGGTCCGGACGGCGCGCTGTACGTCCTCGACTACGGCCGCGGCTTCTTCACCTCGGACTCCAAGTCGGCCCTGTGGCGGGTCACCTACAAGGGCGGCGGGCCGACCCCGGCCGCCAGTCGGCTGGCGAGGGGGACCGAGTGATCCGGCAGCGAAGAATCTGGGCCGCCCTGCTGGCCGCCCTGCTCCTGATGCTCGGCGTGCAGGCGATGCCCGCCGCCGGGCAGGCGGAGGCACCGGCCGCCGAACAGGTCCTCACCTGGACGGCCGGCAACGACATCGACAAGTACCTCTCGGCGCCGAAGACGGCGGTCGCGGGCAGCGCGACGATCGTGTTCGAGAACAGCGTGGCCACCGGCAACACCACGGGCATGCCGCACACGCTGACGTTCGTGACCAGTGACCCCGAGTTCAACAACGATGTGCAGCTCAACATCCTGGCCAATCCGAACGACGCCCAGGGCGGCAGGCACACCGCCCAGGTCACGCTCACCCCCGGCCGGTACTTCTACCACTGCACGATCCCCGGCCACGGCCAGATGCAGGGCATCCTGGTGGTGACCGAGGGCACCGGCGAGGACACCACCGCGCCCGAGGCGTCGGCGCACGTGAGCGGGACGCAGAACACGCAGGGCGCGTACGTCGGTTCGGCGAGCGTGGCCATCCACTCCACCGACGAGGGCGGCTCCGGCGTCGAGAGGATCGAGTACGCGATCGGCGACGCGGGCGCCTGGCAGCCGTACACGGCGCCGGTCGTCGTCGACCAGGTCGGCGCCCACGAGGTCCGCTACCGCGCGTTCGACAAGGCGGGCAACGTCTCCGCCGAGAAGAGCGTGCAGTTCACGGTCGTGGCGCCGCAGTCGGACGACACCACCGCGCCGGAGACCTCGGCGACGGTGAGCGGGGAGCGCGACGCCGACGGGGCGTACACCGACATGGCGACCGTCACGGTCTCGGCATCCGACACGGGCTCCGGGGTCAACACGATCGAGTACGCGGTCGGCTCCGGCGCCTGGCAGCCGTACACCGCACCCGTGATGGTGCACGAGGCGGGCGCGCACACCGTCCGCTACCGCGCCACCGACAAGGCGGGCAACGTGGCGGCCGAGAAGAGCGTGCGGTTCACGGTCGTGGCGGCGCCGCCGCAGGACACCACCCCGCCGGTGACGGGCGTGACCGTGGAGGGCACGAGGAACTCCGACGGGGCGTACGTCAACAGCGCCCGGGTGACCGTCACGGCGACCGACGCGCACGGCTCGGGCGTCGAGAGGATCGAGTACTCGCTGGACGGCGGGCCGTACCTGGCGTACACGGCTCCGGTCGTGGTCGACCGGGCGGGCGCGCACACCGTGGCGTACCGGGCGACCGACAAGGCGGGCAACACATCGGCGGCCCTGACGGTGACCTTCACGGTCGTCTCCGGCCAGGTCCCGGCGCCGAACTGCCCTGAGTACGACGAGCGGTTGACGGTGATCGTCGGCACGGTCGACTCCGGGGTACGCAACCGCGTCACCGACAACCGCTGCCGGATCGGCGAGCTGATCGAGGACGAGAAGGAATGGACGTCCCACGCGCTGTTCCTCAAGCACGTGACGTCCGTCCTCGACGCGCTGCTGACGGAGAGCGTGATCGACCAGCGCGAGTACAACGCCATCCGCAAGGCCGCCCGCCAGTCCGGCATCGGCAAGCCGGGGCAGACCGAGGGCTACCGGGCCATCTTCGACGGCAGCGCGGAGTCCCTGGCCAAGTGGCAGCAGGTGGGCGGCGGTTCGTTCGGGCTGAACCCGGACGGGACGATCACCTCCAGCACCACCACACCGGGCATGGGCATGCTGTGGTTCCCGCAGCGCAAGTACGGCGACTTCTCGCTGAAGCTCCAGTGGCGTGACGACGCTCCCGGCACCGGCAACGCCAACTCGGGCGTCTTCGTGCGCTTCCCGTGGGTCCACGACCACCCGGAGGAGCCCCGCCCGGAGTGGGTCGCCATCAAGTACGGGCACGAGGTGCAGGTGCTCGACCGGCCCGACGGCGACATGTACAAGACGGGGTCGGTCTACGGCTTCGACCGGGTGGGGCTCGCCGGTGCCGGCGTGACCCAGAAGGGCACCTGGAACGACTACGAGATCCGCGTGGTCGGCCAGCACTACTCGGTGTACCGCAACGGTGTGCTGATCAACGAGTTCGACAACACCGGCGGCCAGGAGTTCACCCCGCCCCGCTCGGACGACCCGGGCACGGACGGACGGCGGTTCGCCTCCGGCTACATCGGCCTCCAGGTGCACGGCACGACGGACGTGGTCTCGTACCGCGACATCCGGATCAAGGAGCTGTAGAGGTCAAGACGCCGCGGGAGGCTTCTCCTTGCGGGCCCTGCTCGGCTGCACCCGCCTCGGTTCCCCCGGCATCTTCGGATACTCGGGCGGGTACGGCAGGTCGCCCAGCCCGTGGTCGTGTTCGTCGCGGCGGGCGAGGTCGAGGAGGGCCTCCAGGGAGTAGCGGTGGTCGTCCATGTCCGCGTGCACGTCGCCGAGTTCGGCGAAGCGCGCGGGCATGGTCGCGAGGTCGAAGTCCTGGGGGTGCGCGACCCCCACCTCGTCCCAGCGCAGGGGCGCGGAGACCGGGGCGTGCGGGCGGGGGCGTACGGAGTAGGCGGAGGCGATCGTGCGGTCGCGGGCCGTCTGGTTGTAGTCCAGGAAGATGCGCTTGCCCCGCTCCTCCTTCCACCACTTGATGGTCACCTGCTCCGGCATCCGCCGCTCCATCTCCCGGCCGACGGCGATGGCGGCGCGCCTGACCTGGGTGAAGGTCCAGCGGGGTTCGATGGGCACGAAGACGTGCAGGCCCCGGCCGCCGGAGGTCTTGGGGAAGCCGCGCAGTCCGCCGAACTCGTCGAGTACGGCACGGAGTTCGTGGGCGGCGCGGACGGCGTCCGCGTAGTCGGTGCCGGGCTGCGGGTCGAGGTCGATGCGGAGTTCGTCCGGGCGGTCGACGTCGTCGCGGCGTACCGGCCAGGGGTGGAAGGTGAGGGTGCCGAACTGGGCGGCCCACACCACGGCACCGACCTCGGTGGGGCACATCTCGTCGGCGCTGCGGCCGCTGGGGAAGGTGATGTGCGCGGTCGGGATCCAGTCGGGCATGTTCTTCGGGGCCCGTTTCTGGAAGAAGTTCTCGCCGGTCACGCCCTCGGGGTAGCGCTCCAGGGTGGTGGGCCGGTCGCGCAGGGCACGCAGGATGCCGGGGCCGACGGCCAGGTAGTAGCGGGCGAGGTCCAGCTTGGTGAAACCGCGCTCGGGGAAGAAGACCTTGTCCGGGCTGGACAGCCGTACCGTCCGGCCGCCGACCTCCAGTTCCACCGCGTCACCCATGCGAGCCACGGTAGGCGTACCCCGCATACCTCGCACATCGGGCGTTCTCTGACGTATGGGCGCAGAATCAGACCATGGATCTGCCGGTGATGCCCCCTGTGCTGCCGATGCTCGCCAAGTCCGTGGCGGCGATCCCGGCGGGCATGCAGTACGAGGCGAAGTGGGACGGGTTCCGGGCGATCGTCTTCCGCGACGGGGACGAGGTCGAGCTCGGCAGCCGTACCGGCAAGCCGTTGACCAGGTATTTTCCCGAGCTGGTGACGGCCGTGCGGGAGCGGTTGCCGGGGCGCTCGGTGGTGGACGGGGAGATCGTGATCGCACGGGAGGGGCGACTGGACTTCGACGCGCTGACGGAGCGGATCCACCCGGCGGACTCGCGGGTGCGGATGCTGGCCGAGCGGACACCGGCCTCGTTCGTCGCCTTCGACCTGCTGGCGCTGGGGGACGAATCGCTGATGGACGTCCCGCTGACCGGTCGGCGGGAGCTGCTGACCAGGGAGCTGTCGGAGGTGACGGCGCCGGTGCACCTGGCTCCGGCGACCACCGACATCGAGGTGGCGCGCAGCTGGTTCGAGCAGTACGAGGGGGCGGGTCTGGACGGGGTCATCGCCAAGCCGCTGACCGTGCGCTACCGACCGGACGAGCGCGCCATGTTCAAGATCAAGCACGAGCGGACGGCGGACGTGGTCGTCGCCGGGTACCGCCTGCACAAGAGCGGCCCCGTGGTGGGGTCGCTGCTGCTCGGCCTGTATGACGACCGGGGCACCCTCCAGCACGTGGGCGTTTCCGCCGCGTTCCCGATGAAACGGCGCGCCGAGCTGGTGGCGGAGCTGGAGCCGCTGCGCATGGACGACGTCCAGGGGCATCCGTGGGCGGCCTGGTCCGACGAGGCCGCGCACGAGAAGGCGCGGCTGCCCGGGGCGCCGAGCCGCTGGTCGGGCCGCAAGGACCTGTCGTGGGTGCCACTGAGGCCGGAGCGGGTGGCCGAGGTGGCGTACGACCACATGGAGAACGGGCAGCGCTTCCGGCACACCGCCCGTTTCCGCCGCTGGCGCCCGGACCGGACTGCGGAGAGCTGCACGTACGCGCAGCTTCAGGAGCCGGTCCGCTACGACCTGGCGGAGATCTTCGGGCCCTGAAGACTCAGGGGCTGCTCGACGACTCAGAGGCCGCTGAGGGACTCAGGGCTGCATCAGCACCTTGACCGCGCCGTCCTGCTTGCGCTGGAACATCTCGTACGCGTGCGGGGCCTGAGACAGCGGCACCCGGTGGGTGGCGAAGTCCTCGACGCCGAGCGGGTCCTCGTCGGTCAGGTACGGGATGATGTCGTCGGTCCAGCGGCGGACGTTGGCCTGGCCCATCCGCATCTGGATCTGCTTGTCGAACAGGGTGAGCATCGGCAGCGGGTCGGCCATGCCGCCGTACACGCCGGACAGCGAGATGGTGCCGCCGCGCCGGACCAGGTCGATGGCGGTGTAGAGGGCGGCGAGGCGGTCGACGCTGAAGCGTTCGGCGAGCGGGCCGCCCAGCTTGCGGGGCAGCATCGCCGAGGCCTGCTGGGCGAGCTTGGCCGCCGCGCTGCCGTGGGCCTCGGTGCCGACCGCGTCGATCACGGCGTCGGGACCGCGGCCGTCGGTCTCGTCGCGGATCGCGGCGACGAGTTCCTTCTCGTTGTCGAAGGACCTGAGGTCGTACGTCTCCACACCGCGCGAGCGCGCCCGGTCCAGCCGCTCCGGGACCAGGTCCACGCCGAACACCCGCCCGGCGCCCTTGACCTGGGCGACGCGGCAGGCCATGTCGCCGATGGGCCCGAGGCCGAGCACGGCGATGCTGCCGCCCTGCGGGACGTCGGCGTAGGCGACCGCCTGCCAGGCGGTGGGCAGGACGTCGGAGAGGTAGACGAAACGGTCGTCGGGCGGGCCTTCCGGCACCTTGATCGGGCCGTACTGCGCCTGCGGGACGCGCAGGTACTCGGCCTGGGCGCCCGGTACCGCGCCGTACAGACGGGTGTAGCCGAACAGGGCGGCGCCCATACCCTCGCTGTGCACCTGGGTGGTCTCGCACTGGGTGGGCAGGCCGGTGAGGCACATCCAGCAGTTGCCGCAGGCGATCTGGAACGGCACCACGACCCGGTCCCCGGCCTGGAGGTCGGGGACGCCGGCGCCGACCTCCTCGACGATGCCGATGGGTTCGTGGCCGAGGATGTCGCCGGGGGTCATGAACGGCGTGAGCACTTCGTACAGGTGCAGGTCGGATCCGCAGAGCCCGGTGGAGGTGACGCGGATGACCGCGTCCGTCGGCTCTTGGATCTCCGGATCGGGCACGTTCTCCACCCGGACGTCACGCTTGCCCTGCCAGGTCACTGCCCTCATCGCCTCGCGCTCCCTCCGTCAGCTTGCGCGTCGGTGGTCCGGCGAGGGCCGGGTACCCGGGCGTCCCGCGCTGAACCTTGAGCCGATCGGCGTGAGCCGATCGGCGGACGAAGCAGGGACCCTCCATCAAAAACGATCTGGTATGGCCATCGGTATACATATAAGCGCACAATCGAGACACGTCGATGACATGAGGCCGGTGGCGACGGTGGGCAGGCAACGAGGGACGCGCGGACGGCACGCCGCGACGACAGCGGCGCTGCTGGCCGCCACGGTGACGGCCGCCCTGACGGCGGGCTGCACCGGCGGGGGCGGTCCCGGCGACGACGGACGGAGGTCCGCCAGGGAGTCGGAGCAGGGGACATCACCGTCGGCGACCGGCGCCTCCGTGCTCGCCGTCAAGCTCGACAACGCCGCCGCGGCCCGGCCGCACACGGGCGTCGACGCCGCGGACGTGGTGTACGCGGAGCAGGTCGAGGGCGGGCTGAGCCGGCTGATGGCGGTGTACGCGACGCAGTTGCCGAAGACGGTCGGTCCGGTACGCAGCGCGCGCGAGTCGGATCTGGAGCTGCTGCGCCAGTTCGACCGGCCCACGCTCGCCTTCTCCGGCGCGCAGAAGAAGCTCCTGCCGCTGATCGACAGAGCCCCGCTGCGGGCGGAGACGCCGGGCAGCGCCCCCGACGCCTACTCCCGCGGCTCCGGCAAGCCCGCCCCGCACAACCTCTATCTGCGGCCCGAGCGGCTCATACCCGAAGCACCCGGACAGGCCGCCCTGACCACCGGCTTCCGCTACGGCACCGCCCCGTCCGGCGGCACGGCGACGACTTCGCAGACGGTGCGCTACCCGGCGGCCCGTTTCACCTTCACCTGGTCGGACTCCCGGGACCGCTGGCTGGTCGGCATGGACGGCGCACCCGCCACGACGGCCGACGGGAAGCGGATGGCGGCCGCCACGGTCGTCGTGCAGTACGTGAAGGTGCGCGAGTCCGCCTTCCGCGACTTCCTCGGCAACAACACGCCGTACACCGAGACGGTGGGCTCCGGGAAGGCCACGGTGCTGCGCGACGGGCGGGCCCACGCCGTGAACTGGAAGCGCGCGGACGCCACGGACGGCACGGCGTTCACCACCGGCGACGGCACACCGGTGAATTTCGCGAAGGGCCAGGTGTGGGTGGTGTACGCCAAGGCGTCCTGACCTGCGGGCCACACCCGTCAGCGGGGCGCCACCAGGGACTCCCCCGGGTTGCGCAGCCCCTCGGCCGCGTCCGCGACACGCCGGATGAGGTCGATGAAGACCGTCCGCTCCTCGGCGGTCAGCGGGGCGAGGAACACCTGGTTCATCCGGGCGGTGCGCACGGTCAGCTTGCGGTGGGTGCGCACACCCTCATCCGTGAGCCGCAGCAGGAAACGGCGGCCGTCCTCCGGGTCGCGGACCTTGTCCAGGAGTCCGCGCCGGCTGAGCCGGCTGATCACCTCGGCGATGGTCGACCGGTCGAGCCCCACCCGCTCCCCCACCGTGCGCTGGTCCAGGCCCGGCTCGGCGACGAGCGTGTTGAGGACCGCGTACTGGGGCGAGGTGATCTCCTCGGAGACCATCGCGTTCCACAGCAGATAGTGCGCCTGCTGGAGCCGCCGGGCCAGGTGCCCGGGGTGGGTGGTGAGGTCCGCCGCCGCCATGTGCACCCCTTGCTCGTTTTCGTCGGTGCACTGAACAATACCCGGCCGCTCCTGGACTGTCTGCCGTCCGCACAAGGGTTCAGGCGCGAGTATTCCGAGCTCTTGACGCCCCGCTGTCCCGGTGGCAGCGTGAGGGGAGCTTCGCAGAAATACTCAGTGCCCTGACTAAATCAGGTCGGGACGCTCGGAAGAGATGGGGCTTCTCGGATGGACAAGGTGGTCGCCACAGCCCTGGAGGCGGTGGCCGACGTCCCGGACGGCGCGTCGCTCGCGGTGGGCGGTTTCGGGCTGAGCGGTGTGCCGAACGTGCTCATCGGGGCGCTGTACGAGCGCGGGGTGGCCGAGTTGTCGGTGGTCTCCAACAACTGCGGGGCGATGGAGTCGGGCCTGGCGGTCCTGCTGGCCGCCGGCCGGATCGCCCGGGTGACGGGCTCCTACATCGGCGCCAACAAGGAGTTCGCCCGGCAGTACCTGGCCGGTGAGCTGGAGGTCGAGCTGATCCCGCAGGGCACGCTGGCCGAGCGGCTGCGGGCCGGCGGCGCCGGGATCCCCGCCTTCTACACCCCGGCCGGGGTGGGCACGCAGGTCGCCGAGGGCGGGCTCCCGTGGCGCTACGACGGCTCCGGGGGTGTCGCGGTGGCCTCGCCGGCGAAGGAGGTCCGGGAGTTCGACGGGACGGAGTACGTGCTGGAGCGGGGCATCCGGACCGACTTCGCCCTGGTCCGGGCCGCGAAGGGCGACCGGCACGGCAACCTGGTCTTCAGCAAGTCCGCCCGGAACTTCAACCCGCTGGCCGCGATGGCCGGGCGGGTCACGATCGCCGAGGTGGAGGAGCTGGTGGAGCCCGGCCAGATCGACCCGGACGCGGTGCATCTGCCGGGGATCTTCGTGCAGCGGGTGCTCGCGCTCACCCCTGAGCAGGCGGCGGACAAGAAGATCGAGCAGCGGACGGTGAGGTCCTGATGGCCTGGAGTCGCGAGGAGATGGCCGCCCGGGCGGCGCTGGAGCTGCGGGACGGCCAGTACGTCAATCTCGGTATCGGCCTGCCCACGCTCATCCCCAACTACCTCCCCGAGGGCGTCGAGGTCGTCCTCGAATCGGAGAACGGCATCCTGGGCACGGGCCCCTACCCCACCGAGGACGCCGTCGACCCGGACCTGATCAACGCCGGGAAGGAGACCGTGACGGTCCTGCCGGGCGCGTCCTTCTTCGACTCGGCGCTGTCGTTCTCGATGATCCGGGGCGGGCACATCGACGTGGCCGTGCTCGGCGCCATGCAGGTGTCCGAGCGGGGGGACCTGGCCAACTGGGCGATCCCCGGCAAGCTGATCACCGGGATCGGCGGGGCGATGGACCTGGTGCACGGCGCCCGTACGGTCATCGTCGTCATGACGCACACCGCCAAGGACGGCTCCCCGAAGATCCTCACCGAGTGCGCCCTGCCGCTGACCGGCAAGGGGTGCGTGAACCGGATCATCACCGACCTCGGCGTCCTCGACGTCACCGACGACGGGCTCGTCCTGGTCGAGACCGCGCCGGGCGTGACCGCCGCCGAGATCGTCGCCAAGACGGATGCCGCAGTGACCGTGCCGGAGGGCGTGAAGTGAAGGACGTCTACATCGTCGACGCGGTCCGCACGCCGATCGGCCGCTACAACGGCGCACTGGCCGGCGTGCGCCCGGACGACCTGGCCGCGCACGCCGTCCGCGAACTCCTCGCCCGAACGCCGCGGTTGGACCCGGCGCGGATCGAGGACGTGTACTTCGGCAACGCCAACGGCGCCGGCGAGGAGAACCGCAACGTCGGCCGGATGGCCGCCCTGCTCGCGGGCCTGCCCACCTCCGTACCGGGCGTGACCGTCAACCGGCTGTGCGCGTCCGGCCTGGAGGCCGTCATCCAGGCGGCCCGCGCCATCGCCGTCGGCGACGCCTCGATCGCGCTGGCCGGCGGGGTCGAATCGATGACCCGGGCGCCGTACGTCCTGCCGAAGAACGACAAGCCCTTCCCCGCCGGGCACACCGAGCTGTACTCCACGACCCTCGGCTGGCGCATGGTCAACCCGCGGATGGAGCCGCAGTGGACGATTCCGCTGGGCGAGAGCGCGGAACTCATCGCCGACAAGCACAAGATCGGCCGGGAGCAGCAGGACGAGTTCGCGCTGGCCTCCCATGAGAAGGCCGCACAGGCCCAGCGGGCCGGTGTGTTCGATGCCGAGCTGGCGCCCGTGACGATTCCGCAGCGCAAGGGCGACCCGGTCGTCTTCGCCGCCGACGAGAGTGTCCGTGCGGACGCCTCCCTGGCGGCGATGGCCAAGCTGAAGCCGTCGTTCCGTAAGGCGAGCGAAGCGAGATGGGGGTCCCCCCGGCCGGAGGCTGGGGGAGGCACGGTGACGGCGGGCAACGCGTCGCCGCTGAACGACGGTGCGGCGGCGCTGCTGCTCGTCGACGAGGAGGGGCTGAAGGCCACGGGGCGCGAGCCGCTGGCCCGGGTGTCCGCCACCGGCGTCTCCGCGACCGACCCGCACTACTTCGGGCTGGCGCCCGTGGAGGCGGTCAACCGGGCGCTGGCCAAGACCGGCAAGGGCTTCGACGACCTGTCCGTGCTGGAGCTGAACGAGGCCTTCGCCGCGCAGGTGCTGGGGTGTGTGGCCGAGTGGCCCGAGTTCGATCCCGCGCTTCTCAATCCGCAGGGTGGTGCGATCGCTCTCGGGCATCCGCTGGGTGCGTCCGGGGCTCGGCTCGCCGGCACGGTTGCCCATCAGCTGGCCCGGCGTGGCAGCGGAGTGGGTGTCGCCACGCTTTGTATCGGGGTGGGCCAAGGACTCGCCCTCGTCCTCGAACGTTGACGAAACCCGGGATCACCATGACTCTCACTCAGCACGACATCGACCAGGAGATCGCGGCCGAGCGCGCCGCGTACGAGAAGCGGCTCGCCGACGGCGGGCCCGTCGAGCACCAGCCGCGCCGCGACTACGCCCCGTACCGCTCCTCGGTGCTCCGCCACCCGAAGCAGCCGCCGGTCACGATCGACGTCAGCAAGGACCCGGAGCTGGTGGAGCTGGTCTCCCCGGCCTTCGGGGAGCGGGACATCACCGAGATCGACAACGACCTCACCCGGCAGCACGACGGCGAGCCGATCGGTGAACGCATCACCGTCTCCGGGCGGCTGCTGGACCGCGACGGCCGCCCGGTGCGCGGCCAGCTCGTGGAGATCTGGCAGGCCAACTCGGCGGGCCGCTACGCCCACCAGCGCGAGCAGCACGACGCCCCGCTGGACCCGAACTTCACCGGCGTGGGCCGCACGCTCACCGACGCCGAGGGCCGCTACCACTTCACCACCATCCAGCCGGGCCCGTACCCGTGGCGCCAGCACCTCAACGCCTGGCGGCCCGCGCACATCCATTTCTCGGTCTTCGGTACGGCGTTCACCCAGCGGCTCGTGACGCAGATGTACTTCCCGAGCGACCCGCTGTTCCCCTACGACCCGATCATCCAGTCGGTGACCGACGACGCGGCCCGGCAGCGGCTGGTCGCGACGTACGACCACGGCCTGTCGGTGCCGGAGTTCTCGATGGGCTACCACTGGGACATCGTGCTGGACGGCCCGAACGCCACCTGGATCGAAGAAGGGCGCTGAGCTGCCATGACGAAGATCGACACCAGCAGTCCGGAGAGCGTGCTGCCCACCCCGTCGCACACCGTCGGCCCGTTCTACGGCCACGCCCTGCCGTTCCGCGGCGGCGAGGACATCGCGCCCCTCGGGCACCCGGACACGGTCACCGTGCACGGATACGTCACCGACGGCGCGGGCGATCCGCTCCCCGACGCCCTGATCGAGCTGTGGGGCGCGGACCCGGACGGCAACGTGCCGACGGCCGACGGTTCGATGCGCCGCGACCCGGCGTCGGGCGGCTTCCTGGGGCGCAACGGCGTGGAGTTCACGGGCTGGGGACGGAT
Organism: Streptomyces caelestis; assembly: GCF_014205255.1. Lineage (GTDB taxonomy): Bacteria > Actinomycetota > Actinomycetes > Streptomycetales > Streptomycetaceae > Streptomyces > Streptomyces caelestis. The sequence continues at coordinate 7,648,708 of NZ_JACHNE010000001.1, read as the reverse complement.
CCAGACGGATGCGAACGGCCACTGGTACGCGCGCACGCTGCGCCCCGGTGCGCGCGGGCGGAGCGCCCCGTACATCAGCGTGTGTGTCTTCGCGCGCGGGCTTCTCGTGCACCTGTACACCCGCATCTACCTGCCGGGCGACGAGGCGGTGCTCGCCGCCGATCCGCTGCTGTCCCGGCTGGAGGGCGGGCGCCGCGACACGCTGATGGCCGTGGCGGAGGCGGGCGGCACGTACCGTTTCGACATCCGCCTTCAGGGCGAAGGCGAGACGGTCTTCCTGGAGTTCCAGTGACATCTGCCCCTGGCGACACCGGCCTGCTCGCTCCCGGGTGGGCCGGCTCGGCGGCCGCGTCCGCCACGAGCGACCACGCGTATCTGCGGGCCCTGCTCGACGCGGAGGCCGCGCTGACCCGGGCCCAGGCGGCGCTCGGGCTGGCCCCCGCCGAGGCGGCGACGGCGGTGACCGAGGCGGCCGGCGCCGGCGCCTTCGACGTCCGGTCCCTCGCCGAGCGGGCCCGCGCGGGCGGCAACCCCGTCATTCCCCTGGTCGCGGAGCTGACGAAGGCCGTCGGCGAGGAGTACGGCCCCTACGTCCACCGGGGCGCGACCAGCCAGGACATCATGGACACCGCGACGATGCTGGTCGCCGTGCGCACCCTGGACCTGGTCCTCGCCGATCTCGGCCGCACGGAACGGGCGCTGGCGCGGCTGGCCGCCGAGCACCGTGACACCGCGCTGCCGGGGCGGACGCTCACCCAGCACGCCGTACCGACGACGTTCGGGCTGAAGGCGGCCGGGTGGCGGGCGCTCGTCCTTGACGCGCGGGACCGGGCGAGGGCCGTAAAGGACTCGTTGCCCGCCCAACTCGGGGGCGCGGCGGGCACCTTGGCGGCCTTCGGGGCGTACGGGGCGACCGACCCGGTGGCGCTGCCGGCGGCCTACGCCCGTGAACTCGGCCTGAGCGCACCCGATCTGCCCTGGCACACGCTGCGGACGCCCGTCGCCGATCTCGCCGGGTGCCTCGCCTTCACGGCGGGCGCGCTCGGCAAGCTCGCCGTGGACGTCCTCACCCTGTCGCGCACCGAGATCGCCGAGGTCGCGGAGAGCAGCGGCGGGAGTTCGTCCGCCATGCCGCACAAGTCCAATCCCGTACGGTCCACCCTCATCGCCTCCGCCGCGCGGCGGGCACCGCAGCTCGCGGCCACCCTGTACGGGTCGATGGCGGCGGAGGACGAGCGGCCGGCCGGGGCCTGGCACGCGGAGTGGGAGCCGCTGCGCGACCTGCTGCGGCTGGCCGGCGGGGCCGCCCGGGACGCCGTCGAGCTGGCGGAGGGACTGCGGGTCAGGCCCGAGGTCATGCGCGAACACCTGGATCTCACCGACGGGTTGATCGTCTCCGAGCGGCTCTCCGCCGAGCTGGCCCCGGTGCTGGGCCGCGCCCGCGCCAAGGAACTCCTCACCCGGCTGGCCTCCGAGGGGCGCCCGCTGGACCGGGCACCGGAGCTGGCGGACGCCGACCTCGATCCCACCCACTACACCGGCTCCGCCGGAACCCTCACCGACCGTGCTCTGGAGCGACGTTGACACTCCTCGACCACCGTGCCGAAGGGCCCCCTTCCGCACCCCCGCTGCTGCTCGGGCCCTCTCTCGGCACGTCGAACGCCCTGTGGGACAAGGTGGCCCCCGAGCTGTCGATCGCCCATCGGGTGGTCCGCTGGGACCTGCCGGGACACGGCGGCTCGGCGGCCGGTCTGATCAGCGCGGGCGCGACGGTCGGTGACCTCGCCGACCTGGTGCTGGCGCTCGCCGACTCGCTCGGCATCGAGCGGTTCGCGTACGCGGGTGTGTCGCTGGGCGGGGCCGTGGGGCTGCACCTCGCGGTGCACCGGCCGGAGCGGCTGTCATCCCTCGCCGTGATCTGTTCCTCCGCGCACTTCAACGGGTCGAAGCCCTGGGAGGAGCGGGCCGCGCTGGTGCGGCGGGAAGGGCTGGCCGGGCTGGCAGAGAGTGCGGACGCGCGCTGGTTCACGTCCGGTTTCACCGTGCCGGAGCTGGTGGAGGACCACCGGCGCGCCGACCCGGAGGCGTACGCCGCCTGCTGTGACGCGCTCGCCGCGTTCGATCTGCGGGACCGGCTGCCCCAGATCGCCGTACCGACCCTGCTGGTGGCCGGACGGGACGATCCGGCGACGCCGCCCGCGCATCTGCGGGAAATCGCGGACGCCGTGCCGGGCGCGGCGCTCGTGGAGATCCCGGGCGCCTCGCACCTGGCGCCCGCGCAGTGCCCGGAAGCGGTGCTGACCGCGCTGCGCGCGCACTTCGACGGTCCTGCCGGGCGCGGTATGGAGGTGCGGCGCGAGGTGCTCGGCGACGCGCACGTCGACCGGACGCAGGCCCGGCAGACCCCGTTCACGGCGCGCTTCCAGGATTTCATCTCGCGCTACGCCTGGGGGGAGATCTGGACCGACCCGACGCTGTCGCGCCGCGAGCGCAGCATGATCACCCTCACCGCGCTGGTCGCGCACGGCCACTACGACGAACTGGCCATGCACGTCCGGGCGGCCCGCCGCAACGGGCTCACCCCGGAGGAGATCGGCGCGGTGCTGCTCCAGACGGCGGTGTACTGCGGGGTGCCGGCGGCGAACTCGGCGTTCGCGACGGCGCAGCGGGTGCTGGCGGAGGAGGACGGCGCCTCGTAGGCGGCGGAGGGTGTCCCTGCCGGTCGTAGGCTCGACGGCAGCTCGCTCCGGCCCGCCCGGCGTGCCTACGGTGGGGGCATGGCCACCATCCTGATCACCGGCGCCACCTCGGGGCTCGGCCGGTACGTCGCCTTCGAACTCGTCCGCTGCGGGCACGTCGTCCTCGTCCACGGCCGGGACGCGGGCCGCACCGAGCGACTGGCCGGGGAACTGCGCGCCGAGGGGGACGCCGAGGCGTTCGTCGCCGACCTGGCCTCACTGGCGCAGGTCCGCGAGCTGGCCGGGCGCGTCGCCGAGGCGCACCCCGGGCTCGACGTGCTGGTCAACAACGCGGGTGTGGGCTTCGGGGTGCCCGGTGCGGACCGTGAGCTGAGCGCCGACGGGCACGAGTTGCGGCTGGCGGTGAACTATCTGGCACCGGTCGTGCTGACCCGGGCCCTGGTGCCGGTGCTGCGGGCGAACGCGCCGGCGCGGATCGTCAACGTCGGCTCGGCCGGTCAGGAACCCCTCGACATCGAGGACCCCGAGTTCAGCCGTGGCTACGACGGCGTGTCGGCGTACTGCCGCAGCAAGTTCGCGCTCGCCGCGCACACCTTCGCGCTCGCCGGGGAACTGGACGGCACCGGCGTCTCGGTGAACGTGCTGCACCCGGCGACCTACATGGACACGGCGATGGTCCGCGAGGCGGACGTCACGCCGTGGAGCACGGTCGCCGACGGGGCGGCCGGTGTGCTGGACCTGGCCACCCGGGACCTGGGCAGCGGCCGGTACTTCGACGGGACGAGCCCGGCACGGGCCCATGAGGCGGCCTACGACCCCGGGGTGCGCAAGCGACTCGCCGCGGTGACCGACCAGTTGCTCGGCGTCTGAGCTACCCGGGTCCGGCACCCGCCTCCAGCGCCGCCCGTGCCCGCTTGGCCAGTCCGTCCGCGCCGCAGGAGACCGCCAGGTCCAGACCGCGGGCGAGGTCGGCCGCCGAGCGGGCGGCGATGCCGTACTCGATGCGGGCCGCCGCGTGCTCGTACTGACAGGGCGAGGACTCCAGGTAGGCGACGGCCTGGGCGGCGAGGCGGACCGCGCGCTGGCCGGCCTCCAGGGCCGCGGCGCAGCGCAGGGCCTCCCCTATGGCGGTGTCCGTGCCGAAGCGCTCGGCCTGGCGGCGGACGTCGACCGCGAGCCGGGCGGCGCGGGCCGGGTCCTCGGTGGCCAGGGCGCGGGCGAGGTCGGCCGCCCAGGGGACGAGCACCGGATTGTGGTGTCCGCGCGCGGCTGCCGCCTTCGCGGCGGCTTCCAGTTCGTTGACGCATTCCTTGGTGCGGCCGACAGCGAGCAGCAGCCGGCCGCGCACCACCCGCGGGTCCGGAAGCACTATGGTCGACGGGTAGGGCGGGGCGAAGCCGTAGCGCTCCGCGACGTCCCAGGCCTCGTCCACATGACCGCGGGCGAGCAGCGTGTCGACGAGATTGCAGGTCACGGTCCAGTACAGGGGCAGTCCGCGACCGACCCGCTCGGCGAGGGGCAGTGCCTCGCGCAGGGACTGTTCCGCGTCCTCCAGACGGCCGCGCCTGCGGTGCGCGACGCCGACGTAGGCGTGCGCCAGAGCGAGGTGTCCGCCGGTCCAGCCGGCGATCTCGTAGGTACGCACGGCCTCGTTGAAGAGGCTTTCGGCGCGGTCGACGCGGTCGGTGAAGGCGTACGCGTTGGCCAGCATCAGCAGCAGTTCGATGCCCCACTCGCTGCCGGTCCACCCGAGTCCGGGGGCCAGGCGGCCGTTGACGAGGGCGCGGTCGCACAGCTCGACGACCTCCTCGGCGTTCTCACCGTGCATCAGGGCGTCGAAGCCGCGCAGGATGAGCAGCGCACGTTCGGAGTTGTCCCGGCCGGTGCAGGTCCGCGCGAGCTCGGCCAGGCGCTCGGAGCGGCCCGGTGAGGCCACCTCACCGGCGTGGATCCCCTCCCACATGATGCGCACGGCCTCCAGCCGCATCCGGGCGGGTCCGGGTTCCAGCCGGGCCGCCTCCGACTCGACCATGCGGACGGCCTCCTCCAACTGGTCGTTGTGGACGAGTGCCTGGGACAGGCGGACGACGGCGTCCACCCGGTCGTCGCCGTCGAGGCCGGGCATGCCGAGCGCGGTCCGCAGGTGGCCGATCGTCCTGGCGGGCACGGTCAGGAGGGTGGCGCAGCCCAGTTCGTACAGGACCTGTGCGTGGACCTCGGGCCGGGGTGGTTCCTCCAGCGCGCGTTCCAGGCAGCGGCGGGCCGCGTCGGGGGCGCCGACGGCGAGGTGCTCGCGGGCGGCCTCGCGCAGCTGCCCGACGAGTTCCTCGTCGTCGTCCGGGTGGACTTCGAGGAGGTGACGGGCGGCGGCCGCGGCGCCGTGTCCCTCGTCGGTGACGATGCGGGCGGCGATGCCGTGCATGGCGGTGCGCAGGGCGTCCGGGATGGAGTTGTAGACGTCGGTGGCGATCAGCGGGTGGACGAACTCCAGCTCGGCTTCGCCGGTGCGGCCGGTCGTCGGATCGGGGGCGGTGAGAATGCGGGCGGTGCGCAGCAGTTCGGCGCAGCGGCGGGCGGCGTCGGGCTTCAGGGTGGAGAGCTTGGCGACCAGGTCGATGGAGATGCCGGTGCCGAGGATGGCGGCGGCCCAGGCGAACCTGGTGGCGTCGATGCCGAGTTCCTCCAGGCGGGCGACGAGGCCGCCGCCGCGGGCCGAGCGGTTCAGCTCGCGCAGTTCACCGGCCATGGCCTCGACCGGCTGGAGTTCGCTGTCGCGCACCTTGGCGAGGAGTTCGACGGTCTCGTAGGGGTTGCCGGCGGTGACGGCCCAGACCTCGCGGCAGAACGCTGCGTCGGCGTGCTCGCCCAGGGTGGCGCGGGTGAGTCCGGCCGTGGCGTCCGGGGTGAGGGCGCTGAGGCTCGCGACGGGGCCGTCCGCGGCGGCGGCGACGGTGTCGAGGTGCCGGGCGCTCGCGCCGGAGACCTCGCCAGGGCGACGGGTGACCACGACCAGGACGGACATCTCGTCGAGGCGCTCGGCGAGCCCCGCGAGCCAGTGCAGGGTCTCCTGGTCGGCCCAGTGGGCGTCGTCGATCAGCAGCACCAGCGGCCAGTCCCGGCGGGAGAGCCGGCGCACGGCGGCGACCAGACCGTCGCACACGCCCTGCGGGTCGGCCTGCCGGTCGCCGGGATCCGCGATGCCGAGGGCGGGCCCGGCGATGTCGTACCAGTCGCCGAGGTACTCGCGTGCCTCCTCCGGCAGCATCGACACCAGCGCCGGTTGCAGTAACTGCCGTACGACGTTGAAGGGGACCGACCTGAGGGTCTCGCCGCCGCGCGCCGACCAGACCGTGCAGCCGCGTGCCTCGGCGATGCGGCGGGTTTCGGCCAGCAGCGCGGTCTTGCCGAGTCCGGCCTCGCCGCGGAAGACCAGCAGTCCGCCGGACGAGGAGCGGTCCTCGCAGAGCCTGCCGACCGCCCGCGCGACGGCGGCGACTTCCTCGTCGCGCTCCCACAGGGAAGCCGAGGCGCCGGCCGTGGGCCGTACCTCCGTCATCCCGCTACCTCCCCAAGTCGCACGAACGACGTACAGACGTCGAGCGTAGTCCTCCGATCGCCTGAGCGGAGGACTGTCCGAGCACCAGTTGCCGTGACGGGTGACACGGGGTGCGCCCGGGCGACGCGACCGGCCCGCCACCAGCCGTCTTGGTGTCAACAGCGGTCGGCAGCATGGATGGTGACGTTCAGTCATGAGAATGGGAACGGGACGCCGGACGCGGGGCGCGGCCGCCGCGCGCTGGTCGCCGGGGCGGGGGTCGGGGGTCGTGGTCGGTGGGCGATCTCGTCGAGTGGTACGAGTTCGGCGTCTACGGTTACTCCGCGAATGTCGGCGCGCTTCTGCTGGGCTGACGCGATCCATTCGGCTCCTCTCATGCCACTTTCACCGAGGCCTCATACGGTGGGTGCATGACGCAGGAGACTCCTCCCGGGTGGTACCCCGACCCCGGACAGAAAAGTGACGGGCCCGCCACCGAGCGCTGGTGGGACGGCAGGACCTGGACGGACCGCATCCGCCCGGCGGAGCCGGCCGCGACCTGGGGTCCCCCTACGCAGCCGCCGACGGCGGGTCCCTCCCCGACGGATCCGGCCCCTGGTGGTGCGCCGTCGGGGGGTCCGTCGCCCACAGGTGATACGTCACCCTCAGGTCACGCGTCGTCCGCGGGGCATCAGGGCGGCGCTGGGCAGCCGGTTGACGCCGGGGTACCGGGAGCCGCTGGAGAACCTGCCGACTTCGGAGAACCGAGCGGCGTCAGCACCGCAGGAGCCTCCGCGTACCAGGGCAACCCCGGACAACCGGGAGCACCTGGGTATCCAGCCGGCGCCGGGTATCCGCCCGGCGCCGGGTATCCGGCCGCTCCCGGGTATCCCGCCTACCCCGCCGCGCCTCCGGCCGCCGGTCGAGGGCGAGGCGTGCGGGTCGGGATAGCCGTGGCGGCAGCCGTCGCTGTCCTGGCCAGCATCGGTGTCGGCGTGTACGCGCTGACCGACGACGGCGGCTCGGGCGGCGGTTCCGCCACCTCGCAGGCGCCGGGTGGACCGGGCGGACCCGGGGGCCAGGGCGGGCCGGGCGGACCCGGAGGGTCCGGCGGTGACGGTGGATCCGGCGGATCAGGGGGCTCCGGCGGCTCCGGTGGGCAGAGCCCGGCACCCGAGCAGTCCGAGCCGCCGAAGATCAGGAGCAGGTCGGTGACCGACGCGGTCAGCGGGATCAGTCTGCCGATTCCGAAGGGGTGGTACGGGCAGGAGGGCCAAGCCGGCGCGCAGGTGACGTCCGACGACTCCTACAAGTGCCCCGGCGACACCACCTCGACCTGCACGAAGGGCGGAGCCTACTCGGCACCGGCCCTGGCCCTCGGCACCAAGGGCAGCACCGCCGAGGAGGTCGCGAAGGCGGACATCGCGGCGAACGCCGAGGAGTCCTACGGCGGCAAGTCCTACGGCGGGATCACCTCCCACGACGTGCTGGCCGCCAGGTCCGTGACCGTGGCCGGGCAGAAGGGCTACCTGGTCCGCTGGAAGGCGGTCACGAGCAAGGGCGCCGACGGCATCGTGGAGTCGCTCGCGTTCCCCTCCCCCGCGAACGCGAAGCTGATGGTCGTCGTCCGGTTCGGCGTCGACGCCGACCAGAAGGAGTCCGTCCTGGACGAGATCACCCGCGGCATCAAGGTGTCCACGGGCAGCGGCAACGGCCAGGGCGTCTGAGCCGGCCTCCCACCGCCGGACACCGGTCGGCCGGGCAGGGCGCCCCCGCCGCTCACAGGGGAACCCCACCCGGCCGGGGGGTGCGCGCCGCCCCCGTCCCCACGGGTCGGCGCGGTCGGGTCGCCGTCCGGTCATCCCGTCGACGGCGGCCCGGGTCTCAGGTGAGGCCCAGTGCCGGCAGCACGGCCGCCTCCACGAACCGGACGAGGTAGTCGGGGTCCGCGTCCGCGCCCTCCAGGACGGGCCGGATGCGCAGGACGCCGTACATCTGCGCCGGGATGTACTCCAGCGCCGGATGATCGGCGGGCACCTCCCCCCGTTCGACCCCGCGCCGGATGATCTCCTTCAGTGCGGCGATCTCCGGTTCGACCAGCGCCTCGCGCAACGCGCGCTGCAGCTCGGCGTCCTGGGGCGCGGCATGGGCGAGCGCCTGGAGGAGCTTGGTGTCCCGGCCCGACAGCTCGCCCGCCGCCCGGGCGGCCTCGCGCAGGTCGCCGGCGAGCGAGCCGGTGTCGATGCGGCGCGTGCGCCGGTGGGAGCGCAGCGCCGCCGCCACGAACTGGGGCTTGGTCTTCCACTGACGGTAGAGCGTGGACTTGCTGCACCGGGTGCTGGCCGCGATCCCCTCCATGGTGACGGAGTCGTAGCCGCACTCCCGGAGCTGCTCCAGCACGGCGTCGAAGAACTCCTGCTCACGCTCGGGCGTGATCTTGGAGCGGCGCGAGGAACCGACCGGCTCGGGCCGGTCCGCAGCCTGCGACGTCATGGGCTGTGCTCCTGGCTTTCCTCGGGCGGCCGGAAAATTCCCCGCCGGCGGTGTGTCCTTCGTCTATCGATACGCCAGTGTACCGGTACGCGACCGTATCGGTACACTGGCGTATCGGTACGAACTCGTACCGATAACAGCAGCACCGTCACCGAAAGGGCCGGGGGATGAATGCCCGCACCGAGCCTGCGCCGGCGGGGTCCGACGCGATAGCGCGACCGCCGCTCGTCCGGGAGGTCCTGCTCGTCGCAGGGCTCTTCCTCGTCTACAAGGTCGGCCGGCAACTGGCCACGGGCCACACCGGCGAGGCCTTCCACAACGCGTACCGCGTGTGGGACCTCGAACGAGCGGTCCAGCTGCCCGGCGAGGGGGCGGTGCAGTCCCTGCTGCTGCACGGCGACGGCCTGGTGCACCTCGCCAACACCTACTACGCGGCCGTCCACTTCCCGGCCACCGCCGCCTTCCTGATCTGGCTCTACCTGCGCCGCCCGGCCCACTACGTGTGGGCCCGCCGGGTCCTGGCCGCCGTCACCGCCGCCGCTCTGGTGGTGCATCTGCTGTTCCCGCTCGCCCCGCCGCGCATGCTGGCCGCGACCGGTCTGGTGGACACCGCGCAGGTCTACGGCCCGTCGGTGTACGGAAATCCCGCGACCGACTCCCTGTCGAACCAGTTCGCCGCGATGCCGTCGCTGCACTTCGGCTGGGCCCTGATGCTGGCGATCGGCCTGATCGTGGCGACCCGCTCACGGTGGCGGTGGCTGTGGCTGCTGCATCCCGCGTGGACGCTGCTGGTGATCGTCGGCACCGCGAACCACTACTGGCTCGACGCGATCGTGGCGACGGGCCTGCTGGGTCTGGCACTCGCGACGATCCTTCCCCGGACTTCGTCCGGGGGGACCCCCATCTCGCTTCGCTCGCCGCAGCGCACGGCGACGACGGCGGGCCGCGCACAGGGCAGGTTCGTACCGGCCCAGGCCCGGGCCGAGGAGCAGGCGCTCGCGGGGACCGGCCGGTGAGCGCCGTCCTCGCCGCCGTGGCCCTGTCCCTCGTCTCCGCCGTCGCCTACGCGGCCGCGGCGGTCGCCCAGGAACGGCTCGCCTCCCGCTCGCCCGGCTCGGGCACGCTGCGGCTGCTCGGCAGTGGCGCCTGGTGGTGCTCGGTCGGGCTGAACGCGGCTGCCGCGCTGCTGCACGTCGTGGCGCTGAAGTACGGGCCACTGACCGTGGTGCAGCCGCTCGGCGCGCTCACCCTGGTCGCGGCGGTACCCATGGGGGCGCGGCTCGCGGGGCGGCGGGTGAACGCCGTCGAGTGGCAGGGCACCGCGCTGACGCTGCTCGGTCTGTGCGCGATCCTGGTCGCGGCGTCCGGTCCGGCACCCGACGAGGTGCTGAGCGTTCCCGAGGCGCTGGCGGTGGCGGGCGCCACGACGGCCCTGATCGGTGTGCTGTCCCGGCCGGGCGCCCGCCCCGGGCTGCGGCACGCCGGCGCGTCCGGCGTGGCCTCCGGGGTCGCCTCGGCCCTCACGCAGACCGTGACGGTGGCCGCGACGGACCGGTCCGGTCCGCTGCTGAGCGTCCAGGTGGTCGGGGTGGCGCTGCTGGTGGCGGCCTTCGCGGCCGGCGGGCTGCTGCTGTCGCAGACGGCCTACCGGGGCGGTCTCGGCGGCCCGCTCGCGGTGGTGACCCTGGCCAACCCGCTGGCCGCCGCGGTGATCGGCCTGTCCCTGCTGGGCGAGCGCCTCCAGGGCGGCCCGGCGGGCGTGCTGCTCGCGCTGGCCGGGGGCGGCCTGGCGTCCTGGGGCGTGGTGCTGCTCAGCCGGGCGAAGCCGGCGGACGGCCCGGCGGCCGCCCCGGTGGACGACGACCATCCGGTGGCCGCCGTCCTGGCCCTGGGACCCGGTTCCGCGGCGGCCGAACCGGCGTTGGTGCCCCGGCCGCACGATCCGGGGCACCTCACCACGGCTACGCGGTGATGATCGCCGGGTCGCTCACGCCCGGCTGCCCGTTCTCGACGTGTCCCGCGAACCGCCGCAGGAAGGCCGCGTCGCCCTCGGCGGTGACGGTCAGGTCGTACCAGCGGCGGCCGGCGGCGAGCTCGACGGTCCGCCGCACCTTCCCGCCCGGCCGGACGGTGACGGTCGAGGTCCGGCCGCCGTAACCGTCGGAGAGCTTCAGCCGTGCCGTGCCGGACCCCTTGTTGGTGAAGGTGAGCTCGATGTCGCCACCGGTGTGGCGTGCGGTGACCTCGCAGCAGGCCGTCCTGTTCGACCCCTTGAAGACCCGCACGAAGCCGTTCGGACCGTGCACGGTCAGGTCGTAACGACCCGCCGACCAGTCCGAGTTCCAGGTGTCGGAGAGCGTCTTGCCGGCCTCGGTCGTGTACCTCCAGGGGCCGTCGGTGCGGTTGCCGGAGGTGACGTGGAAGGCGGCGCCGGCCTTCGGACCGGAGGCGAAGGCGAGGGTGAGCTTCCCGGCCGCCGCGTCGACCGAGGCGTCCACGTGCGGGGCGTACTTCAGCGGCCGGGCGCGGCGCAGGCCGCGTTCCTGCCGGGGCATGCGCGGGTCGGCGGGCGGGGTCGGCTTGTAGTCGGGGTGGCGTTCGCGGTCCTGCGGCTCGTACGCGTCGGTGCCGGGCAGCGGGGCGGGCCGCGCGTCCTTGCGCGAGAAGTCGAACGCGGCCGTCAGGTCACCGCAGATGGCGCGGCGCCACGGCGAGATGTTGGGCTCGCGCACGCCGAAGCGGCGCTCCATGAACCGCAGGATGGAGGTGTGGTCGAGGGTCTCCGAGCAGACGTAGCCGCCCTTGCTCCACGGCGAGACGACCAGCATCGGCACCCGCGGGCCGAGGCCGTACGGGCCGGCCGTGTTCTTGCCGTCCCCCGGGAAGAGGTCGAGGGAGACGTCGACGGTGGACTTGCCGCGTGAGGCGTCCTTCGGCGGCAGGGGCGGCACGACGTGGTCGAAGAAGCCGTCGTTCTCGTCGTAGGTGATGAACAGGGCCGTCTTCGACCAGACCTCCGGGTTGGCGGTGAGGGCGTCCAGGACCTGCGCGATGTACCAGGCGCCATAGTTCGACGGCCAGTTGGAGTGCTCGGAGAAGGCCTCGGGGGCGGCGATCCAGGAGATCCGCGGCAGCTTGCCGGTCTTGACGTCGGCCTTCAGCTGGTCGAAGTAGCCGTCGCCGGCCTTGGCGTTCGTGCCGGTGCGGGCCTTGTCGTACCAGGGGTCGCCGGGCTGGGCGTTGCGGTACTTGTTGAAGTACAGCAGGGAGTTGTCGCCGTAGTTGCCGCGGTAGGCGTCCTCGATCCAGCCCCAGGAGCCCTTCGCGTCGAGGCCGTCGCCGATGTCCTGGTAGATCTTCCAGGAGACGCCGGCCCGCTCCAGGCGTTCGGGGTAGGTCGTCCAGCCGTAGCCGAGTTCGTCGTTTCCGAGGACGGGGCCGCCGCCGGTGCCGTCGTTGCCCGTGTACCCGGACCACATGTAGTAGCGGTTCGGGTCGGTGGAGCCGATGAACGAGCAGTGGTAGGCGTCGCAGACGGTGAAGGCGTCGGCGAGGGCGTAGTGGAAGGGGATGTCCTCGCGGGTCAGGTACGCCATGGTCGTGGTGCCCTTGGCGGGCACCCACCGGTCGTACTTGCCGCCGTTGTAGGCCTGGTGGCCGTCGGGCCAGGAGTGCGGCAGGCCCTCCAGGAACTGCATGCCGAGGTCGTCGGCGTCCGGGTGGAACGGCAGGATCTCCTTGCCGTCCTTCTCCTGGTGCCAGACGGGTTTGCCGTTGTCGAGGGTGACCGGGCGCGGGTCGCCGAAGCCGCGGACGCCTCTGAGGGTGCCGAAGTAGTGGTCGAAGGAGCGGTTCTCCTGCATCAGGACGACGATGTGCTCGACGTCCTCGATCGACCCGGTGCGGTGGTTGGCCGGGAGCGCGGCGGCGCGCTGGATGCTGGCGGACAGCGCGCTGAAGGCCGTGGTGGCACCCGCGAGTTGGAGAAAGCGGCGCCGGTTGACTTCGGACATGAAGGACAGACCTCTCATCCTGAGGTACGGGATGGCCGGAACATGACGGAATCTGCGCGGAAGGAGTGTTTCAGGGACACCAAACGCCAAGGAAGGGACCGGTGACACTCGTGTGAAAGTCGCCGGTACGGGAGGTGTGCCGGGGCGCGTCCCGGGGAGGGTCATGGACGTGACAGAGACGCAGACGGCCTCCCCGCCGACGAAACGGCCCGTTCGCCAGCTCCTCGCCGCCTCCGTGGGCAACGCCGTGGAGTGGTACGACTGGTACGCCTACACGTTTCTGGCCACCTACATCGCCGCCCAGGTCTTCCCCAAGAGCGCGGACAACTCGCTGGTACCGCTGCTGTCCACGTTCGCGGTGTTCGCGGTGGGCTTCTTCATGCGGCCGGTCGGCGGGCTGCTGATGGGCGCGGTCGCGGACCGGCACGGGCGGCGAGCGGCGCTGACGGTCACCATCCTGCTGATGGGCGGCAGCAGCCTGCTGGTCGGGCTGACCCCGACGTACGCGGCGGTGGGCGTGCTGGCACCGGTGATCCTCGTCCTCGCGCGGCTGCTGCAAGGCCTGTCCGTGGGCGGCGAGTTCGCGGCCTCGACGACCTTCCTGGTGGAGTCGGCGGGCCCCGGCAGGCGCGGGCTGTTCTCCAGCTTCCAGTACGTGTCGACGACCGTGGGTCAGCTCGTCGCCTCCGGCATCGCCACGCTGCTCGTGGACACGCTGAGCGACGGGCAGATGAACGGCTGGGGCTGGCGCGTCCCGTTCATACTCGGGGCCGTGCTCAGCCTGGTCGGCTTCTGGATCCGGCAGGGCGCGCAGGAGACCCGCAGCGCCGAGCAGCAGCAGGCCCCGCGCCCCGGCCTGTTCGAGGCGCTGCGCCGGCACCCGCGCGAGTCCCTCCTCATCGGCGGCATCACGGCGGGCGGCACCATCGCCTACTACACGTGGACGTCGTACCTTCCGACGTACGCCGAACTCAACGCGGGGCTGGAGAAGTCGGACGCGCTGCTCGCGGGCACGATCTCACTGGCCTTCTTCGCCCTGCTGCAACCGCTCGGCGGCCTCCTGTCCGACCGCTTCGGCCGCCGCCCCCTGCTCCTCTTCTTCGGCCTGGGCTTCGCCCTGCTCACCGTGCCCCTGCTGCACGCCCTGCGCGACTCGTTCGCGGTACTGCTGCTCGTGAGTTGCGCCGGCATGGTGCTGCTGACCGGGTTCACCTCGATCAGCGCGGCCGTGAACGCGGAGATCTTCCCGCCGCGGGTCCGCGCGGCCGGTATCGGCTTCCCCTACTCGCTGACGGTCGCCCTCTTCGGCGGCACGGCTCCGTACGTGGGCACGCTGTTCAAGGAGGTGGGCCACGCCGGGCTGTTCCCCTGGTACGTCGCGGTGCTCTGCCTGCTGTCGTCGCTGGTGTACCTGCGGCTGCCGGAGACGGCGCACACACCTCTCCGGCGGTGAGCGGGGCGGCCGGTCAGGGCCCGGCTCGCGGGCGAGGCCGCTCCGCCCGTTCGTCCATGTGCGGTCCCTCACGCGTCCCTTCCTGTGCCCCGTCGTGCGGTCCCGCGCCGTCCTGGGAGGCGGTCGGCGTATCGGGACGTCTCACCACGTAAGAGGCCCCCTGAAGGAGATCCATCGCGGACGGCTGCCTCTCAGAGTGCGAGATCTTCCCTACTTTTCCTATTGAATTACTAGGGAAACCTTGACGCGTCCGCCGGGGGTGCGCAGGATGATGAACATGTCCCGTAAGCAGCAGCGACTCGTTCGTCGTCGGCATGTCGACTTTGGTCACGTCGTCAGTGCCGCCTGCTGTCGCGCGTAAGGCACGCGGCTCACACGTTCACCCGTGCCCGCTCCGCTCCCCTGCGCTCGATCGCCCGACACACTTCTGAGGGACAACCACCATGACCACGGCACTTCCGGCCCAGGCCGCCCCACACGATGCGCCGCTCTCCGACACACCCCGCCTTCGCCTGGTAGGGGATACAGCTCGGAGAGACACCCAGGGACACACGTCCGCGCCGCTCGTCGGCTACCTCGTGCTCGTCCCCGAGGGCACCGATCCCGCCGAGCTCTTCGCCAAGGACAGGCCACGGCCCGAGATCCGACCGGTCGCCGCCACGGACTCGGCCCCTGCCCGGCGGACGGCACACGACACCGTCCGCGTCGATCCCGCGCGACACGTCGCCGAGGTGGACGGACGCGAACTCGACCTCACCTACCTGGAGTTCGGACTGCTGGCGCATCTCGTCCAGCATCCCCACCAGGTGCAGACGCGCGATCGGCTGGTGGCCGCCGTCTGGGGCTACGACCACATCGGCGACGGCCGCACCGTGGATGTCCACATCGCCCGCCTGCGCCGCAAGCTGGGCAAGGCTCACCGGCACCGGATCATCACCGTTCGGCGCGTGGGCTACAAGTACGTGCCCGACCAGCAGGAGAGCCCCGAAGCCGCGCTCCGCGGCCGACCTTGAGGAGACCACTTCCATGGGCCTCGCCTCCGCGCCGTCCCGCCCCACCTCGCCGTCCGACCGGACCGGACCCGGCCGGGCGCACTGGCTGCGCGTGGCCCGTGAGGCGGCGGACGACCTGGCCACGGACACGGTGACCAGGGAGCAGGCGGGCAAGGCCCCGTTCGACGAGGTGTCCCGGCTGCGCGAGGCAGGACTGCTGACGCTCCTGACGCCGGCCGGGCCCCAGGCAGGCGGCGCGGACTGGCTCACGGCTTACGCCGTCGTCCGGGAGATCGCCGCGGCCGACGGCGCGATCGGTCAACTGCTCGGCTGTCACTACTTCCTGTCGTGGAGCGCCCGGTTGTTCGCCGGGCCCGCTCTCGCCGGGCGGATCGAGGAGCGGTCCGCAGCCGAACAGTGGTGCTGGGGCGGCGGTCTCGCGCGTCAGGAGCCGCCTCTGATACTGGCCAGGACCTCCAAGGGGCTGGTGCTCGACGGTCGGCAGAGCTACACCACCGGGGTCCTGGTCGCCGACCGTCTCGCCGTGCGCGCCGTGCGGGAGGACACGGGTGAACCACTCGCCGTCGTGGTGGATCCCGGCCATCGCGGTGTGACGATCGACGGCGACGCCGACACGTTCGGCCAGCGGCTCGCGGCCGGCGGCGGCGTGGAGTTCGACGACGTACCGGTGGGTGCCGACGACGTGCTCGGCTCCCTGTCATCGGACGAGGACTTGCTGTCGCCCCGCACCGCCCTGGCATCGCCGGTCGGGCATCTCTTCTCCACCCAGGTCCTTCTCGGCATGGCCGAGGGAGTGCTGGCGGAAACCCGTGACTACTGCAGGACGGGCCACGCACCCTGGAACCCCGCCTGGCCGGCCGGTACTCCGCACGACCCGCACGTGCAGACCGCCTACGGAGAACTCACCGTCCTCACCCGCTCCGCGTCGGCACTCACCGATCAAGCGCTGGAAGCCGTGCGGGGCGGCCTGGAGCGCGGCGAAGACCTCGCCTACGACGAGTCCGCGGACATCTCCGCCCTCGCGGCCATGGCCGAAACCGCCGCGGCCAGGGCAGCGCAGGAGTCCACCACCCGCGCCCTCGACATCATCGGCGCCCGCTCCACCTCCGCGCGGCTGGGCTTCGACCGGTTCTGGCGCAACGCCCGGACCCACACCCTGTACGAGCCCGTCACCCACCGGCTCCGCGATGTCGGACACTACTTCCTCAACGGCGTCCACCCGCCGTTCGTCCTGCCGGCCTGACCGGGAATCGGGGCAGGTCTGCCGTGATCTGGTCAACGGGACTGGCCGGGCTGGCCGTCGGCCTGCTCATAGCGGTGGTGACCGCGCCGGTGGGCGTTTCGGGAGCGGTGTTCCTGCTGCCCGTGCAGTTGAGCGTCCTCGGGGTGCCCAGCCCGGCGGTCACACCCACCAATCTGCTGTTCAACGTGGTGGCCGGGCCCGGCGCCCTGCTGCGCTACCGCCGCGAGGGACTGCTGCGCGGTCCGCTGACGCGCCGTCTGGTGGCCGGCACTCTGCCCGGGGTGGTCATCGGCGCGGTGATACGGGTCTTCGCCATGCCGGGGGCCACCGTCTTCCGCCTTCTGGTCGCCGCTCTGCTGATGCCCCTGGGCCTGTGGCTCATCGGGCGCACCCTCAGGCCCGCCCGGCCGGCCCGGTCCGCGGAACCCTCACCCCGGGCCGTCACCGGACTGGCACTGGTCGTCGGGGTCGTGGGCGGGATCTACGGGATCGGCGGCGGATCCGTCCTCGGCCCCGTACTGGTCGGCCGGGGCATGCCCGTCGCCCGCGTGGCACCAGCCGCCCTGGCCTCCACTTTCGCCACGTCCGTGGCCGGTGCCGCGGCCTTCGCGCTGCTGTCCCTGACGAGCTCCGGTGACATCGCCCCCGACTGGTCCCTCGGTCTGGCCTGCGGCCTCGGCGGGCTGGTCGGCGGCTACCTCGGGGCGCACCTGCAACCCCGGCTGCCCGAAACGGCACTGCGTCTCCTGCTCGGCGCCCTGGCCACCGTTCTCGGTGCCCTCCACGCCGCGCAGTCACTGCGCTGACGGCGGTGGCGGCACAAACGGCAGTCACCACGCCACCGCCCGTCCAAAGAATTGTGAACGCCGCGCTTCATTCGCATGTCGGGACATTGAGAATATGAGACGCATACGCAAGCGGCATTGACCTGGCTTGGATTTCGCTGCAACTCTCTTGGGTGTGAGCACGTTCGAGACCCTCACCGCGCGCCTGCACGTCGATCTGCGACGTCAGGCCAGCGCCATCTGTGCCGTCGGTCGCCGCACCCACTGACCGGCACAGCTCCCCTTCGCTCCCTTTCGCAGTCGGCTTCTGCAGAGCCGCCGTCTTCCACAGACGTCGGCTCTCGGCACAGCCATTTCCGCTGCGGTCTCCTTTCCGCCGTTCGACGTCTGCCATTCCTTGACCCGTTTCCTGAACAAGACCCTGCCATGGCCACGACGGCATCGACCCGACGCCCCACTTCCTCGCCCTGCTCGGTCTTTCGGCGGTGTCGGTGAGCTGATCACATCCCGGCCGATCACCCCGCGAAAGGACACCCGGACATGACCACCAGCACCGATTTCGACATCCGCAGGATCGGCGGCCGCATCGGCGCCGAAATCCTCGGCGTGGATCTTTCCACCGACCTCGACCCCGCCCTCGTCTCCGACCTCGACTCCGCGCTCCTGGAGCACAAGGCGCTCGTCTTCCGCGACCAGCACCTCGACGACGCGGGCCAGCTCCGCTTCGCCTCCCTCTTCGGCGAGCTCACCACCGCCCACCCCACCGTCCCCTCCGTCGACGGGCAGCCCCACATTCTGCCCGTCGACGCCGACGAGGGCATCCGCGCCAACCAGTGGCACACCGACGTCACGTTCGTCCGTACACCCCCGAAGGCGTCCACCCTGCGCAGCATCGTGGTCCCGCCCTATGGCGGCAACACCCTCATCGCCAACTCGGCCGCCGCGTACCGGGATCTGCCCGAGCCGCTGCGGGAGCTGGCGGACAAGCTGTGGGCCGTCCACACCAACGCGTACGACTACGCGGCCCCGAGGAGCGAAAAGGCGGCCGAGTACCGCAAGCGGTTCGTCTCGCGCAAGTACCGCACCGCCCACCCGGTCGTCCGGGTCCACCCCGAGACCGGGGAGCGGGGCCTGTTCATCGGCGGCTTCGCCCAGAGCATCGTGGGCCTCGGCCCGTCCGACTCCCGCGACCTGCTGCGCATCTTCCAGTCGTACGTCACGCGTCCCGAGAACATCGTGCGCGTGGCCTGGAAGCCGGGCGACCTCGTCCTCTTCGACAACCGCATCACCCAGCACTACGCCCCCGACGACTACGGCGACCTGCCGCGCCTGCTGCATCGGGTGACCGTCGCGGGCGACGTCCCGGCCGGTGTCGACGGCACTCTCAGCCACGTCATCGAGGGCGACGACGCCGCCCACTACACCCCGGCCGCGGCCTGAGCACCGCACCCGCCACGCGCGGCCGCCGGGCAGGGGCACCCGCTCCCGCCCGGCGGCCTGCCGGTAGCAAGTACCGGCCGAAGCCTCACGGGATAACGGACGCCGAGTCGATCAGCATCGCCGACGTCATCCGCGTCGTGGAGGGCCCCCTGGTCCCGGTACGCGGAGTCCGCCCGCCCGAGCTGTCCTACACCGGCCCCGCCGAGTCACTGCTCCCTCTGTGGATCGCGTTGCGGTCCAACGTGCGCGAGATCCTTGAGGGCATCGCTCGCCGACGTCGCATCGGCCCGACTGCCCGCCTGCGTAGCCGAGCAGACCGACCCCCCGAAGGCCTGGGTAAACCCCTGACACGCTGGGCCATCACCGAGGCATCCAAAAAGCGAGATGGCCGCGTCCGGCATATGAGCAGCCCCTTGGGGCGAGCGCCACCTTCTGCCACGATCCCTACCAGCCAGGTAGGAAAACTAGGAATCGATGGGGGCGGCCATGCGAACGCGCAAGCGCACAGACCTGTCGCTCCCGCTGCTCACCTCGCGCCGCCACATCGATCTCGGCCGCACGTCCAGCGCCATCTGTCGGCCCGCCTGACGCCGTCGGGCACACCATCCTCCGGCCGGCAGCGCCACCCGCGCCTGCCCATCCCCGCACAACTCCGCTCCCGGACCCCCGACGGCATTCCAGCCGCCGAGGACCGGCGAAGGGAGCACAGGCGCATGCCCATGAGCTCTGCGCCTCGCGCTTTCCGCATCTCCCTGATCAACCCATTCCCTGAGAGGACACCTCCGTGTCTGCCGCAAGACCGCTCACCACCCTGCGCACCATCGCCGTCGTAGCAGCGCTCCCCCTCCTGCTCAGCGCCTGCGGCTACGGATCCGACGCCACCGACGACGACAAGCAGACCGAGGTCGCGGCGGACGCCAGGAAGCTTTCCGCCGACGAGGTGAAGATCGGCTACTTCCCCAACCTCACGCACGCCACCGCCCTGGTGGGCGTGCAGGAGGGCCTGCTCCAGAAGGAGCTCGGCGGCACCGAGGTCAAGGCCTCGACGTTCAACGCCGGGCCGTCCGAGATCGAGGCGCTCAACGCCGGATCCATCGACATCGGCTGGATCGGTCCCTCCCCCGCCATCAACGGCTACAGCAAGTCCAACGGCAAGAACCTGCGCATCATCAGCGGTTCCGCCTCCGGCGGTGTGAAGCTCGTCGTCAACCCGGACAAGGTCAAGACCGTGGACGACCTCAAGGGCAAGAAGATCGCCACCCCGCAGCTCGGCAACACCCAGGACGTGGCGTTCCTCAACTGGATCGCCGAGAAGGGGTGGAAGGTCGACGCGGCGAGCGGCCAGGGCGACGTCTCCGTGGTCCGCACGGACAACAAGATCACCCCGGACGCCTACACGTCCGGCTCCATCGACGGTGCCTGGGTCCCCGAGCCGACCGCGTCCAAGCTGGTCGCCGAGGGCGCGAAGGTACTGCTCGACGAGGACGGCCTGTGGCCGGACAAGAAGTTCGTGATCACGAACATCATCGTGTCGCAGAGCTTCCTGGAGAAACACCCGGACGTCGTCGAGGCCGTGCTGCGCGGCTCGGTGAAGACCAACAAGTGGATCAACGCCAACCCGGAGGAGGCCAAGGCCTCCGCGAACAAGGCCCTGGAGGAACTCTCCGGCAAGGCCCTGCCCGCCGACGTCATCGACCCGGCCTGGAAGTCCATCACCTTCCTCGACGACCCGCTGGCCTCCACCCTCAACACGCAGGCCGAGCACGCGGTCAAGGCCGGTCTGCTGGAGAAGCCCGACCTGAAGGGCATCTACGACCTCACGCCGCTCAACAAGATCCTCGAGGCCGAGGGCGAGAAAGAGGTCGACGACGCCGGTCTCGGCACCGATTGACGACAGCCGGACCCGATGAGCCCCCAAGAGGTGACGAGGCCAGGGCCCCCACGATCGCCAAGCCGGGCACGCCCGGCGGACGGCACCTCGTGCTGGACGACATCGCACTCGATGTCGCACCCGGCGAGTTCGTCCCCCCTCTTGGGGGCCTGCGGCTGATGGTGGAGCGTCGGGTGCCGCGCGGGCGGGGACTGCTGGTCTCCCGCTGAACGAGACGCACATGTCGGCGGGAGCGCCCGGCGGCGCCACTCCGCCGCCCCTGCCAGTGACCAGCGACACGCAGGCCAAGGCTCTGACCTGCTCTTTCACGGAAGCGCTTCCGCCTGGCAGAAGCCGCCTTGCGCGGCGGCCCCAGCCGTCACGACCCTGATTCCAACCACGGCACGCGGGGCGACGACGCCCCGCCGACAGGGACGGGAAGCCCATGCCTCACATGACCGCCTTCGCCAGGAACCAGTGGTACGTCGCCGCCTACAGTCACGAGGTCGGGCGGGAGTTGCTCGGACGGACGATTCTCGGTGAGACGCTCGTGCTCTACCGGACCGAGGAGGAGGGCACACCGGTCGTGCTGCACGACCGGTGTGTGCACCGCCGGTACCCGCTGTCCGAGGCCCCGACGCGCCTCGACGGCGACCGGATCGTGTGCGGGTACCACGGGTTCACGTACGACACGACCGGTACGTGTGTGTACGTGCCGGGGCAGAAAAGGGTGCCGCGCACGGCCCGGGTCGCCTCCTACCCGGTCGTCGAGCAGGACTCGCTGATCTGGGTGTGGATCGGTGACCCCGCGCTCGCCGATCCGCAGAGCATCCCGCGGGCCAGGCACCTCGACTCCCCCGGCTGGGTCACCGTGCGCGGCATGGAGCCCATCGACTGCGACTACGGGCTCCTCGTCGACAACCTTTTGGACCTGTCGCACGAGACGTACCTGCACGGCGGGTACATCGGCACCCCCGAGGTCGCCGAGACGCCGATCACCACGGAGGTCGACGAGGGCGCCGGGATCGTCCGGGTGAGCCGGCACATGGACGACGCCGAGTGCCCGCCGTTCTACGCCAAGTCGACCGGCATCGAGGGCCGGATCACCCGCTGGCAGGACATCGAGTACCACGCGCCCTGCCTGTATCTGCTGCACAGCCGCATCGCCCCGGTCGGTGTGCTGCCCGAGGCGGACGGCAGCGACCCGAACGGCTTCCACACCGAGATCACGTACGCGATCACACCGTCCGGCGACGGCAAGGTGTACGACTTCTGGGCCGTCTCGCGCGACTGGGCGACGGACGACGCCGAGGTCACCGAGTTCCTGCGCGGGAACAACCACACGGTCGTGATGCAGGACGTCACCGCCCTCAACCTGCTCCAGAAGACCCTCGGCACCGAGCGCACCGGCTACCAGGAGCTGAGCATCAACATCGACACCGGTGGTCTGGCCGCCCGCCGTATCCTCGCCCGGCTGGTCGAGGAAGGCGAGAAGCCCGTGGAGAAGGTCCAGTGACGAGTCCGACCGGCGAGATCTACCGCATCGACTGGCTGCCCGGCACGGACGTCCTGCACGGCACCTGCCACTGCGGCCGCGAGCACACCGCGCAGGACCCGGTGGAGATGTGGGAGTGGATGCTCGCCCACCCGCAGGGCCACGACGTCGACGAGCCGCGAGGGAACAGCTCATGAGCGTGTACGAAGCCGAACTCGTCGTGGAGCGGCGGGATTCGGCCGCCGACGGCGTGCTCGCCCTCACGCTGCGCCACCCGCTCGGCGAACCGCTGCCGGCGTGGGAGCCGGGCGCTCACATCGACGTCGTGCTCGGCCCCGGGCTGGAGCGGCAGTACTCGCTGTGCGGCGATCCGGCGGACCGGTCGGCCTGGCGGATCGCGGTGCTGCGCGAGCCGGACGGCCGGGGCGGATCGGCCCATGTGCACGAGCAGGTGGGGCAGGGCGACAAGATCCGCGTGCGCGGGCCCCGGAACAACTTCGGCCTGGAACCCGCCCCCCGCTACCGCTTCGTCGCGGGCGGCATCGGCATCACCCCGATCCTGCCGATGCTGGCGGCGGCCGAGGCCGCGGGCGCCGAGTGGACGCTGCTGTACGGCGGGCGCAGCCGCCGGTCGATGGCGTTCGGCGAGGAACTCGCCCGGTACGGGGACCGGGTGACGATCGCGCCCGAGGACGAGACGGGGCTGCTGGACCTGCCGTCCGTGCTGGACGACGTGCCCGACGGCACGCTCGTCTACTGCTGCGGCCCCGGGCCGCTGCTGGACGCCGTCGAGGAGCGCTGCCCGTCCGCGGTGCTGCGCGTCGAGCGGTTCCGGCCGAAGGAGCGGGAGACCGGCGGCGACACCGGGTTCGAGGTGGAGCTGGCGCGGAGCGGCAGGGCACTCACCGTCGCGCCGGACGTGTCCGTCCTGGACGCCGTGCGCGCCGCCGGGGTCGAGGTGCTCTACTCCTGCACCGAGGGCACCTGCGGGACCTGTGAGACCGACGTCCTCGAGGGCACCCCGGAACACCGGGACTCCGTGCTCACCCCTCAGGAGCGGGAGAGCGGCGAGACGATGATGATCTGCGTGTCCCGGTGCCGGGGGCAACGGCTGGTGCTGGACTTGTGATCCGCAGGTCGGCCTCGATCCCGGCGACGGTCGCCAGCAGGTGCGGCAACAGGTCGCGGCGTATGGAATCGACGGAGTTGCGCCCGGCGTGCACGGCGATGTTGACGGCCGCGACCACATCGCCGTCCCGGTCCCGTACCGGGGCGGCGACCGCCCTCAGCCCCTCCTCCAGTTCCTGGTCGACGACGGCGTAGCCCTGCCGGCGGACGCGGCGCAGCTCCGTCCGCAGGGCCCCCGGCGTGGCGATCGTGCGGGTGGTGAGGGGCTTCAACTCCGCCCGGGCGAGCCTGGCTTCGGCGTCCTCGTCCGGCAGGTGGGCGAGGATCACCCGGCCCACCGACGTCACGCACGCCGGGAAGCGGGTGCCGACCGTGATGGACGCGGTCATGATGCGGCGGGTCGGGACCCGGGCGACGTACACGATGTCGTCGCCGTCGAGGACACAGAGCGAGGACGATTCCCGTACCCGCGCGACGAGTTGCTCCAGATGGGGCTCGGCGATCTGGGGCAGCGTGTAGCTGGAGAGGTAGGAGTAACCGAGTTCCAGCACCCGCGGGGTGAGGCGGAAACGGCGGCCGTCGGTGTGGACGTAGCCGAGGTCGGCGAGGGTGAGCAGGAAACGGCGCGCCGCCGCGCGCGTCAGCTCGCAGGCACGCGCGACCTCGCTCAGGGTCAGCGCCGGATGCTCGGCGTCGAAGGCGCGGATCACGGCGAGGCCGCGCTCGAAGGACCGGACGAAATGCGGTGCGCGGGCTTCAGCGGACATCCTGGGCCTCCGGCGTGACGTACGACCGTGCGCTCCGCGCACGCTAGGAGTGCGGATCTCGTGATGTCAACGAGCCGGTGGGACAAAGGCATTGACCATGGATCGGGCCCGGCTCTACGTTCTCGCTGAGCACGAGTGTGCTGTCTGCGCACAACCTGTCGGAGCACCACAGCCGGTCCCACAGGAGGAGTCATGCGTCGTCGTCTCTTCACCCGTCTCGCGGCCGTGTCCGTCCTGCTCACCGCGGCGGCCTGCGGCTCGTCCGGTGGTGGTGGCGCCTCGGACGCGGGCGCCTCGTCCGGCGGGGTGACCACCGTCGAGGTCGGACTCATTCCCATCGTCGATGTGGCACCGCTCTATCTGGGCCAGAAGAAGGGCTTCTTCGAGAAACAGGGACTGAAGCTGCGGTTCACCACCGCGCAGGGCGGCGCGGCGATCGTGCCGGGGGTGGCCAGCGGTCAGTTCCAGTTCGGATTCTCCAACGTGACGTCGCTGATGATCGCGCAGACCAACGGCGTTCCGGTGCGGGCCGTCGCCAACGGCATCGCGTCGACCGGCGTGGCGGGCAAGGACTTCGGCGCCCTCATGGTCGAGAAGGGCAGCCCCGTCAAGTCCTCGCGGGAGTTGGAGGGCAAGAAGGTCGCCATCAACACCCTCAAGAACATCAACGAGACCGCGGTGCGCGCGTCGGTGCGCAAGGCGGGCGGCGATCCGGACAAGGTGAACTTCGTGGAGCTGGCCTTCGACCAGATGCCGGCCGCCCTCGGCAAGGGCCAGGTCGACGCGGCCATGGTGGTCGAGCCGGCGACCGCCACCGTCAAGAGCCAGGGCGGCGTGCAGATCGCCTCGCCCCTGGTGGACGTCGCACCGGACCTCACCGTCGCCATGTACTTCACCTCCACCGCCTACGCGCAGCAGAACCCTGAGCTGGTGAAGAAGTTCCAGGCCGCCACCGCCGAGTCCCTCGCCTACGCGGACGCCCACCCGGACGAGGCCCGCCAGATCGTCACCACGTACACGAAGATCCCGGCGGCGGTGCTGAAGAAGGTGACCCTGCCGAAGTGGCCGGCCGAGGCCAACCGGTCCTCCATCGAGGCGCTCATGAAACTCGGTGAGGAGGACGGCCTGTTCAAGTCGACGCCGGACCTGGACAAGCTGCTGCCGTGAGGGACGCAGTCGCATGAGGGGAGCCGACGTCGCACTCGGTGCGGCCGGGCTCGCGGCCTTCCTCGCCCTGGGCGAGGCGGTGCCGCGGCTCGGCCTGGTCGAAGAGGCCTACTTCCCGCCGACCAGCCGTATCGCCGAAGCGCTCGCGGACGAGGCGGCCGACTCGGCCTTCTGGACGGCGCTCGGCGACACGCTCACCGGCTGGGCACTGGGCCTGGCGATCGCGTCCTGTGCGGGGATCGTGGTGGGCGTGCTGATCTCGGTCGTGCCGTATCTGCGTGAGGCGACGGCCTCGACGATCGAGTTCCTGCGCCCGATCCCGTCGGTCGCGCTGATCCCGCTGGCGGTGTTGCTGTACGGCACCGAACTGCGCTCGGTGCTCCTCCTCGTCGTCTACGCGTCCTTCTGGCAGGTCCTGATCCAGGTTCTGTACGGCGTCCAGGACGTCGACCCCGTCGCCGACGAGACGGCGCGGTCGTACGGCCTCGGTACCTGGGCGCGGATCCGGCATGTGCTGTGGCCGACCGCGCTGCCGTACGTCATGACCGGTGTCCGGCTGGCGGCCGCGGTCGCGCTGATCCTCGCCATCACGTCCGAACTCGTCATCGGAGCACCGGGGCTGGGCAGGCGCATCGGGGTGGCACAGGCCTCGCAGGCCGTGCCCGAGATGTACGCGCTGATCGCGGTGACCGGGCTGCTGGGGCTGCTGATCAACGTCGGCGCGCGCACGGTGGAGCGGCGGGCGCTGGCCTGGCATCAGTCGGTGCGCGGGGAGGTGGCGGTGTGAGGGGTCCGCTGCTGCGGCTGGTGTTCGCCGTCGCCCTGCCGGCCCTGCTGGTCGCGGTCTGGTGGGTGGCTTCCGCGGGCAGTACGGACGTGTACTGGCCGCCCCTGCGGACGATCCTGGAGGCCTTCCCGCACGTGTGGACGGCGGAGCGCCTGCGGAGCGACGTCCTGCCGAGCGTGCTGCGGCTGACGGGCGGTTACGCGCTGGCGGCGGTCGCGGGTGTGGCGCTCGGCACGGTCATCGGGTCCTACCGGCGCGTGCGGGCGGTGTGCGAGCCGGTCCTGGAGTTCCTGCGGGCGGTGCCACCGCCGGTGCTGGTGCCGGTCATCATGCTGTTCGCGGGGATCGGCGACACGATGAAGGTCACGGTGATCGCGGCCGGCTGCGTGTGGCCCGTTCTGCTCAACACGGTCGAGGGCGTGCGGGCGGTGGACCCGGTGATGGCCGAGACGGCGCGCTCGTACGGCATCACCGGCGTGGCGCGGCTCAGGAACCTGGTCCTGCGGTCGGCGAGCCCGCAGATCTTCGCGGGTCTGCGCCAGGCGCTGTCCCTCGGCATCATCCTCATGGTGATCAGCGAGATGTTCGCCGCGAGCAACGGGCTCGGTTTCACCATCGTCCAGTTCCAGCGCGGTTTCGCGATCCCGGACATGTGGACCGGCATCCTCGTGCTCGGTCTGCTCGGTTTCCTGCTGTCGGTCGTCTTCCAGTGGGTCGAGCGGCGGGCGCTCGGCTGGTATCACGGTCTGCGCGCCTCGGTCCGGCGGTCGCCGTGAACCTCTTGAAAGGGCGGTCCATGCTCGACGTACGGGGTCTGCGGAAGGTCTACGAGGGGTCGGGGCGGCGTGTGGAGGCGCTCCGCGACCTCACCTTCACCGTCGACGCCGGAGAACTCGTCTGTCTCGTCGGGCCGTCGGGCTGTGGCAAGACCACGCTGCTGAAGTGCGTGGGAGGGTTGCTCACGCCGACCGGTGGTGAAGTGTTCCTGGAGGGCCGGAAGGTGAGCGGTCCGCCGCCCGGTATGGCGTTCGTCTTCCAGGAGTACGGGCGCAGCCTCTTCCCCTGGATGCGCGTCGGCGAGAACGTCGAACTCCCGCTGAGGCGGAAGGACTTGAGCAAAGGCCGACGCCGGGATCTGGTCCGCGACGCGCTGGAGTCGGTGGGGCTGGCGGACGCCGTGGGGGCGTATCCCTGGCAGTTGTCCGGCGGTATGCAGCAGCGGGCCGCCATCGCGCGGGCGCTGGCGTACGAGCCCCGTGTACTGCTGATGGACGAGCCGTTCGCGGCGGTGGACGCGCAGACCCGGGCCGATCTGGAGGACCTGGTCCGGGGGCTGTGGCGGGAGCGCGGCATCACGATCCTGTTCGTCACCCACGACATCGACGAGGCCGTCTACCTCGGGGAGCGGGTGATCGTGCTGTCCGCCTCCCCCACCGTGGTCCGGGAGCAGCTGAAGGTCGATCTGCCCGAGGAGCGCGATCAGTTGCACACCAGGGTGGATCCGCGCTTCGCCGAGCTGCGTACGCGTGTGTACGAGCAGATCCAGGCCGCGAAGAGGGGAGCCGCGGCGTCCTAAGAGCTCGGTCCAGCACGCCTTCCGGAGGCTGCGGGCTGTGGGGGCGGGTCGCGCATTTCCCCGCGCCCCTAGGGGGCGCTTGCCCACAGGCCCCTGATGTGGCTCAGGTGCCGGGTCATGACCGCCCGTACGGCATCCCCGTCCCGGGCGAGCAGCGCCTCCAGGATCTCCAGGTGTTCCTCCGCCGACGCCTCCAGCCGCCCCTGCTCGGCGAGCGCGGTCAGTCCGTACAGCCGGGAGCGGCGTCTGAGGTCCCGTACGACGTCGACGAGATGATCGTTGCCGGCGAGGGCCAGCAGGCCGAGGTGGAAGCGCAGGTCGGCCTCGACGTAGGCGATGAGGTCGCCGGCCGCGGCGGAGGCGACTATCTCCTGTGCGACCGGCCGGAGTGCCTCCAGCGCCGCCGGGTCGGCCGTGGCGGCGAGGCCCGCCGTCGTGGGGATCTCGATCAGCGCCCGGATGTGGGTGTACTCGTCGAGCTGCTTCTCGGAGACGGCGGTGACGCGGAAGCCCTTGTTGGGCACGGTGTCGACGAGGCCCTCCTTGGCCAGGTCGAGCATGGCCTCGCGCACGGGGGTGGCGGAGACACCGAAGCGGGCGGCGAGACCGGGGGCCGAGTAGACCTGGCCGGGGAGCAGCTCACCGGCGATCAGGGCGGCCCGCAGCGCGTCCGCGACCCGCTCCCGGTGGCTGGGTTTCCTGCTGCCCAGCACGGGCAGGGCGGGGGTGTGCTGCGGGGCCATGACGGTCGGAGGTCCTCTCGTGGTCGGGCGTGGGCGGCTTACAGGACGAACCCCGCCGGGAAGGGGTCCTCGGGGTCCAGCAGGTACTGGGCGGTGCCGGTGATCCAGGCGCGTCCGGAGAAGCTGGGCAGCACCGCCGGGCGGCCGGCCACCTCGGTGGTGCCGAGCAGCCTCCCGGTGAACCGGGTGCCGATGAAGGACTCGTTGACGAACTCGGTGTGCAGGGGGAGTTCGCCGCGCGCGTGCAACTGTGCCATGCGGGCGCTGGTGCCCGTGCCGCACGGCGAGCGGTCGAACCAGCCGGGGTGGATGGCCATGGCGTGCCGGGAGTGGCGTGCGGTCGAGCCGGGGGCGGCCAGGTAGACGTGGTGGAGGCCGTGGATGGACGGGTCCTCCGGGTGGACGGGCGGGTCCTCGGCGTTGACGGCGGCCATGAGGGACAGGCCGGCCCGGAGGATGTCGTCCTTGCGCGACCGGTCGAAGGGCAGGCCGAACCGCTCCAGCGGCAGGATGGCGTAGAAGTTGCCGCCGAAGGCGAGGTCGTACGTCACCGTCCGGCCGTCGGCGAGGATGGCCTCGCGGTCGAGGCCGACGGCGAAGGAGGGCACGTTCCGGAGGGTGACCGCCTTGGCGGCACCGCCCTCGACCGCCACCTCGGCGACGACGAGGCCCGCCGGGGTGTCGAGCCGGATGGTGGTGACCGGCTCGGTGACCTCGACCATGCCGGTCTCGACGAGCACGGTCGCCACGCCGATCGTGCCGTGCCCGCACATCGGCAGATAGCCGGAGACCTCGATGTAGACGACGCCCCAGTCGCAGTCCGGCCGGGTCGGCGGCTGGAGGATCGCACCGCTCATGGCGGAGTGACCGCGCGGCTCGTTCATCAGCAACCGCTTGATGTCGTCGCGGTGTTCGCGGAAGTACAGCCGCCGCTCGTTCATGGTGGCGCCGGGGATGGTGCCGATGCCGCCGGTGATCACACGGGTCGGCATGCCCTCGGTGTGCGAGTCGACGGCGTGCAGGACGAGTCTGCTGCGCATGATCCCTACGACAATCCGGCCGCTACGGCCTTCTCGGTGGCGGCCCGGACGGCGGCCTCCTGCTCGGGCAGCAGCGGCATGCGCGGCGGGCGACAGGGTCCGCCGTGGCGGCCGACGAGGTCCATGGAGAGTTTGATGGCCTGGACGAACTCCACCCGCGAGTCCCACCGCAGCAGCGGATGCAGCTGCCGGTACAGGGACCGCGCGGTGTCGAGGTCGCCGTCGACGGCCGCGTGGTACAGCTCGGCCGAGGCCTGCGGCAGCGCGTTCGGGTAGCCCGCCACCCAGCCCTTGGCTCCCGCGACGGCCAGCTCCAGCAGGACGTCGTCCGCGCCGATCAACAGGTCCAGTTCGGGGGCGAGTTCGGCGATGCGGTAGGCCCGGCGGACGTCTCCGGAGAACTCCTTCACCGCCCGGATGTATCCCTCGCCGTGCAGCCGGGCGAGCAGTTCGGGCACGAGGTCGACCTTGGTGTCGATCGGGTTGTTGTACGCGACGACCGGCAGGCCCGTCTTCGCGACCTCGGCGTAGTGGGCGAGGACGGAACGCTCGTCGGCGCGGTAGGCGTTCGGCGGCAGCAGCATCACCGCCCGGCAGCCCGCCTCGCCCGCCTGCTCGGCCCAGCGCCGGGACTCGGCGGACCCGTACGCGGCGACGCCGGGCATGACGCGCTGCCCTCCGATCGCGGCGACGGCCGTCTCGACGATCCGGGCGCGCTCCTCGGGGGTGAGCACCTGGTACTCGCCGAGGGAGCCGTTCGGCACGACGCCGTCGCAGCCGTTCTCGACCAGCCAGGCGCAGTGCTCGGCGTACGTGTCGTAGTCCACGGAGAGGTCGTCGTTCAGCGGGAGGGCGGTGGCGACGAGGACGCCGCGCCAGGGGCGGTGGTCGGTCATGACAGTTCCTCCTGGGTGTGGTGCCGTGCGAGGACGCCGAGCGGTACGGGACGAGCGAAGGACCTTCTGGAGGGGGCGGGCGGGCAGCCGGTGAGACCCGCGACGGCCGTCTGGCACATCCGGCCCTGGCACCAGCCCATTCCGGCCCGGGTCAGCAGCTTCACGGTGCGCTCGTCGCCCGCTCCGAGGTCCAGGGCGTCGCGCACGGCACCGGCGGTGACCTCCTCGCAGCGGCAGACCACGGTGTCGTCGGTGACCTGCTCGGGCCAGTGCGCGGGCGGTGCGTACGCGGCGTCGAGGGCGGCCGCGGAACTCCTGAGCTTGGTACGGGCCTTGAAGGCGGCGGGGGCCGGGCCGGGGACGGTGCCGCGCAGGTGGGCGGCGGCGGAGCATCCGGCGATGTGTCCCTCGGCGAGGGCGAGGGCCGCGCCGCCGATACCGGTGGACTCCCCGGCCGCCCACACGCCGGGTACGTCCGTGCGCTGCTCGGCGTCGACGGCCACGGCGAGCCCGTCCAGGCCGCAGCCGAGGCCCTCCGCCAGGTCGGTGTGCGGGAGCATGCCGTGGCCGACGGCCAGGGTGTCGCAGGGGACCTGCCGCTCGGTGCCGGGCCGGACGCGTCCGGCGGTGTCGAGGGCGGCGACCGTGACGCCGGTCAGCCGGGTGTCGCCGTGGGCGCGGACGACGGTGTGGCGGGTCAGGACCGGCACACGGTGGCGCAGCAGCCGGGCGGCGTGTCCGGCGCCCTCCGGGAGCTTGCCGGTCAGGGCCCGGGCGTGGCGGGCCAGGCGCCCGGGGCCGGTGGACTCGACGAGCGCGGCGACCTCGACGCCGGCTGCCGCGAGTCCGGTCGCCACGGGCAGCAGCAGCGGCCCGGTCCCGGCCACGACGGCTCTGTGTCCCGGCACCACGAGTTGGCCCTTGAGCATGGCCTGGGCGCCCCCGGCGGTGACGACGCCCGGGAGGGTCCAGCCGGGGAAGGGCAGCACGTGTTCGTATCCGCCGGTGGCCAGGAGCACGGCACGGGCGTGCGTCTCGGCCGGCTGCTCCTGCTCCGGACCGAGCAGCGCATGCACGGTGAAGCCCCCGGAGGCCCGCTCCACGCACCACACATGGTGATCCGTCAGCACACGTACGGCACTGGCGGCGAGGCCGTCCCGCAACCGCTCCCAGGTCCGCCACTGGTGGTGCAGCGCCTCGGGTCGCCCGGCCCCCAGCCCGGCGGCGGGCTGCCGGTAGAACTGCCCGCCGGTCTCCGTCGCCGCGTCGATGAGCACGACCCGGGCGCCGCGCGCACTCGCCGCCAGCGACGCCGCCAGCCCGGCGGGTCCGGCCCCGATCACGACGAGTTCAGCCTGCACGACTGTCTCCCCCGTCGTCCGCTCCCTCGTGGTCTGCCCCCGCATGGCCCGTCCCCTCCTGCGTGCCGATCACATCGCCCGGCCGCACCGGCACCAGGCAAGCGCGTTGGTTGGGGCGGTCGTTGACGGTCACCAGGCAGTCGAAGCAGACGCCGATCCCGCAGAACACCCCGCGCGGACGGCCCTCGCCCCGGGTGGCGCGCCAGGAGGTGACGCCCGCCGCCCACAGCACGGCGGCGACCGTCTGCCCGGGCAGCGCCCGGACCGGCCGCCCGTCGAACGTGACCGTGAAGGCGGGTCCGGGCCTGGCCCCCGCCCGTTCCAGTGGATTCACTCGGCCTCCTCGGGGAAGCGGTCGGGCCGGAACGGGGCGAGGTCCAGGTCGGGCGTCCGCCCGGTCAGCGCCTGGGCGATCAGATGCCCGGTGCCGGTGGCGAGACCGACGCCCGCGCCCTCGTGCCCGCAGGCGTGCAGGAGTCCG
Organism: Streptomyces caelestis; assembly: GCF_014205255.1. Taxonomy (GTDB): domain Bacteria; phylum Actinomycetota; class Actinomycetes; order Streptomycetales; family Streptomycetaceae; genus Streptomyces; species Streptomyces caelestis. Next base: position 7,616,723 of record NZ_JACHNE010000001.1, on the reverse strand, counting down.
GGCGCCCGGGGGTCGGGGCCGATCGCGGGCAGATGGTCCGGCAGATACGGACGGAAGCCCGCGTACGTCCGCATGGCCCGGACTCCGGCAAGGAACGGAAAGAGCCGGGTCGCGCCCGCCGCCAGCGCCCGCAGCGCCGGGAGCGACAACGACCGGTCGAAGCCGACCCGTTCGCGGCTGGCGCCGATGAGGACCGGCCCGGCGGGTGTGCCCTCGACGACCGGGGAGGTCTGCAGGGCCGCCGAGTCGCTGGCGACGTCGGCCACGTAGTCGGCGGCGTACACCTTGTGCCGGACACGGGGCGGCAGCGGCTCGGTGACCAGGACGAAACCGCGCCGGGGCAGCACCGGCAGCGACACCCCGGCACGGGCCGCCACCTCGCCGCCCCAGGTACCGGCCGCGTTGACGACGGCCGGGGCGTGGATGTCGCCCCGGTCGGTACGCACTCCGCGCACCGCACCGTCGGGGCCGCGCAGCACCCCGGTCACCTGCCGGCCGGTGAGCAGCCGGGCCTCCGAGACGCGCAGCAGGTGGGCCGCCGCCAGAGCGGGCATCACCTGGGCGTCCTGTGGGTAGTGCACGCCGCCCGCCAGGCCGGGGGCGAGATACGGCTCAAGGTCGGCGAGCCGGTCGGGCGGCACCGGGACGGCCTCGACCCCGGCCGCGCGCTGCCCGGCGGCGAGTTCCTCCAGCCCGGCCAGCGCCTCGCCGGTGCCCGCGACGACGACCCCGCCCTTGGCCTCGTACTCGACCGCCTTCCCCAGCCCATCCCGGGCCAGTTCGGCCCACAGCCGGGCGGACAGCAGGGCCAGGTCGAGCTCGGGCCCGGGTTCCTTGTCGGAGACGAGGAGGTTGCCCTCCCCCGCGCCGGTCGTACCGCCGGCCACCGGGCCCCGGTCCACCACGACGCTGTCCAAGCCCGCGCGGGCCGCGTACAGGGCGCAGGCGGCGCCCACCACCCCGGCTCCGACCACCACGACATCGCAGGTCAGCGGCTCGCTCACGCCAGTACTATGTCACACACCACACTCTCTGGGGAATGGGGCGAACGCGGGTGATGCAGGGAACGCAGCGCCTCGGCCGGCCCTTGAGTGCTCAAGGCGATCCTTCACGCCACCATGGTCGGGACCGATTGAGTCGTCGGTCGATTTCTTGAGGGGCTGAGGGCGCGTATGGACATTCGGCAGCTGGAGTACTTCCTCGCGATTGTTGATCGTGGGGGATTCAACCGCGCGGCCTCGGCTCTGTACGTGTCGCAGCCGTCGCTGTCGCAGACCGTGCGGGCACTGGAGCGTGATCTCGGCTCCGAGCTGTTCCATCGCATCGGGCGCAGGGCAGTCCTGACGGAGGCCGGAAGGGGACAGTCCGCCGGGTTGTTGTCGCGGCGGTGTTGCTCCAGGGAGGGGACGAGCGGTGCAGACGGCGTTTGATGCTGATGCGGTGACCGGGCAGGCCTCAGTCGGCCGCCGGGACGACCCTCAGATGGGAGGCGGTACGGCGCGTCCGGCGGTCCCGGGACGCGGTGCGGCGGACCTCGCGCAGCACGAACGTGAGCCGGGTGAAGCCCAGTTCCTCCAGCGTCCTGGACGTCTCGGCGACGACCCGGCAGTCGGTGGCGCCCCAGCGCGGATCCGGGTGCAGCAGCGGCCGTACGGCACCGTCCTGCTCGACGGCGCTCTCGCCGACCGAGCGGATCCAGTGCGGCAGGCCGTGCCGGTAGGCCGCCTCCATGATGGGGTCCTGGGCGATGTCGCGGCGGATGGCCTGGAGGCCGTGGTCGGGGCCGTGGCTCTCCACGGTCCGCGCGAAGTGCGCGAGCATCGGCAGGCACCAGCTGGATTCGTGCTCGCCGAGCAGTGTGGGAGCGTCGGGGTGGAACAGCACGAACCTGAGGAAGTTGTCGCTCGGCATGGCCGACGGGTGCGGACCGACGCCCCCGAAAAGTGACCGGAACGCGCTGTTGGTCAGCATCACGTCCCAGCAGTGGTCGACGACGAGCGAGGGGAAGGAGACGGCCTCCAGGAGCCCGGCGTAGTCCTCCAGGTAGGCCTGGACATCGGGAGTCTCGGGGACGGGCCGCGGTGCCGGCCGCTGCCCTCCTGCCTGGTATGCCATCGGGAGGTCACCCCTCTTGCCTGTGCGGCCTTGACGCGGCGCCCCGATCCTGCTGCCCCGAGCTGAGGCGTGTCAACTATCGTGGCATTCCGTGCCTGTTGACGGCTGAAATTGGCCACAGTTGTGGCGAGACCTGGATGTGAGTTCGAACCACCGGCTACGCTCCGGGAAGTTCACGCCGGGGTAGGTCACGGCATCCGCTTGTGAGAAGCCTGTGAGAGACGTAGGAGATCTGTCGGTGACGGGTGGCTTCGTCGAAGGTCCGGGCGCCACGCCGACGGCTGTGCTGGCGGCCGTCATCTCCCGTGTCACCGCGCTCGCCGACCGGCTCGGCGTGCCGCACGCCGAGGTCTTCGACATCGGCCGGCTGTCCGTCGCCTCCGGGGTCCCGGAGCCCGTGGTCAAGGCCCTGCTCAGCGGCCGGCCGGCGGGCGAGCCCGATGTGCAGGCCCGGTTCCTCCAGCGTCTGGACCTGCTGCGCCGGACCCGGCTCAAGCCCAACGGCCGCAAGTACACCCAACAGGAGATCGCCGACGGCGCGGGCATGTCCCGGCAGCAGGCCGGCGCCCTCATCAACGGCGACCGGCGGCCGACCATGGAGCACTGCGACGCCCTCCAGCGGTTCTTCCGGGTGCATGCCGGTTTCCTCACGGCCGAGGACCCCGAGGCACTGGTGAGCGCCCTCCAGCACACCGAGCAGGAGCTGCTCCAGAAGCTCGCCGGCCGTGAGCGGGAGGCCGCCGCGGCGGCCGACGATCCGCTGGAGCGGCTGTTGCAGGACCACGGCGTGCGCGGCATCGCCTGGCGGGCCGCGCAGCTGCCCACCGACCAGCACCGCGACAAGGTGGCGGAGTGGCTGGACATGCTCCTGGAGAGCGTCAAGCGGCCCGAGTCGTGACCGTGGGGAGAACTGTGGGCATCGGTAAGGAAATGCGCCGCCTGTGCGGCGAACTGGTCGCGGAGCTGACCCTCCCCGCGCCGGCGCGGCCCGACGAGCTGTACGCCGCGCTGTGCGACGCCATGAGCAGACGCCGGGGCCGCCCCGTCCACTTCCGTACGGCCGCCTTCCCGCCCGGGACGGCGAGCGGGCTGTGGCTCGACATGGCCGAGCAGGACCTCGTCGTGATCGAGGAACGCACGGCTCCCGACCACCAGTTGGTGATCCTGGGACACGAGCTGTGGCACATGAAGGCGGGGCACTGCTCCCACCACGTCGAGGGCGCCGCCGTCGCGGCCCGGCTGCTCCACGACGACGCCGACCTCCAGGCGACGGTTCATCAAGTCGCCGCGCGCACCCGCTTCGACCTCGACGACGAGAAGGAGGCCGAGAGCTTCGGCCTGCTGCTGGCCAGCAAGTGCCGGGCGTGGCTGGCGGGTTCGTCGTCGCGAGGGCCGGTGCAGCGGGACCATCTGGCCGGGCGGATCGAGGCGTCGCTGGGGTATCCGGGGCCGCAGGGCTGACGGGCGGCGCCCGGGGCCGAGGCGGGGTTTCGCCTGCGCCGAGCGGGCGAACCGACGGGCCGCGGGGCCGGATTGTCAGTGGTGGGCGGCAAGCTGGAGGTGCGCCCCTTGTGTGCGGGGCGTGACCGACGACTCCGACACGGGGAGAGCCGACCGATGCCCACCGCCGTACTGACCGACCGCGAACGCACCGCCGTCCAGGCCTATCTGCGGCTGCTGCACACCGTCCGGGCCGCCTTCGACCTGGAGACGGGCCCGCGCGGCTCCCACCGCCCCCCGGTCGTCCCGCCCGGCGTCCTCGCCGAGGCGGAAGAGGCCCTGGAACGAGCGGGCCTGACCGGCAACGAGGAGGAATTCTTCCGGCTGCTCCAGAACTGGTGCCCGGAGCCGGGGCCCTGAGCCGAGGGCCGGTGACGACCTGAGCGTCGGCCGATGACGAGGGGTCCCAGCGTGCGGCCGCTGACGGAGACGTGGGCCGTTCGGCCGCTGGCGGGACCTGGGCCAGCGACCGGATGGGGCCCCAGCCGACGGCCGATGGCTGGGATCCGAACCGACAGCGGGCGCCGGGGGCTGAGCCGACAACCGGAGGGGCGGCCGGGCGCCGAACCGACGGCGGGCCGGGGCGCCCCGAGTCCAGGTCCGCGGGCCCGCCCCGCCGCTCGGCGGACTCAGTCGTGCGGTACTGCGACCGCCGTCGCGACCAGGCCCCGGTCGGCGGCCCAGTGGCCGTTGAAATGGGCGAGGCGGCGGCCGCCGACCCGTGGGCCGGGGACGAGGAGCGTGGCGCGGAAGGTGCCGCGTGGGCGTTCGCCAGGGCCGCCGGCGGTGATCTCGATGTCGGCCTCCGCGAAGTCCAGCCACTTGCCGGTGAGGGGGAACCACGCCTTGTAGACGGACTCCTTCGCACTGAACAGCAGCCGGTCCCAGTGGACGTCGGGGCGCTGTGCGGCCAGCCGCCGCAGGCGCTCGGCCTCGGCCGGCAGGGCCACGGCGGACAGGACACCCTCGGGCAGCGGCCCGTGGACCTCGGCGTCGATGCCGAGGGAGGCCAGGTCGGTGGCACGGACCAGGGCGGCCGCTCCGTAGCCGTCGCAGTGGGTCATGCTGCCGGCCAGCCCTGCAGGCCATTGCGGCGCGCCGCGTTCCCCGGGCAGGACCGGCTGCGGAGGCACGCCGAGCTTCTCCATGGCACGGCGGGCACAGGAGCGGACGACGGCGAACTCCCGGCGCCGCTTGGCGACCGCCCGTGTCATGAGCGCCGCCTCCTCGGGGTACAGCGGGGCGTCCGCACCCTCGTGGCCGTACGCCTCCACCGTGACGACGGTCTGCGGCAGCAGTTCCCCGATCACCGCTCCTCGCCCTCCCCCGGCAGGATGCGCCGCAGCCGCCCCGGCTCCCCCGCCCGCTTGCGCCACTCGCGGGGGTAGCCCACCGACACCTCCTCGAAACGCACGCCCTCGTGCCAGGTGGTGCGGGGAATGTGCAGATGGCCGTACACCATCGTGTGGACGCGGAACCTGCGGTGCCAGTCGGCGGTCAGATCGGTGCCGCACCACATGGCGAACTCGGGGTGCCACAGCACGTCCATCGGATGCCGGTGCAGCGGGTAGTGGTTGACGGGGATCACGGGCAGGTCATCGGGCAGCTCGGCGAGTCTGCGTTCCGTCTCGGCGACCCGGGCCCGGCACCAGGCCTCCCGGCTCGGGTACGGGTCGGGGTGCAGCAGGTACTCGTCGGTGCACACGACCCCCGTGCCCTGCGCGTACTCCAGGCCTCGCTCCTTGGTCGCGCACCCCGCCGGCAGGAACGAGTAGTCGTACAACAGGAACAGCGGGGCGACGGCCACGGGACCCCCGGGGCCGTCCCAGACGGGGTAGGGGTCCTCCGGTGTCGTCACGCCGAGGTCCCGGCACAGCTCGACCAGGTGGTCGTACCGGGCGACGCCGCGCAGGGTGACCGGGTCGCTCGGATGGGTCCACAGCTCGTGGTTCCCGGGCACCCAGACGACCTTGCGGAAGCGGCCGGCGAGCGTCTTGAGGGTCCAGCGGACGTCGGCCACGGTCTCGGCGACGTCCCCGGCCACGAGCAGCCAGTCCTCGTCCGTCCCGGGCCGCATCCCCTCGACCAGGGCACGGTTCTCCGGATAGCCGATGTGCAGATCGCTGATGGCCAGTAGTTGTGCGGCGCCACCGACCGTCGACGTCACCCCTCGCCCCCCTCCGCGCGCCCGAACGCGAACGTCACCACGAGATCACATCACCGTGCCGGGGGACAAGGGCGGCCGGAGGTCCGTGATCGGAAATCCGTAACCCGCGTGTTGCACGACACGGCCCGCCGAGGCCGTATGATCTGCCCCAACACCACCGCTGAAAAACTCCCTTCGCAGGGGCGGTTTGGTGTCCCTCCATACTTCCTGCCCGGGCACGGGCTGCTGAGCCCTGCCCGCGAACCGTGAAAGGCGGCCTGCATGGTCTCTCGCGTACGCGTCTGGCTCAACCGCACGTACGCGGAGAACGTGTTCTTCATGGATCAGCTGCGGAGAAATCCCAGCGACCGGGCCGTCGAGATCCATGCGACCCACGGTGACCCCGACTCGCCCGTGCTGGCCGCCGCCGACACCGCCGAGCTGGAGCCCGAGAACCTCTCCCCCGCCGGGTACGTCGAGTACGCGCTGGACCAGTGCAGGCGGCGCGGTACCGACGTGTTCGTGCCCCGGCTGCACCAGTCCTCGATCGTGGCGCACCGCGCCGAGTTCGAGGCGGCCGGTACGGCGGTGCTGGCACCGCCGCCCGAGGCGGTGGCCGTCTTCCACGACAAGGTGATCGCCTACGAGGCGGTCCAGGCGATCGGCGTGCCGGTGCCGCCGTGGTGGCGGGTCCGGTCGAGTGAGGAACTCGTCGCCGCTGTCGAGGAGTTGGAGGCCGCCGGGCACAAGGCGTGCTTCAAGCCGGCGTCCGGGGCGGGCGGGGTGGGCTTCCGCGTGATCACGCGCTCGCCCTTCTCGCTCATGCACCTGAGCGGGTTCCCGAGTCCGTACGTGCCGCTGGACCTGGTGCTGGAGGCACTCGAGCGGGCCGAGGAGCCGGTCGACTGGCTGGTGATGCCCCGCCTGGAGCAGCCCGAGGTGTCGGTGGACTGCCTGACCGGTCCGGACAACCGGGTCCGGCTCGCCATCGGCCGCACCAAGAACGGCCGCCGCCGGGGCTTCACGCTGCACGAGCAGTGGCTGGAGCCCGCCCGGCTGATCGCGGAGGGCTTCGGCCTGCACTACCTGTCCAACATCCAGTTCCGCATGTTCGGCGACCGGCCGGTCCTGATGGACGTCAACACCCGCCCGGCGGGCGGCCTGCACCAGCTGTCCCTGTGCGGTGTCAACGCACCCTGGGCCGCCGTCCAGCTGGCGCTCGGCGAGGACCCGGGCGAGGTGGTCCCGCCGTTCCTGGGCCAGGACTACACGGTGGTGTCGGGGGCGCGCCCGCTGCGGCCGATGCAGCTGCCGCACCAGCGGCCGGAGGCGACGGAGCAACGGGCGGAGGCGACGGAGCAGCAGCCGCTGCCCGCGATGCCGGCCGAACCCGTCGAGGTGACGGCCCAGCAGGCCACCGTCGAGGCCCTGCCCCTCTAGCCCCCGTGGCCCTGTGACCGCTGTGCCCCCTAGTCCCTGTACCCCCACGCCTGGGCCAGCTCCCTCAGGCGTGGGGGAAGGTCGACGCCCGGGTCGGCGCAGCGGGCCGACTGGATGCGGCCGGACTTGATGGTGCTGGACCAGTCGCCGAGCTGGGGGCGGAAGGTGCCGTGGTCCTTGCTGCCGTAGTCGAGCATGCCGGGCTCCCAGGGGACGCCGAGGTGACCGCAGACGCCCCGGGTGACCTTCTCCGGCTCGGCGGTGAGCTCCTCGTAGGTGATCACATGGGGGTCGAGGTTCAGGCGGGCCTCCTCCAGCTTCTCGCTGTAGTCGAGGACCTCGGCGCGGACGGCTTCGTGATCGGGGTCGGCGCGGCGGTCGGTGAGGGACGTGACGACCGCGCCGGGGTGGCGCAGCAGCAGGATGTAGCGGGCGTTCGGCCAACATCGGCGCAGGCGGGGCCAGACGAGGGTGTTCGGCGGGGTCTTGTCGACGATGACGTCCTTGCCGCTGCGGGTGAGCTCCAGGTGCAGCACCCGGTCCCACAGCACGTGTTCGAGCTCGTCCTTGTCCAGGTGGAGCGCCCGCATGGCGTCCGCGGTGAAGTCGCGCGACAGGTTGACGTGCACCGTGCGCAGGTGCATCTCGTGCGGGGCGCGGATGCGGCTGTGGCTGTTGAGCAGGACGCGCAGCAGCGTCGAACCGGAGCGCACCGACGACAGTACGAAGACCGGCGAGTCCACCAGCCGAGGGGCGAGGGGGGCGGTGTAGGTGTCGGCCGCCGGGCGGGGGGCGGGGATGGCGTCGAGGTTCCGGCGCGGTGGACTGACCGCCTGCATCACCAGCCTTCCGCGACGCTTCAGGCCCTTGCCGATCGCAGCCATACGCGGGTCTCGCACAGTGACACCTTTCGTTCGCGTTGTGCATTCCGCATCCCAGGGGGACCGGGCGAACTTCAGGTGTCCGGAAGGGGAACCGGCGTGCTCACGGGCGTCCACATACCGCCCGTGAGCAGGCCTTTTACTCGTTTCTTAAACTTTCGTCAGAACCGGCCGGCTCCGCGGTACAGCTCCAGTTCCGCTTCCAGTTCGACGGCCAGCACCGTGGCGTGCGGGTCGAGGTCCGGCGCGGCGGGAGGCTCGATCCACAGGACGCCCGGTGTCTCGTGGAGGCCGCCGGTGACGCGGTGGGCCAGTTCCGTGCCGCTGCCGAGCACCGAGACCCCGCGGACCTGTCCGAGGAGGCCGCGCACGTTGATCTCGGCGCGTGGGGCGTCGAAGAGGACCAGATAGAGGGTGCGGCGGTCCTTGGAGAGGGTGCTCGGGCCGTAGTGGTGGCCCGGCGGCAGCCCTCGTCCGGTGCCGTACACCGCGTCCGCGTGCTTGGCGATCCAGTCGCCGAGCCCTTCCAGCCGCTCCGCCTGCTCGGCCGGGATCGTGCCGTCCTCCCGCGGGCCGACGCCGAGCAGCAGGTTGCCTCCGCCGCCGATGGTCTCGGTGAAGTAGCGGATCAGCTGGTCGACCGACTTGTGGTTGTGGTCGTGGTGCTGGTGACCCCAGGAGTCGTTGACCGTCAGGCACAGCTCCCAGGGGCCCTCGGGCGGGACGACCGGGGCGCCCTGTTCCGGCGTCGCGTAGTCGCCCTCGCTGAGCATGCGGGCGTTGAAGACGACGTCCGGTACCTCGGAGCGGATGAGGGCTGCCAGTTCCGGGATGCGCCACTGCTCCTCGCTGCGGTCCCACTCGCCGTCGAACCACAGCAGGTCCGGCTGGTAGCGGGCGGTCAGTTCGCGGAGCTGACCGTCCCGGTAGGCGAGGAACCTCTCCCAGGCCGCCAGGTCCTCGGCCTCGGCGGCGACCTCCGAGTAGCGGTTGTCCTCCAGCTCCGGCGGGCGGCCCGGCTTGCGGGTGGAGGCGTAGTCGGGGTGGCTCCAGTCCGAGTGCGAGTAGTAGAGCCCGACCTTGAGGCCCTGCTCGCGCAGGGCGTCGGCATAGCCGGCGATCAGGTCGCGGCCCACGTTCAGGTCGCCGTAGGCCGTGTCCCACAGGGCGACGCCGTCGTGGTGGCGGCTGGTCAGCACGGCGTACCTCGCACCGGCCCGTGCGAAGAGCTTCGCCCAGTCGCGCGGGTCGTAGCGGGAGGCCGTGAAGCGGTCGAGCTGGGACATGTACTGGTCGTAGGGGACGATGTCGTCGTAGAACGACCAGGACTCCTGGACGCCGTCGACGGCGTAGACGCCCCAGTGGATGAAGATCCCCAGCTTGGCGTCGGTGAACCAGGGTCGCATGGCCATGGGTCAGCCCCTGCGCAGGCGCAGTGTCAGGATCTGGAAGGGGCGCAGTGCGACGGGGACACCACCGTCGCCGTCCACGCGTGCCTCCTCCAGGGGGCGCTCCAGCAGGTCGGTGATCTGCGCGCCGGCGAGCGGGAAGCCGGTGCGCAAAACGCCCTGGGCCCGGCCGCCCCGGGACTCGTAGAGCCGTACGACGACGTCGCCGGAGGCGTCGTCGGCGAGCTTGACCGCCTCCACGGTCACGCCCTCGCCCTCGGCGGAGACGACCGGTGCGGGGGCGCCGGCCGCGTCGGCCACCCGGAGCGGGAGGTTGAGGGCGTAGCCCTCGGCGACGGCGTCCCCGATCGTCGCGCCGGGCAGCAGCGCGTAGGTGAAGCGGTGGCGCCCCTGGTCGGCCTCGGGGTCCGGGATGCGCGGGGCGCGGACCAGGCTGAGGCGGACGGTGGTCGTGGTGCCGCCGTCCTCGCGCACCGTGCGGGAGACGTCGTGACCGTAGGTCGAGTCGTTGATGATCGCGACGCCGTAGCCGGGTTCGCCGATGTGCACCCAGCGGTGGCCGGAGACCTCGAAGCGGGCCGCCTCCCAGCTGGTGTTGGTGTGCGTGGGCCGCTGGATGTGCCCGAACTGGATCTCGGCGGAGGAGTGCGGGGCGCGGATGTCGACCGGGAAGGCCGCCTTGAGGATCTTCTCGGTCTCGTGCCAGTCGATGTCCGTCTCGATGTCGATCCGGGGGCTGCCGGCGCGGACGGTGATCGTCTGCGTGATCGTCGAGCCCTTGCCGAAGGACCGCTCGACGCGGATGGCGCCGACCAGCGGGTCCTGCTCGACGACCGCAACGGACGAGGCGTCGAGGAGGTCCGTGTAGCGGTTCTTGTAGTGCTTGTCGATGTCCCAGGCGTCCCAGTAGTTGGGCAGGTCGGTGTGCAGGCGGAGCAGATTGCCCTGGTCGGCCAGGACCTCGCGGTTCGCGCGCAGATCACGGACCGACGACAGGGTGCCGTCCTCGGCCACCTCCACCCGGACCAGCCCGTTGTCGAGCACCCGGCCGCTCACCGTCACCGGCTGCGGGGGCTCGGCGGCGGTGAGGGGCGCGGAACCGCTCGCGGGCACCTCCACGTACACCGGTGCGCCGTCGGCGGTGCGGACCACCTCGGCGCGGTCGTAGGGGCTGGTGTTGAAGACGCGCGTCCCGCCGTCGCCGAGCGCGGCCACCGCCTCGGCCGTCAGCGCCTGGAGCTCACGGGCCACGCGGGCGTACTCGGCCTCGGCCTCGCGGTGCACCCAGGCGATGGACGAGCCGGGCAGGATGTCGTGGAACTGGTGCAGCAGCACCGTCTTCCAGAGCCGGTCCAGCTGCTCGTGCGGGTACGTGTAGCCCGGCGCGTGCAGCGCGGCCGTGGTCGCCCACAGCTCCGCCTCGCGCAGGAGGTGCTCGGAGCGGCGGTTGCCCTGCTTGGTGCGGGCCTGGGAGGTGTAGGTGGCGCGGTGCAGCTCCAGGTAGAGCTCGCCGACCCAGACGGGCGCGTCCGGGTACTCCTCGCGGGCCTTGGCGAAGAACGCGTCGGGGTGTTCGACGACGACCTTCGCGGAGCCCTCCAGGTCCGCCAGCCGGCGGGCGCGCTCCATGATCTCGCGGGTGGGGCCGCCACCGCCGTCGCCCCAGCCGAAGGGCGCCAGGGAGCGGCTGGCGCCGCCCTTCTCCTGGTAGTTGCGGACCGCGCGGGACATCTCCTCGCCGCTGAAGCGGGCGTTGTAGGTGTCGACCGGCGGGAAGTGGGTGAAGATCCGGGTGCCGTCGATGCCCTCCCACCAGAAGGTGTGGTGGGGGAACCTGTTGGTCTGGTTCCAGGAGATCTTCTGGGTGAGGAACCACTCGTTGCCGGCGAGCTTGGCGATCTGCGGGTAGGCCGCGTTGTAGCCGAAGGAGTCCGGCAGCCACACACCCTTGGTCTCGATGCCGAAGTGCTCGATGAAGAACCGCTTGCCGTGGATGAACTGGCGGGCGACGGCCTCGCCACCGGGCAGGTTGCCGTCGGACTCGACCCACATGCCGCCGACCGGCGCCCACTGGCCCTTCTTGACCGACTCCTGGATGCGGGCCCACACCTTGGGGTAGTTGTCGCGCACCCATTCGTACTGCTGGGCCTGGGAGCAGGCGAAGATGAAGTCGTCGTACTCGTCGGCCAGGGACGTGACGTTGGAGAACGTGCGGGACGTCTTGCGCTTGGTCTCGCGGATCGGCCAGAGCCAGGCCGAGTCGATGTGGGCGTGGCCGACGCCGGAGACGGTGTGCGCGCTGGCGTGCGCGGGCTTGGACAGCACCGGCTTCAGCGCTTCGCGGACGGCGGGCGCGGAGCCGGAGACGTCGTCCAGGTCGAGCAGGTCCATCGCCCGGTCGAGCGCGTGCGCGATCTCGTGCCGGCGCGGGTCGTGCTCACCGAGCTCCAGCATCAGCTCGCGCAGCACCTGGACGTCGAGGTCGAGGTGCCAGACCTCCTCGTCGAGGACGGCGATGTCGGCGGCGCGGAAGGTGTAGAGCGGCTTGTCCCCGGCGGTGAGGATGTCGCCGAGCGGGGTGGTCTTCGAGAAGTTGTCGGCGAGGATGTCCGGGTTGGAGGCGGCCTCGACCAGGTACTCCACCGTCTCGCCGCCCGTCGCCGGGTTGGCGATCGCCACGTACTGGTTGAGCGGGTTGACGGCCTTCAGCGGGGTGCCGTCCGTGAGGTGGACGAGGGCCTCGGCCTGGTTGCCGGGCCAGTCGCCCACGAATCCGAGGTCGATCACGGCCTCGACGCGGCGGCCCGCCCACGCCTCGGGCACCTGTCCGCGCATGCGGAACCAGGTGGTTCCCCAGGGCGGCCCCCAGGGGGTGCCCATCGCGAAGGGCGCGTACGAGGCGGCGGCGGCCTCCTCGAACGGGACCGGCTCCCCGGGAGCCTGCCAGGCCTCTACCTCGAAGGGGACGGTGGCCGCGTAGATCGCCGATTTGATGCGCTGGTCGTGAAGGCGCTGCACGCGCTCCTCGATGCGGCGGCTTTCGTCGTGCATGAGATGTCTCCAGGAAGCGGGAAGAGCGAGCAGGCGGGAAGCGGTGGGGGAAAGCGCTTACCGAGCGGCGTTCACCTAAGGTACGCCAGCCCGGGGTGGACCTCGGTGTAGCCCTCGACCAGCCTGCGGGCCACATTGACGGAGTCGACGAGCGGGTGCAGCGCGAAGGCCTTCACGGCACTCGCGCGGGAGCCCGAGTCGGCCGCGGCCAGCACCTCGCGCTCGACCGCCTTGACCGCGCAGACCAGACCGGTGGCGTGGTCGGGCAGCGGGTCGACGGTGACGGGGTGGGCGCCGTTGGCGTCGACGAGGCAGGGGACCTCGATGACGGCGTCCGTGTCCAGGACCGACAGGGTGCGCTGGTTGCGGACGTTGAGGATCAGGGTCGTGCGCTCGTCCCGGGCGATCGCCCGCATCAGCGCGAGGGCCACCTTCTCGTAGCCGCCGGACAGGTCGTCCTCGTCGCGTTCGCCGGCGCCGGCGGTCTCGCGGTTCTCGGCCATGTAGGTGGCCTCGCGCTCGGCGCGGGTCCGGTCCCAGACCTTCCACGCGGGGGCGTCGGGGTTGCGCATCTCGGCGTAGAAGCGGGCCTGCTGGTCGTGCAGGAAGGCGCCGCGGGTCTTCTCGGCCTGCTGGTAGGCGCGTACGGCTTCCCGGTTGAAGTAGTAGTAGTGCAGGTATTCGTTGGGGATCGCGCCCAGGGACCGGAGCCAGTCGACGCCGAAGAGCTTGCCCTCCTCGAAGGAGCCGAGCAGGTCGGGGTCGGCGAGCAGGCGCGGGAGCTCGTCGCGGCCGGCGACCCGCAGGCCGCGCACCCAGCCGAGGTGGTTGAGGCCGACGTAGTCGATCCAGGCCTCCTTGGGGTTCGCGCCGAGCACCCGGGCGATGCGGCGGCCGAGGCCGACCGGGGAGTCGCAGATGCCGATGACGCGGTCGCCGAGGTGGCGGGACATGGCCTCGGTGACCAGACCGGCGGGGTTGGTGAAGTTGATGACCCAGGCGTCCGGCGCCAGGCGGGCGACCCGCCGGGCGATGTCGACGGCGACCGGGACGGTGCGCAGCCCGTAGGCGATGCCGCCCGCGCCGACCGTCTCCTGGCCGAGGACGCCCTCGGCCAGGGCCACGCGCTCGTCGTTCGCGCGGCCCTCCAGGCCGCCGACGCGGATCGCGGAGAACACGAAGTCGGCGCCGCGCAGGGCCTCGTCCAGATCGGTGGTGGCGGTCACCTCGGGCGCGTCGGGGACGCCGGCCGCCTGCTCGGCGAGGACGCGCGTCACCGCGGACAGTCTCGCGGGATCCAGATCGTGCAGGACGACGTGCGTCACCCGGCCCTCGGCGTGGTCCTGGAGGAGCGCCCCGTACACCAGCGGTACGCGGAATCCTCCGCCGCCCAGAATCGTCAGCTTCACCGAGTTCCTCCGATTCGGCAGGCTGCGTGCAGCACGTTGCGAGAACCAAGCACGGGCCACCTCCTTGAACTTGCTTCAAGACCCCGGGCTGGTTCCAACCCGGCTGGTGCTGAGGGTGTAAGACCTTGCTGTTCGCTGAACGGTGGGGCGGCCCGAGCCAGGAATCCCCCCGCCTCGGCTGGGGGAGGGTTCAAGTCTGCACCCTTCCCGTCACGATGATTTCGACGCGGGCCTCCTGCAACGAGGCCCGCGTCGCCGTGTCGACCGGCTCGTTCGTCACCACCACGTCCAGGTCCTCGGGACCGCAGACCTGCGCCATCCCGTGCCCCGGGAACTTCGCCGCGTCGGCGAGCAGCACGACCTTCTCGCCGGCCTTGATCATGGCGCGCTTGACCGGCACCTCCACGACCGTCGTGTCCATGACCTGCCCGCCGGGGCGCACCCCGCTGGTGCCGAGGAAGAGCCAGTCGGCGTGCAGCTGGCGCAGGTTGTCCTCAGTGAGGAAGCCGACCAGGGAGCGGTACTCGCGGCGGACCATGCCGCCGAGCAGGACCAGCTCGATGCCCTCGTCGTCGATGAGCTCCTCGTAGACCACCAGGTTGCTGGTGATCACGGTGAGCCGCCGGCCGTGCAGCTGCCGGGCCAGGCGGTAGGCCGTGGTCCCGATGTCCAGCAGCACCGACTGGCCGTCCCTCACCATCGCCGCCGCGCGCTCGGCTATGGCGTCCTTCTCGGCCACGCGCACCTCGGCGACCTCGGCGAAGGGCTGGTCGCCCTCCTCGACCACGGCGCCGCCGTGGACGCGCGTGAGCAGCCCGTCTTCTTCCAGTTTGACCAGGTCACGCCTGATTGTGGCGGGACTCACCCCGAGCTGTTCGGAGAGGTCGGTCACAGCTGCGGGCCCGCCCGAGCGCAGGGCCCGCAGGATGAGTTGGTGTCGTCGTTCTGCCAGCACCCGGTGCACATTACTCGTCATCTCCAATCATCGCCATGCTCATTTCTGCGCGGGTATTGACCAATCCTTGCGATCAGCGCACGATTCCGCTCACGGAAATGAAGAGTTTTGACGATCTCCGTCGAAGCTTCGAGCGAGAGGACGCCTCCGTGGACGACGACCGGCCCGATGTGCTGCTGACCGGGCTGCTCTTCTACGACCTCGTCCTCACCGGGCTCGGGAAGCCGCCCGCCCCGGGCGAGGAGATCTGGACGACGGGCATGGGCTGCGGCCCGGGCGGCATCGCCAACCTGGCGGTGGCCGCCGCCCGCTTCGGCCTCAGGACGTCCCTGGCCACGGTGTTCGGTGACGACTTCTACGGCGAGTACTGCCGGGAGGTCCTGCGCGACCAGGAGGGTGTCGACCTCTCGCTCTCCCGTACGGCGGACGACTGGCCGAACCCGGTCACCGTCTCCGTCGCCTACGGCCACGACCGGGCCCTGCTCACCCACGGCCAGGAGCCGCCGTACTCACAGGACGTGCTGATGGGCGATCCGCCCGAGGCGCGTACCGCCCTGGTGCACATCGAGGCCGAGCCGCGCGAGTGGCTCGCCAAGGCCGCCGCGCACGGCACGCAGATCTACGCCGACGTCGGCTGGGACCCCACGCAGGAGTGGTCGACGGCCCTCCTGGACCAATTGGCCCTGTGCCACGCCTTCCTCCCGAACGAGACGGAGGCCATGGCCTACACCCGCACCGACAGCGCGGTGGCCGCGCTCGGCACGCTCTCCGAGCTGGTGCCGGTCGCGGCGGTCACCCGGGGCGGGGGCGGCGCGGTGGCCGTCGACCAGACGACCGGCGAGTACGCCGAGGTGCCCGCCCTCGACGTCGAGGTGCTGGACGCGACGGGTGCCGGGGACGTCTTCGGCGCCGCCTTCGTCACCGCCTCGCTCGGCGGCTGGCCGCTCAAGGAGCGGCTGCGGTTCGCGGTGCTCGCCGCCGGGCTGTCCGTCCGGCACCACGGCGGGGCGCTGGCCGCCCCCGGCTGGTACGGCGTGGACCGCTGGTGGCGCTCCCTGACCGACCCGGAGCTGAAGCGGGCCTACGGCTTCCTGGCGGACCGCCTTCCGGCGAACCCGGGACCGCCCGTGCGGTCCGCACCGGTCACCCCGCCGGCTCCTCACACGCCCGTCGGCCCACGGGCCTCCGAACGGCGGCACTGACCCTCACACCCCTTGCCACGTCGAACAGGAACAACAGGAGTGACCCGTGGACCTTTCTCGTAGAGGCTTCCTCCAGGCCGCCGCGCTCACCGCGGCCGCCTCCGGCCTGACCGTCGCATGCGGCAACGGCTCGGGATCGGCCGGCAGCAAGAACGGCAAGAACCTCACCTTGTGGTACTGGGGAGGCGCGCTCAGCGACAAGGTGGTCGCCGAGGCCAAGACGCACTTCAGCGGCCAGGTCAAGCTGACCGCCGCCTCCATCGGCGGCGACTTCAAGCAGAAGCTCACCACCACCCTCGCGGCGGGCAGCTCCGTGCCCGACATCACCGGCATCAAGGGCGAGGACATGGCGTCCTTCCTGCCCAACGCGAGCCGCTTCCTCGACCTGAACGACCTGGGCTTCAAGGAGATCTCGTCCAAGTACCTGGACTGGAAGACCAAGCTCGCCCGGAGCGAGGACGGCAAGCAGATCGGCTTCCCGATCGACATCGGCCCCACCGCGCTCTTCTACCGCGCGGACCTGTTCGACGAGGCCGGGCTGCCCACCGACCCCGACAAGGTCGCCGCCCAGGCCGGGACCTGGGAGGACTACTTCGCGCTCGGCACCGAGCTGAGGAAGAAGGTGCCCGGTACCTACCTGGTCAACAACATCAGCTCGGTGTTCACCATCGCGGTCGGGCAGGGCACCGAGCGGTTCATCGACAGGAACAACCGCTTCATCGGCGACCAGGACCACATCCGCACTGCCTGGAACACGGCGATCCGCCCCTACACCCTCGGCCTCGACGCCAAGATCAACGACAACACCTGGAACGCCGCCATCGGCAAGAGCCTGACCACCGAACTCGGCGCGGCCTGGCACGCGCTGGACATCGAGCAGGCGGCCCCGGACACCAAGGGCAAGTGGCGGGTCTGCGCGACGCCCGGCGGACCGGCCAACCAGGGCGGCTCCTACCTGGCCCTGCCCAAGCAGTGCCGGAACCCCGAAGAGGCCTTCAAGATCATCAGCTGGATCCTCAGCCCGGAGAACGACGCCCGCGGCTTCGCCGACGCCGCCATCTTCCCCGCCGCGCCGGCGGCGTACTCCATGCCGGCCATGACGGGCGGCGACCCCTTCTTCGGCGGGCAGAAGGTCATCGAGGTCTTCGGCCCGGCCGCCAAGGCCATCCCGGCCAGCTACGAGGCGCCCGCCGACGCCGCCGTCATGGCTCCTTACTTCACCGAGCTGACCAGCATCGAGGCCAAGGGCAAGAAGCCCGAGGACGCCTGGAAGGACGCGGTCGCCCAGGCCAGGCAGATCGCCCGGCGACAGGGGGTGAAGTGAGGTGACGTCCCCTCCGGTCACCGGCCCCGCCTCGGTGCCACGGCACCGGGGCGGGCCGGGCCCGGCCCGCTTCCGCCCGCGGCGCACGCCGCCCGCGGGCACCGTGCGGCCGGCACGTCGCGGGGTGCTGTCCCACTGGCGGCAGTACCTGGCGATCTCGCCCTTCTTCGTGGTCTTCGGCGTCTTCTCGTTCTTCCCGGTCTTCTACTCGCTGTACCTCGCCTTCCAGCGCTGGGACGGCATGGGCACCATGGAGTTCGTGGGTCTGCAGCAGTTCCGGTTCCTGTGGACGGACCCGGTCTTCTGGATGTCGATCCGCAACACCCTGGTGATCTGGGTGCTGTCCACCGTCCCCACGCTGTTCGGGGCCCTGGTGCTGGCGACGCTGCTGCATTCGGTGCGCCGCTTCAAGGGCTTCTACCGCATCGCCCTCTACCTGCCGAACGTCACCTCGATCGTCGCCGTGTCGATCTTCTTCGGCGCGGTGTTCAGCAACAACTTCGGCCTGGTCAACGCGATCCTGGGCACGGTCGGCATCTCACCCGTCCCGTGGCTGAGCAACCCGTGGCTGATCAAACTGGTCATCGCGCTGCTGATGACCTGGATGTGGACCGGCTACAACATGATCATCTACCTGGCGGGTCTGCAGGCCATCCCCACGCAGATCTACGAGGCCGCCAAGCTGGACGGCGCCGGACCCGTCCGTACGTTCTTCCAGATCACCATGCCGATCATGCGGCCCATCATCCTGTTCACCGTCATCATCTCGACCATCAACGGCCTGCAGAGCTTCAGCGAACCCCAGGTCCTGTTCGGCAGCAACGCCGCCAACCCGAACCTCGGCGGCCCCGGCCAGGCGGGCCTGACCACGCTGCTGTACTTCTACCAGTCGGCCTTCGTCAACAACGACTACGGGTACGGCGCGGCCATGGTATGGGCCTTCTTCGTACTGATCATGGTGCTGGTCGTCGTCAACTGGCGTCTCGTCCAGCGCGGGAGGAAGTCATGACCGCAGCGGTCACGAGGCGGTCCCGGCGCCCCAAGGGCCTGACCGCGCACATCGTCCTCGTCCTGGCCGTCCTGGTCTCGGTCTTCCCGTTCGTGTGGACGATCGTCATGGCGACGAACACCACCCAGGACATCTACAAGAGCCCGCCGAAGCTGACCTTCGGTTCCCAGCTGCTGGAGAACGTCCGGCACGTGCTCGACACCATCGACTTCTTCGGGTCGATGCTGAACACGCTCGTCGTCGCGACCGTCACCACCGTCCTGGTCCTGTTCGTCGACTCCCTGGCGGCCTTCGCCTTCGCCAAGTTCGACTTCCCCGGACGCAAGGTGCTGTTCGCCATGCTGGTGGGGTTCATGATGCTGCCGCTCCAGCTGGCCGTCCTCCCGCAGTTCATCCTCATGTCCGACCTCGGCTGGGTCGGCACGCTCAAGGCGCTGATCCCGCCCGCCCTCGCCAACGCCTTCGGCATCTTCTGGCTGCGCCAGTACATCGAGAACGGCGTGCCGGACGAACTCCTCGACGCCGCGCGCATCGACGGCGCGGGTTTCTTCCGCCAGTACTGGAACATCGTGCTGCCGATGATCAAACCCGCGCTGTCGTTCCTCGCCATCTACGCCTTCGTCGGTGCCTGGAACGACTACATCTGGCCGCTCGTCGTGCTCACCGACCCCGGCCACCTCACCCTCCAGGTGGCGCTCGCCCAGCTCCATGTCGGCCACACCACCGACTACAGCATGGTCATGGCCGGCGTGCTCATGGCGTCCGTCCCGCTGGTCGTGGTCTTCACGATCTTCGCCCGGGGGTTCATCGCGGGGGCCACGGAGGGGGCTGTGCAGGGCAGCTGACCGAGCCCCAAAGGGGCGCGGGGAACTGCGCGACCAGCCACAGCGGGCGCGCAGCCGACAACCGGCAGGCGGTCCCGAGCTCTTGGTCCTGATCCGGCCGGTGCAGCAGGCGCCAGCGATGAGAGGGGTAAGCAGTGGCGGACATCGACGCCGACAGCAGCGCACGCGCCAAGGTGCTCGTCGTCGGCATGGACGGGCTGCGCATCGACCGGTTGACCCGCTCGCCGTCCATCGCCCCCGTACTGCACCGCCTGATGGCCACCGGCGCCCACGGCACCAGCATGCTGCCCTACGGCCGGGCCGAGGACGGGCCGTCGGCCGGCGCGGCCTACACCGACTCCGGACCCGGCTGGTCGAGCGTGCTGACCGGAGTGTGGCCCGACCGGCACGGGGTGACCGGCAACGACTTCCTCGGCGCCGACTACGCCCGCTACCCCGACTTCCTCAGCCGCGCCGCCACCGCCCGGCCCGGTCTGCGCACGGCGGCGGTGGTGTCCTGGCCGGAGCTGGTCGACCGGGGCGTCCTCGGCGCCGCCATCGGTCGGCGGGTGCGCTACGACGGCGAGTCCGACGGCTACGAACTCGCCGACCGCCTCGTCGCCGACACCGCCGCGCGTTGGCTCACCGAGGACGACCCGGACGTCGTGTTCGTGTACTTCGGCGCCACCGACGAGGCCGGCCACGCCACCGGCCCTCTCTCCACCGCCTACGACCGGGCCCTGCTCGCCCAGGACGCCCACCTGGGGCGGCTCCTGGAGGCGATCGACGCGCGGCGCGCCCACGAGCACTGGACCGTGCTCGTCACCACGGACCACGGTCACCTCGACACCGGCGGCCACGGCGGCGACACGCGTGCCGAACGGGAGGTCTTCGTCATCCTCGCCGAGCCCGGCGAGCCCGGAATCCTCGCCGGGCCCGGCATGCCCGGAGGCACCAGGCTCGACACGCCCCGCCTCATCGACATCGCCCCCACCGTCCTGGACCGTCTCGGCATCCCCGTCGACCCCGTCTGGGGCCTGCAAGGGCACGCCCTGCCCCGGTCCACCGCACCGACTTCGGAATGCTCATGACCGACGCACACCCCGACCCCCTGATCGCCCTGCGCCCCTGGGAGGCACCCGAGGTGACCTCCTGGGGGCGGCTGCCGATGAACGCCGTCGACCGGCGGGCCGGGGCCGTTTCCCTGGACGGCGACTGGCGTTTCCAGCTGCTGCCCGCGCCGGACGCCCCGCTCGGGGAGGTCTGGTCGTCGTCGTCCGTGCCCGGCGTGTGGACCATGCAGGGCACGGACGACCTCCCGCGGTACCTCAACGTCCGTATGCCGTTCGCCGAGTTCCCGCCGGGCGTGCCCGCCGCCAACCCGACGGGCGTGTACGAGCGGGTGGTGGACGTGCCGGCCGAGTGGGCCGGACGGCGGATCGTGCTCCAGGTCGGGGCGGCGGAGAGCGTGCTGCTGGTGCACGTGGACGGGCGGCCGGTCGGCATCTCCAAGGACTCCCACCTGGCCGCCGAGTTCGATCTGACGGACGTGGTGCGCCCCGGGGAGCGGGCCACCCTGCGCCTGACCGTCGTGAAGTGGTCGGACGCCTCGCACATCGAGGACCAGGACCAGTGGTGGCACGGCGGGATCACCCGCTCGGTGCTGCTGTACGCGAGGGACCCGCTGTATCTCGCGGACGTGACCGTGCGGGCCCGGCGGGACGGTGACCTGCGCGTGGACTGCCTCGTACGGGACTCGGGCGGGGCCCTGCCCGAGGGCTGGTACGTCAGCGGGGAGCTGGACGGGCGCCTGCTGACGCAGGACGCGGAGTTCGACCGGGTCAACGCCGAGGACGAGCGTGTCTCCGGCTTCCTCGGGGAGGCCCGGCTGCGGGCCGCCGTACCGGACGTGCGCACCTGGAACGCCGAGACGCCCGAGCTGTACGGCCTGACCGTCCGGCTGCACCGCGCCGACGGCACCGTCGCCGACACCTCCCGCCACCGGATCGGCTTCCGTGACGTCGAGATCACCGGCCGGGACCTGCTGGTCAACGGCGAGCGTGTGTTCATCCGGGGCGTCAACCGGCACGACTTCCATCCGCTGACGGGGCGGACCGTGTCCTACGACGACATGCGCGCGGACCTCGTCCTGCTGAAGCGGTTCGGCTTCAACGCGATCCGCACCGCGCACTACCCGAACGATCCGGCCCTGTACGACCTGGCCGACGAGCTCGGCTTCTACGTCGTCGACGAGGCCGGCATCGAGTCGCACGACCACGCGCACGAGATCGCCGACGACCCGCGCTATCTGGGCGCCTTCGTCGACCGGGTCGCGCGGATGGTGCTGCGGGACAAGAACCACCCGTCCGTCATCGTCTGGTCGCTGGGCAGCGAGTCCGACTACGGCGCGAACCACGACGCGGCGGCGGGCTGGGTACGCCGGCACGACCCGACCCGGCCGGTGCAGTACGAGGGCGCGGCCAAGCGCGGCTGGGCCGATCCGGACCTGGCCTCCGACATCGCCTGCCCGATGTACGCGCCGCTGCAGGAGTGCCTCGCGCACGCCATGTCCGGGCGGCAGACCAAGCCGCTCATCCAGTGCGAGTACTCGCACGCCATGGGCAACAGCAACGGCACGCTCGCGGACCATTGGGAGGCCATCGAGGCCACCCCGGGTCTTCAGGGCGGGTTCATCTGGGAGTTCTGGGACCACGGCATCCTCCAGCGTGTGAACGACGGCAGACCGGCCGGGCGTGGGGGCGCCGGGCTCTACGGCAACGGTGTCGCCGCGCCCGGCCACCGCTGGGCGTACGGCGGCGACTTCGGGGAGACCGACCACGACGGCGCCTTCATCGCCGACGGTGTCGTCTTCCCCGACCGCACCCCGAAGCCCGTGATGTTCGAGCACCGGGAGATCGCCGCGCCGGTGCGCATCGAGCACTTCCGGCACGAAGGCGTGGTCCTGGGCAACCACCAGCACTTCCGCGGCCTGGACTGGCTGTCCGGCGAGTGGGAGCTGGCCCTCGCCGACGGCGGCACCCTGACCGCCCCCGCCGAGCTGCCCGATCTGCGGCCGGGCGAGACGGCCGCCGTGCCGCTGCCGTTCGAGCTGCCGGAGGACGGCGGCGAGGCGTGGCTGACGCTGCGGGTCACGACGGCCCGGGACGAATCGTGGGCGCCGCGCGGCACGGTCGTGTGCCTGCCGCGGATACGGCTGCGGCACGCGGCCCCGGTGCGGCACGCCTTCGTGACGCACCGCCCCGTGGAGCTCGACGAGGACGGGCTGCTGGTCCATCCGCTGCTGACGGCCGGGCCGACGCTGTCGCTGTGGCGGGCGCCCACCGACAACGACGAACTGGGCGGCATGGCGGCCCGGTGGCGGGAGTGGGGGCTCGACGCGCTCACCCGCAAGGTCGTCGCCGTACGGCGTGACCCGGGACGGGTGACGGTGGTGTGCGACCACCTCTGCCCGGGCGGCACCGTCCGTCACGAGCAGGTCTTCACGGCCGTCGAGGGCGGGCTCCTGGTGGAGGAGTGCGCCGAGCTGCCCGAGGCGCTGGACGACGTGGCCCGGGTCGGGTCGGTCTTCGAGACGGACGCCGGGCTGAACCTGCTGGAGTGGTTCGGGCGGGGCCCCTGGGAGTCCTATCCGGACCGGGGCGCGGGCGCGCCCGTCGGCCACCACGCACTGCCGGTGGACGAGCTGTTCACCCCGTATCTGCGGCCGCAGGAGAGCGGCGGGCGGCACGGCGTACGGCGGTTCACGCTGTCCGCGCCGGACGCCACCGGGCTCGCGGTGCGGCTGGACCGGCCCCGTCAGGTCTCCGTGACCCGGCATCGCGCGACCGACCTCGCCGCGGCAGCGCATCACGACGAACTGGTGCCGCAGGCCGGGTGCGTGGTGCACATCGACGCGGCGCACCGCGGGCTGGGCACGGCTTCGTGCGGGCCCGACACCTTCGCCACCTACCTCGTCGCGGCCGGCGTCCATCGCTGGAGCTGGACGCTGCGCGTTCTCTGAGTTCTCCCCTCTGTCACCTCATGGAGCACCTGTGTGCACTTCGCATGACCACGACCCGGGCGAGGCCCCCCAGGCCGGCGCCGGAAGACGCGGTTTCCTGCGCGCCACCGCGCTGCTCGGCGCGACCGCAGCGACGGTGGCCGCGCTGCCGGCCGTCACCGCCGCGGCCGCACCGGCGAGCTGGCGTCCCGACCCGCGCAGCCGCCGCTTCACGCTCGCCGTGATGCCGGACACGCAGTACCTCTTCGACGGGCCGAGCATCGACAAGGCGCCGGTCGAGGCGTCGCTGCGCTATCTGCTGGAGCACGGCGGGGAGGAGAACATCGTCTTCCTGTCCCACCTCGGGGACCTCACGCAGAACGGCGCGAAGGAGGAGTTCGCGGCGATCGGCGAGGCGTTCGGGCTGCTGGACCGCAGGGGCGTCGGCTACAGCGTCCTGGCCGGCAACCACGACGTGAGGTCGTCGACGACCGACCAGCGCGGTGCGACGCCGTATCTGGACGCCTTCGGGCCGCAGCGGGTCAAGGGGCAGCGGACGTTCGGCGGTGCCTCCCCGGACGGCTACAACACCTTCCATCTGTTCACCGCGGGCGGCCGGGAGTGGATGGTGCTCGCGCTGGACTGGCGGCTGTCGCCGCAGGGCTACGCGTGGGCGAAGGAGGTCATGGCGCGGCATCCGAAGACGCCCGTCATCCTCACCACCCACGAGCTGGTCGCCGAGGAGGACGCGCTGTCGGCGTACGGGCAGCAGCTGTGGGACCAGCTGATCGAGGACCACGACCAGATCTTCCTCACCCTCAACGGGCACTACTGGCCCGCCGCCCGCGCGACGCGGAAGAACGCGGCCGGGCACGACGTCCACCTGCATCTGACGAACTACCAGAACCGCTACTTCGGCGGCGCGGCGATGATCCGCCTCTACCGGTTCGACCTGGACCGCAACGTCATCGACGTGGAGACGGTCTCCCCGTGGATCCTGGGGCGGGCCGGGAAGGGGCTCAACGAGCTGGAGCGGCAGGAGATGGAGCTGAGCGGCGACGCCGACCGGTTCTCCGTCGAGATCGACTTCCAGGAGCGCTTCTCCGGCTTCGCGCCCGTGCCCGCCCGTCCGGCGCGGCCCGCCTCGAAGCTGCTGGTCCCGGGCACGATGGCGTACTGGCGCTTCGAGAAGCCCGTCGACGGCACGACCGGCACGGTCCGGGACCTGTCCGGGCGCGGCAACGACCTCTCGCTCGTCACGGTGGGCGGCGGTGCCCTGGACTGGTCGGCGGACCACCACCCCGACCAGCCGGGCCACGGCAGCCTGGAGTTCCAGGGCTTCAAGTCCCCGCTGAAGGGCGCCTATCTGCGCACGGTCGACGGCGCCCCGCTCAACTCGGTCACCTTCGAGGACGGTTACACCATCGAGGCGTTCTACCGGCTGCCCGCCGACTGGGACCCGGACCACCACGCCTGGTCGGGTCTGGTCGGGCGCACGGGCACGGGCGGCGCCGCCGGGAAGACCGCCGACGACCCCGACGAGCCACTGGCCACGCTGTCCCTGTCCAACGACCGCGAACCGCAGTGGGCGATGCGCCCGCTCAACCAGCAGGGCATCGCCACCAACTGGGGCCAGGAGACCCCGCTGGAGACCTGGTGGCACCTCGCGGTCGTCAACGACGGCAGGCACACCACGCTGTACGTCGAGGGCTGCCCGGTGCTCCGCAACCCCAAGGCGGCCTCCGTCGGCATCACCTCCGTCGGCCTGCCGTGGCTGCTCGGCGGCTACGAGTACGGCGGCAAGATCGACCAGATCTTCCACGGCCGGCTCGGCGACGTGCGGATCGTCGCCCGGGCGCTGCCCGTCACCTCCTTCATGAACCACTGACCTCCCAGGGAGCCCTCATGACAGAGCAGCAGCTGCCCGCGTGGGCCGACCCGTCCGTCTCCCCCGCCGCCCTCGACCCCCAGGGCGTCTCCCGCCGCGGGCTCCTGCGCCGCGCGGGCCTGTTCGGCGCCGCGTTCGCCCTGGGCTCTTCGGGGACCCCGGCCCTGGCCGCCGACGGCGGCGACAGACGGCTGGGCGGCGAGGACCCCCGCCTCGCCTACCTCGTCGGCGACCACCACGTCCACTCCGTCTACAGCCACGACGCCAAGTACACGTTCTCCCAGCTGGCCGCCGCGGGCGCGAAGTACGGCCTGGACTGGATGGTGTTCACCGAGCACTCCAACTTCGGGCACGCCGACTTCGGGGCCGCGCTGGAGCACCAGGAGATCCTCCGGGCGCGGGCCGAGAACCCACGTCAGCTGATCTTCCAGGGTCTGGAGTGGTACATCCCGGCCGCCGAGCACTGCACGGTGTTCACCGCTCCCGGCCCGCGCGAGGTCGGCCTGCTGACCCGGTTCGAGCGTGCCTACGACGGCAAACTGCTCGGCTACGACAAGGGCGGCCCCGCCGACGCGGACACCGCCCGCAACGAGACGCACGCCGTCAAGGCCCTCGAGTGGCTGGCTCGGCAGCGTCGTTCGGGCTACGTCGACGACGTGCTGGTCCTTGCCAACCACCCGATGCGCCTGGGCATCGACTCCCCGCACGAGATGCGCAACTGGCGGGACGCGGCGCCCGACATCATGATCGGCATGGAGGGCGCGCCGGGTGCCCAGGGCGCCGCCATCCCCGGCTGGCGCGGCGCCACGTCGATCCGCGGCGAGTACGAGAACAAGCCGTCCGCGCAGTCCTGGCCCGGCTACCCGGCGGACGCCTACCTCACGTACGGCGGCTTCGACTGGGCGACCGCCACCGTCGGCGGCCTGTGGGACTCGATGCTCGCCGAGGGGCGGCTGTTCTCGGTCACCACCAACTCCGACGCCCACCGGATCGTCTTCGACACCTGGAAGAACGGTGACTGGCAGCCCGGCCAGACGTTCGACAGCACCGGGAAGCTGCCCGACCCGGTGAACACGGACACCCCGCAGCCCGGCAGCGACTTCTGGCCCGGCCAGTTCAGCCGTACGCACGTGGGCGTCACCCGCTACGGCTACCGCGCGGTCATGGCGGGGCTGCGCGCGGGCCGGGTCTGGCTCGACCACGGGCATCTGCTCGACGGGCTCGACGTCCGGCTGAAGCGGGAGCACGACCGGGGCCGGGGCGTGACGCTCGGCGGCCGGCTGCGGGTCCGCAAGGGCGAGAGGCTCACCCTGGACGTCACCGTGACGACCGCCTCGCGGCCCAACCCGCAGGGCATCCTGCCCGAGTTGGCGCACGTGGACGTCATCCGCGGCGCGGTGCGCGGCCCGGTCGCCGACCGCGACACCTGGAAGGCCCCCGACACCCGCGTCGTCCGCTCGCAGGACGTCTCCGGCCGCACGGGCACTTACACCCTGCGCATCCCGCTGACCGCGGGCGAGGAGTCCTTCTACGTCCGGCTGCGCGGCAGCGACGGCAACCGCAACGGCACCGGCTACCTCGGCGCCTCGGTCGACCCGCACGGGCCGGTCCCGCACCCGCCCGGGGACGGTGACCCGTGGGCGGATACGTGGTTCTATGCGAACCCGGTATTCGTCGACGTGGAAGGTACCTGACCTGATGAGACGTCAACTTCTCGCCGCCACCGCGTTATTGGGTGTCTTCACGCTGGGCGCCGGCACGGCCTCGGCCGCCGGTGCCCCGCAGTGGGCTCAGACCGGCACGGCGTACACCGACACCCTCGGCGGCGGGCAGGGCCTGGCCAGCCGCGCGGACGGCTCCCTGTTGTACCGCGGGCTTGCCTCCATCCCGCTGGACCTGCGGGTCAAGGGCTGGAACCACATAGGCGACCCGGACATCGCGCGCGGCCATGTCTTCGACGCCTACCAGGGCCCGGACACAGCCACCTCCAAGATGTTCGCGGTCACCACCCCGGCCGGGAAGCGCTACGCGTACGTCCACCCGCTGAACCCGGGCGAGAAGCTGAACAACTCCTTCGCCACCGTCTCGCCCGACGAGCAGTGGCTGGTGTCGGGCGAGTGGGGCACGCAGAACCGGCTCCAGGTCTTCCCGGCGCCGCTGCTCAACCCGTCCACGCCGCCTGCCGGCGGCGAGCTGAGGGAGGCCGGGCAGATCACCCTGGACAAGCCCGTGCGCGACATCCAGGGCTGCGACTTCGTCACCGGCACCCGCCTGCTGTGCGCCTCGAACGACGCCTCGGGCACCCTCTTCCCGGAGATCCGGCCGCTGCTCCAGGTCGACCTGCCCCGCAAGCTGGACGGGCAGCCGGTCACCGGCACGGTGAAGAGCCTCTTCGCACTGCCGCAGCGCAGCGCGTGCACGGGCACCTTCGAGACGGAGGGCGTCGACTACGACGCGAACAGCGGCACCCTGCGGGCGCAGATGATCCCGCCGGGCGTGTGTGCGGTGACGACGACCGTACACGCGTACCAGCAGGTCACCGACTGATCGAGCGGAGGTACGGTGGCCGCGTGACCGGTGAAGAGTCGCTGCGGCCCCAGTCCCTCATGCTGACGTTCCTGGGCGACCAGGTGCTCGGGCGCGACGTGTGCGTGTACTCGGGCAGCGTCATCGACGTGTTCACCCGCGCCGGGATCGGCGAGCAGGCGACCCGCTCGACGCTGACCCGCATGGTCAACCGTGACCTGCTGCGCCGCCAGCGCGAGGGCCGCCGGATGTACTTCGGGCTGACCGAGCGCTCGGAGGCGGTGCTGCGCGACGGCGAGCGGCGCATCTGGCAGACCGGTGCCGTCAACCGGCACTGGGACGGCACCTGGACGCTGCTCGGCTTCTCGCTGCCCGAGTCCTGGCAGCGCCAGCGACACGACCTGCGCTCCCAGCTGACCTGGAGCGGCTTCGGCCCGCTGTTCAGCGGCCTGTGGATCGCGCCGGGCGAGGTCGACGTGTCGGCACTGGTCGCCGAGCTCGGCCTGTCCGCCCATGTGAAGGTCTTCCGCGCGCACGCCGACACCGGGACGGACATCGGCCAGATGATCGAGGAGACGTGGGAGCTGTCCGACCTGGCCGGCCGCTATGAGGCGTTCGTACGGCGCTGGCAGTCCTGGGAGGACGAGCTGCCGGATGCCGACGACGCGCTCGCGCTGCGGCTGCGGCTGCAGACGGAGTGGCTGCGGATCGTCCGGCGCGATCCGCGGCTGCCCGTCAAGCACCTGCCGGACGACTGGCCGGCGGAACAGGCCGAGAAGACGTTCCGGACCGTGCACGAGAGGCTCTCGCCGCTCGCGCGTGACGCCTCGGAACGCCTTCTCGACCTGGTGCCCGCGCGGCCTCAGGCGTAGAACGCGGCCTCAGGCCTGGAACAGCGGCCTCAGGCGTAGAACCGCGACAGGCTCTGGAGCACCGCGGCCGGCTTGGCGCCGCCCTCGATCTCGATGGCGCCGTCGACCGTGATCTGCACGCCGCCCGGCACCTCCTCGACCTCGGCGAGCTTCGCCACCAGCCGGATGCGGGAGCCGACCTTCACCGGGGAGGGGAAACGCACCTTGTTGAGCCCGTAGTTGACCTTCGTCGTCACGCCCTGGACGTCCAGGAGCTCGGTGAACAGCGGGATGAAGAGGGAGAGCGTGAGGTAGCCGTGCGCGATGGGGGCGCCGAAGGGACCCTCCTTCGCCTTCTCCGGGTCGACGTGGATCCACTGGTGGTCCCCGGTCGCGTCGGCGAAGGTGTCGATCCGCTCCTGCGTGACCTCGATCCACTCGCTGGTGCCGAGGTCGCTGCCCGCGAGCTTCTTCAGTTCGTCGAGGCCGTTGACGGTGATGCTCATGGAGCCGTCCTTCACTGGGAGTCGGTGCCGTAGCGCTTGCGCACTCGGGATTTGAGGAGCTTCCCGGAGGCGGTGCGGGGCAGTTCGTCCGCCACCACGACCGACTTCGGGATCTTGTACTTGGCGAGGCGGCCGGCGAGCGACGCGAGCACCTCGTCGGGGTCGAGCGCGGCGCCCTCGCGGGGCACGACGACCGCGCGGGGCACCTCACCCCACTTGTCGTCCGGCACCCCGATCACCGCGCACTCGACGATGTCCGGGTGGGCGAGGAGCTGGTCCTCGATCTCGGCGGGGTAGATGTTCTCGCCACCGGAGATGATCATGTCCTTGAGGCGGTCGACGATGTGGACGTAGCCGTCCTCGTCGACCTGGGCGGCGTCGCCGCTGCGGAACCAGCCGTCCGCGAAGGACGCGGCCGTCTCCTCGGGCAGCCCCCAGTAGCCGGGCATGACGTGCGGTCCACGCACCACGACCTCTCCCACCTCGCCGACGTCGACCGGCGCGAGGTCGGGCCGTACGACGCGTACGTCGCTGAAGAAGTGCGGCACGCCCGCCGACCCCGCCTTGCTGACGGCGTGCTCGGCGTCCAGGAACAGCGTGCCGGGGGCCGCCTCGGTCATGCCGTAGCCCTGGAGGAAGGTCAGGCCGCGCCGCTGGTACGCCGCGATCAGCGGGGTCGGGACCGGGGAGCCGCCGCAGGTCAGGATGCGCAGCGACGACAGGTCGGCGTCCGGCCAGCGCGGGTGCCGGGCCACCTGGTCGAACATGGTGGGCACGCCGAACATGAAGGTGATCCGGTGCCGTTCGATCAGGTCGAAGGTGGCGTCCGGGTCGAAGGCCTCGACCAGGACGCAGGTGCCGCCCTTCAGCAGGACCGGCAGCGTCAGCATGTTCAGCCCCGCGGTGTGGAACAGCGGGGCGGAGACCAGGGCGCGTTCGTCGGCGATCAGGTCGTGGTCGACGAGGACGTTGATCGCGTTCCAGGTGAGGTTGCCGTGGGTGAGCATCGCGCCCTTGGGGCGGCCGGTCGTCCCCGAGGTGTACATGATGATGCAGGTGTCGTCCGGGGTGACCGGTGTGTCGATGGGCTCCCGGGAGGCCGAGGCCAGCGCCTCCTCGTACTCGGCGCCCACTTCGACATACGTACGGACGTCCGTGCTGCCCGGCAGTCCCGCGACCAGACCGGCGTGCGAGGGGCCGTAGACGAGGGCCTTGGCTCCGGAGTCGGCGAGCTGGTAGGCGATCTCGGGTCCGGCCAGCCGGATGTTGAGGGGGACGAAGACCGCGCCGAGGGTGCCGGCGGCGAACATGGTCTCCAGGTAGGCCGGGTGGTTCGGGCCGAGGTAGGCGACGCGGTCGCCGCGGCGGACGCCCCTCTCGCGCAGGGCGTGGGCGAGGCGGGTGGTGCGGTCGTACAGGCCGGCGTAGGTGCGGGTGGTGTCGCCGTGGATCAGGGCGGTGCGGTGCGGGGTCTTGCGGGCCCGGCGTGCGGGCCATGACCCCAGTCCCTCGTTGCGCATGTCACGCCCCTTACGGTGTCGTCAGCCCGAGCAGGCGGGCGGCGTTCTCCTTGAGGATCTTCGGCCGGACCTCTTCCTTGATCGTCAGCTTGTCGAAGTCGGCGAGCCAGCGGTCGGGGGTGAGGACGGGGAAGTCGGAGCCGAAGAGGACCTTGTCCTTCAGCAGCGTGTTCGCGTACTGCACGAGCTGCGGCGGGAAGTACTTCGGCGACCAGCCCGACAGGTCGATGTGCACGCCCGGCTTGTGCGTGGCGACGGCCAGGGCCTCGTCCTGCCAGGGGAACGACGGGTGCGCCAGGATGATCTTCAGGTGCGGGAAGTCGGCGGCCACGTCGTCCACGTGCAGCGGGTTGGAGTACTTGAGCCTGATCCCGCCGCCGCCGGGCACGCCGGCGCCGATGCCGGTCTGGCCGGTGTGGAACAGGGCGATCGTGCCGGTCTCCTCGATCACCTCGTACAGGTCGTACGCCACCGACCGGTCGTTGGGGAAGAAGCCCTGGATGCTGGGGTGGAACTTGAAGCCCTTCACCCCGTACTCCTCGACCAGGCGGCGGGCCTGCTTCACCCCCGCCTTCCCCCGGAAGGGGTCGATGGAGGCGAAGGGGATGAGGACGTCGGCGTTGGCGGCGGCGGCCTCGGCGACCTCCTCGTTGGGGACGGGCGCCGTGCCGGTGGCGGACTCGGCGTCGACCGTGAAGATCACGGCGGCCATCTTCCGCTCGCGGTAGTAGGCGGCCGTCTCCTCCAGGGTCGGTTTCCGCTTGCCCTCGACCTTGAAGTAGGCCGAGGAGGCGTCGTGCAGGTCGTCGTCCAGGGAGGAGTGGCCCTTGGAGGACACCTCCGCATGGGTGTGGACGTCGATCGCGACGAGGTCGTTCAGGTCCATCACGCCTCCGGGAACTTCGGCGCCGGGATGCCGACCGACTGGAGCTCGGCACCGACCGAGGTGGGCCAGGCGTCCGCCAGGGCGCCGGGGGTCCAGCCGCCGTCGGCGTAGGCCGCCCTGATCTCCTGCGGATGCGACCAGAGTGCCACCTTGTCGCCGCCGATGCCGACGCACTGGCCGGTCACACCGCGCGCGGCCTCCGAGGCCAGGAACGGGACCAGGGCGGCGCAGTCCTCGGGGGTGCCGAAGCCCTCGCCCTTGCGCAGGAAGTCCGGCAGCGGCTCGCCGTTCCTCATGGCCTCGATGTACGGGGCGAAGGCCGGGATCGTCTCGGTCATCGCGGTCGCGGCGACCGGCACGATCGCGTTGACGGTGATGTTCGCGCGGCCCAGCTCCATGGACCAGGTGCGGGCCATCGCGGCGATGCCGGCCTTGGCGGCGGCGTAGTTCGTCTGGCCGAAGTTGCCGCGCTGGCCGGCCGGGGAGCCGACCAGGATCAGCGAGCCGCCCTCGCCCTGCTCGCGCATCCGGACGGCGGCGGCGCGGGCGCAGGTGAAAGTGCCCTTGAGGTGCGTGGTGATCACCGCGTCGAAGTCCTCGTCGGTCATCTTCCACAGCACCTTGTCGCGGAGGATGCCCGCATTGGTGACGAGGACGTCGAGCCGGCCGAACTCCTCGACCGCACGGGCGACCAGCCGGTCCGCCGCCTCGGCCGTACCGACCGGGACCACCTCCGCCACGGCCCTGCCGCCCGCCTCGGTGATGGACTTCACGGCCGCCTCGGCCACCGCCTCGTCGACGTCGTTGACGACCACGGACGCGCCGTGGGCGGCCAGGGCGTGGGCGTAGGCGAGGCCGAGGCCCCGGCCGCTTCCGGTGACGACGGCGGCCTTGCCGGTGAGATCGATGCTGGGCACGGGTGGGTCCCTTCACATGGGGTGCGATCACATGAGATGCGACTACGAGATCGAAGCTAAGAGCAATAATTGTTGACGTCAATAGTTGTTGATGACCCATGGGTGCGAGATGCTGGAATCCCAGGAAGCGCCGAGCACAGGGAGCCCGTCATCACACGCCAGAACGTCACCCCGAAGCCCATCGACGCGCACGAGCCGTGGATGCGCGGGCTGCACGCCGACACGGGCTACCTCCTGTACCGCCTGGGCCTGCGCTCGGGACAGCTCTTCAACGCCTGCCTCCAGGAGTCGGGCCTGCGCCTGCGCCACTACGCGGTGCTGCGCTTCCTCGCCACCTGCGAGGGCGCCCTCCAGCGCGAGCTGAGCACGCGGCTCGGCTACGACCCGAGCGCGATCGTCGGCCTGGTCGACGACCTGGAGAAACAGGGATTCGCCGAGCGCCGCCCCTCCCCCGACGACCGCCGCAGCCGGATCGTCGTGCTCACCGAGAGCGGCCGCGCGTTCCTCCGCGACACCGACGAGGCCGGCCAGCGGGTGACGAACGAACTCCTGGGCCCCCTCGACCCGTCCGAGCGGGAGGCACTGCACGCGCTGCTGCAGCGGATCGCCGGGGACGGACTGAACTGATGTTGTGCAAATGATTGACGACTGCACGAGGGGTGCATAACTTCACCGGCTAACCGAGACCCGTCCCCAGGGAGCTCCCGTGCAGCCATCCCCCTCCGCCGCTCAACCCGCCTCCGATTCCCGGCAGTTGCGCCGCGTGGCCGTCTCCGGCCTGCTCGGCACGACCGTCGAGTTCTACGACTTCCTCGTCTACGGCACGGTCGCCGCGCTCGTCTTCGGCGAGCTGTTCTTCCCCCGGGCCGACCCGGCGGTCGGCACCATCGCGGCGTTCGGCACCTTCGCCGCGGGCTATCTCGCCCGCCCGCTCGGCGGCATCGTCTTCGGCCACTTCGGCGACCGGATCGGCCGCAAGTCGATGATGCTGCTGACCATGGTCCTGATGGGCAGCGGCAGCTTCCTCATCGGCCTGCTGCCGACGTACGACGCGATCGGCGTCTGGGCCCCGATCCTGCTGGTCGCCCTGCGCGTGGTGCAGGGCATCGCGATCGGCGGCGAGTGGGGCGGCGCCATGCTGATGGTCGTCGAGCACGCCGAGCAGACCCAGGGTTCCCGGCGCGGCCTGTGGTCCAGCTTCACCCAGCTCGGCGCCCCGCTCGGTTCCGTGCTGTCGGCCGGTGTGGTCACGCTCGTCGCCGGCCTGCCCGACGACGAGTTCCGCTCCTGGGGCTGGCGGGTGCCGTTCCTGCTGAGCATCGTGCTGCTGGCCGTCGGGCTGTTCGTCCGCCTGAAGGTCGCCGAGAGCCCGCTGTTCGCCCAGGTCAAGCGGGGCCCGGTGGACAAGCCGCCGATCGTGGAGGTGCTGCGCCGCCCGAAGCCCGTCCTGCTGGCCGCCTGCGTCGGCATCGGCGCGTTCACCACGCAGTCGCTGCTGACCAGCTTCATGATCTCCTACGCCGTCGACCAGGGGTACACCCGCCCGCAGGTGCTGACCGCGGTGACCATCGCCTCCTGCGTGGCCCTCGCCGTGCTGCCCGCCGCCTCCGCGCTGTCGGACCGGGTCGGCCGCCGGCCCGTCGTGCTCGCCGGAGCGATCGCCTCGGCCGCGCTCGCCTTCCCCGTCCTGGCCCTGGTCGACTCGGGCTCGCCCGGACTGCTGATACTCGCCCTCGCCCTCGGTCACGGGGTCGCCCAGTCCACGATGTACGGGCCGCTCGGCGCCCTGCTCACCGAGATGTTCGGCACCCGCGTCCGCTACACCGGCGCCTCCCTCGGCTACCAGGCGGCCACCCTGGTCGGCGCCGGGTTCTCCCCGCTCATCGCCGGCAGCCTCCTCGCCTCGTACGGCGGCGGGAGCACGCCCGTCTCGCTGCTGCTGTGCGCGGGCGCGGCGATCACCGCCGTCACCGTGTGGCGACTGCGCGAGACCCACACCGACGCCCTGGGCTCCCCCGCCGCCACCGCCCCCACCCTGGAAGGGACCCCGCGTTGAGGATCCGCCTCGCTTTACTGACCGCCTGCCTGTCCCTGGCGACCGCGCTGCCCGCGCGGGCCGCCGCCACGGACGCCCACCTGGAGGGCCGGCTCCCTTCCGGCGCCGCGTACGTGATGGACGTACCCGCGTCCTGGAACGGCACGGTGCTGCTGTACAGCCACGGCTACACCCCGGCCGGAGCCCCCAACCCGGCCCAGAACACCCCGGGTACGGCCGCCCGGGACAAGCTGCTGGCCGAGGGCTACGCCCTGATCGGCTCCTCGTACGCCACCAACGGCTGGGCCGTCACCGAGGCGGTGCCCGACCAGCTCGCCACACTGGACCTGTTCACCGAGAAGTTCGGGGCGGCCCGGCGGACGCTCGCCTGGGGCACCTCGTACGGCGGCTTCGTCACCACGATGCTCGCCGAGCGGCACGCCGGCCGGTTCGACGGTTCGCTGTCGATGTGCGGGCTGGTGCAGGGCGGCGTCGCCAACTGGAACAGCACCCTGGACCCGGTGTTCGCGCTGCGCACGCTCCTCGCGCCGGACTCCGGGATCCGGCTCGCGGGCTTCACCGGCCAGGCGGAGGCGGTCGCCGCCGGGAAGGCGCTCGGCACGAAGGTGGACGCCGCCCAGCGGACCCCCGAGGGCCGGGCGCGGATCGCCCTGGCCGCCGCCCTGCACGACATCCCCGGCTACAACGACGTCTCGCAGACCGAGCCGGGCCCCACGGACTGGCAGACGCAGCAGGCCAACCAGTACTCCGCCGTGCGGGGCCTGATCCAGATGCCCGCGTTCAGCTGGCGGCAGGAGGCGGAGAGCCGGGCGGGCGGCAACCCGGCGTGGAACACCGGTGTCGACTACACGGCCATGCTCGCCCGGTCCCCGCTGAACAAAGAGGTGACGGAGCTCTACAAGGAGGCGGGACTGTCCTTGCGTACCGACCTCTCGGCCCTGGGCCGGGCACCTCGTGTCTCCGCCGATCCGGCGGCCGTGCGGTGGATGCGGAACACCAGCGTGCTCTCCGGCCGGCTCACCGACCCCCAGCTGAACATCCACACGACCGGTGACGCGCTGATACCGGTGCAGGCGGAGAGCGCCTACCGGCGGGCGGCCGGCGCGGCCGGTTCCGGACCGCTGTTCCGCCAGGCGTACGTCGACGCCCCCGGCCACTGCACGTTCACCCCCGGCGAGACCCTGGCCGCCCTGCACACCCTGGAACACCGCCTGGACACCGGCCGCTGGGACACCTCGCCCGGCGCCCTCAACTCCCGGGCCAGGGCGCAGGATCCGACGGACGAGCCCCACTACGTCCCGTACCGGCCGACCGCCTACCCCCGCCCCTACGACCTCGCCCACCCGGGAGACACCCGGCCATGACCGCTCTGCCCCGCGTTCTCGGCTCCCCCGGCACAGGGGGCGCGCCCACGGCGACCGACCGGCTGCTGTCCGTCCTCGCGGCCTTCGACCACGAGCACCCGGCCCTGTGCCTGACGGACATCAGCCGGCGGGCCGGGCTGAGCCTGACCACCGCGCACCGGCTGGTGGGCGCGCTCACGGAGTGGGGTGCCCTGGAACGGGACGAGTCCGGCGTCTACCACGTCGGGCTCCGGCTCTGGGAGATCGCCGCCCTGGCGCCGCGCGGCCTCGCCCTGCGGCAGATCGCGCTGCCGTACCTGGAGGACCTGTACGAGGCGACGCACGAGAACGTGCAGCTGGCGGTGCGGGACGGCTCGGACGTCGTCTACATCGAGTGGCTGTCGGGGCGGTCGGCGGTCGGCGTGCACATCCGCGTCGGCGCGCGCTGGCCGCTGCACGCCACCGGGGTCGGGCTCGCCCTGCTGGCCCACGGGGACCCGGAGTCCCAGGAGGAGTACTGCGCGGGCGCACTCGCCTCCTTCACGCCGTACACGATCACCGACCCGGCGCGGCTGCGGCGGGAACTCGCCGAAGTGCGCCGGACCGGTGTCGCGGTGAGCGACCGTCAGATCACGGCGGACGCCCTGTCGGTGGCCGCGCCGGTGCGCACGGCGGACGGCTCGGTGGCCGCCGCCGTGTCCATCGTGGTGCCGCACGCCGACGCCCAGGTGCCGGTGCTGGTCCCGGCGGTACGGGTGGCGGCGCGCGGGATCTCACGGGCCCTGGGGTGGCGGCCGGAGCGGGCCTGAAGCGGCGGGCTCAGCCGGTGCCCGGCAGAGCTCTTCGTGAAACGGTCGGTGACACTCAGGCCACGCAGAACTCGTTGTCCTCCGGGTCCCGCAGCACGACCCCGTAGTAGTCCATGTCCGGCTCGTCCATGATCCGCAGCATGGTCGCGCCGGTCGCGGTCAGCCGGTCCACCTTCGCCGTGATTCTCCGGGTGCGCTCCGGCAGGGGTACGCCCCGGCCGCCGCCGACCTTGAGGTCGAGATGCACCCGGTTCTTGGCGGTCTTGCCCTCCGGTACCCGCTGGAACCAGATGCGGGGCCCCTGCCCCTCCGGGTCGACGATCGATTCGGGGGTCTCCCCCACTCCCTCGGTCAGTTCCTCCTCGGGCACCCCCATGTCCTCCCAGTAGGCCCGCCAGGTGGGGTGCCCGCCGGGGGCCGGCTCGGGCACGTATCCGAGGGCCTCGGACCAGAAGGTCACGAGCTTCGCCGGGTCGGCGCAGTCGATGGTCAGCTGCAAGGTGACGTCCATGCCGTGAGGATCGCAGGAGGGTCTGACAACGGCCCGGCGCGCCGGCCGGGCGACCGCCGGGGGCCGCGCCCGGCGTCAGGGCTCCGGCCTGGACGCCGCGCGGTCGGCCAGGCCACCGGCGCCCAGTGGCCCGGTGCAGCGGACCGGGTCAGCGGCCTCCAGGCGGGGCAGCTCGTGGCGCGACACGCGCAGCACCACGGTCGGCAGGGCCGCGCGCACCGGCTGGGCCGGCCGCAGCCACCCCGGCGCGTACACGGCGGTACGGCGGCGCTCCACGCCCCGGACCAGGCGGGCGGCGACCGTGTCCACGGGGTACACCCGGCGCACCGGTGGGGGCATGCGCGCGCAGTTCCCGCAGGACGGCGTACCGGTCGGCGTCGCGGATCATGTCGGTGTCCGTCCAGCTGGGGTAGGCGATGCCCACCCCGACCCCCCGGTGCGCCA
Source organism: Streptomyces caelestis (assembly GCF_014205255.1). Taxonomy (GTDB): domain Bacteria; phylum Actinomycetota; class Actinomycetes; order Streptomycetales; family Streptomycetaceae; genus Streptomyces; species Streptomyces caelestis. The sequence continues at coordinate 7,579,201 of NZ_JACHNE010000001.1, read as the reverse complement.
CCTCCGCCCGCAGGGCGTGCGCGAAGGCCTCGACGCCGGCCTTGGAGGCACAGTAGGCGCTCATCAGCGGGGCGGCGCCGATCGAGGCCATGGAGGCGACCTGGAGGAAGTAGCCGGCCGTGGCGAGCAGGTCCGGCAGGAACCGGGCCGTGTGGGCGCTGCCGGTGAGGTTGACCTCGATCACCCGGCGCCAGGCGGCCGGGTCCGAGTCGAGGAACATGCCGCCCGCGGAGATGCCCGCGTTCGCCACCACGACCGACGGGCGCCCGAGGCCCGACCGCACCGTGCGCGCCGCGGCGTCCAGTGCGCCGGGATCGGTGACGTCGACCTCCACGGCCGGGGCCGGGCCCGGCAGGGAGGCGGCCACCGCGTCCAGGGCGTCCTTCTCGTGGCCGAGGAGCGCCGTCCGGGCGCCGCGCCGGGCGATCTGCTGCGCCAGTGCCGCGCCCAGCCCACGGGCGGCTCCGGTGACGACGACCGTGCCCTCGGCGAGCGGGCTGGTGCGCATGGGCTGCCCTGCCTTCCGCCCCGGAAGCGCCTCGCCGGTCGCTTCCCGTCCTGGCCTCGTACGGCTTCCTTCTCTCGCCCGCGTACAGGTGCCCGGGTCCTGGGCCGGCCCTGGGCACCGGAGATCAGCGCTTGGTTCCGGTGCGGTCGCGGCGGGTCAGCAGCCGTTGGGCGCCGGCGAGGCCGGGAGGCCGGTGGCGGCGCAGTGCGGCCCGTGCGGCGTTGGCTCCGGGCGCGCCGTGCACCCCGCCGCCCGGGTGAGCGCCGGAGGAGGCCAGGAAGAGGCCGGGCACCGGGGTCTCCGGGCGTCCGGTGCCGGGCACGGGCCGGAACACGAGCTGCTGGTGCAGGGCGGTGGTCCCTCCGTTGATGGCCCCGCCGGCCAGATTGCCGTCGAGCGCCTCCAGGGTCGGGGGCGCCAGCACACGGCGGGCGCGGACCAGGGAGCGGAAGCCGGGCGCGAACCGTTCCACCTGGCGTTCGACCCGGTCGGCCATGAGTTCCTGGTCCTTGGTGCCCCAGCGGCCGGTGATGCCCTCGTCGGCGGCGTCCGCGGCGATCTCGTGGGGGACATGGGTGTAGGCCCAGGCGGATTCCGTGCCCTGCGGAGAGCGGGTGGCGTCGGCGGTGGTCATCTGGCCGAACAGCAGGAAGGGCCGGTCCGGGACCTGCCGCATGGCGATCTGCGCGGCGAAGCGGGTGAGTTCGTCCAGGCCGTCGGCGAGGTGCACGGTGCCGGCCCGGGACGCCTGTTCGGCCTGCCAGGGCGCCGGGCCGTCGAGCGCCCAGTCGACCTTGAAGGTGGCGAAGTCCCACTGGAAGCGCCGCAGGTCGTCGAGGAGCTGCGCGGGCAGGTGCTCGGCTGCGACGAGCTCGCCGTACAGGGCGGGCACCGACACGTCGGCCAGGACCGCCCGGCGTGCCGCGACCGCGTCGCCGGACGCCGTCCGCACGCCGACGGCCCGCCCGCCGCGGACGACGATCCGCTCGACGCGCCGGCCGCAGCGCACCCGGCCGCCCCGGGCCTCCAGGCGCCGGACCAGGGCGCTGGTCAGCGCGCCGGAGCCGCCGACCGGGACCGGGAAGCCGTACGTCTGCCCCAGCATGGTCAACAGCCAGCCGAAGCCGCCGCTGCCCGCCGATTCGGGGGCGAGGTCGGCGTGCAGGGCGTTGCCGGCCAGCAGCAGCCGGCCGCCCTGGCCGCGGAACTCCTCCTCGCCCATGCGGCGCACCGGCAGCATCATGGAGCGGGCCATGCGCAGTCCGCCCGCCGCTCGCAGCCGCAGTGCCAGCCGCGCCGCCGCTCGGACGGGCGGGAACGGGGTGAACAGGGCGTCCAGGAGGTCGGGCCGCAGGCGCTGCCACACGGCGTGCAGCCGCTGCCAGGCCTCGCCGTCGCCCGGCGCGAAGGCCTCCAGGGACGCCGCGGTCGTGTCGGGGTTCCGGTCCAGGACGGCACAGCTGCCGTCGGTGAGGGGATGCGCCAGCACGCTGGGCGCGTGGCTCCACCGCAGCCCGTGGTCCTGAAGGCGCAGCGCGGCCAGCACGGGCGAGGCGGCGGCGAGGGGGTAGAAGGAGCTGAACAGGTCGTTGACGAAGGCGGGGTCGACGCCTTGGTCGTGGCGCACCGCACCGCCCGGTTCCGGCTGCTCCTCCAGCACCTCGACGCTCCAGCCGGCGTCCGCCAGCAGGTTGGCCGCCACCAGGCCGTTGGGGCCGGCGCCGATCACGACGGCGTCAGGCATGGCCGGCACCGTCCCCGCCGGACGCCACCGCCACTTGCCCCAGGGGGCGGCGGTCGCCCCCTGCCTCGTTCTCGCACAGCCTCGCCAGCCGGGCCAGCATGGCGCGGTGGCGCAGCTGGATCAGCGCCTCGAAGCCGACGTTGTGCATCCGGCCGCCCGCTCCCCGCAAGGGGTGTTCGTCCACGATGACCAGGCAGTGCTCGCCCCAGGACCGCAGCTCGATCGCGATACGTGCCGTGCCCAGCGCGCCGGCGTTGGCCTCCAGCTCCAGCCGGGTGCCCTCCTCGCAGTAGCGGACGACCGTCTCGTTGTCCAGCCGCACGGGGCCGAGCCGGACCTGGTAGCGGAGCGCCGCGTCCACGCGCGGCCACTGTCCGCGCACCGGGTGGGATTCGGAGGTTCCCACCACCCACTCCGCGTAGCGGTTTCCGTCGGCGAGGACGGCCCACACGTCACGCGGGCGGACTCGGATCAGGTGATGGCGAACGGCCACGGATGCCTCCCTGCTGCCTCGACCGGTTTGTCCGTCGTCCAGCCCGAGTGCCCCCGTATCACCTGTTCAACAGCACGGCGCGAGCCAGGCCCTCTCGGGCAACCGTCGCGGCCCGCCGGAAGTCGAACCCGGCAGAGCTCCACAACGCCTGAGACGGGGGTATCGGCGATGGTGCGGTCGGGAAGGGCTCGGCGGTGGGCACGGTGGCTGGCGCGGCACACCGGGTGGCAGCACGTGCTGCGGCTGCTTCTCCTGCTCGTCCTCGCGGGGCTGACGGGTCTCGTCGCCGCCTTGGCCGGGCTTCCCGAGTGGACCTTGGCGGTGGGCATCGTCCTGGTGCTGATCGTCGACGACGTGCTGCACTGGTACGTCAAGAAGTGGGGCATCGACCCGAAGGCCCGGCCGGCCCGGGATGACGCCGACTCCTGACGACTGGTGTCATCGGCACCCACCGCACGAGGGACGGGCACCCCACGGCCCGCCCCTCCGTCATGCCCGCAACATCCCGGCCGGCAGAGCCCGTTCAGGACGTGCACGCATCGACCGCCCCGCACTTTTCCCGGTTTCACCTCTTGACGACCCGGGTGGCGTGGAGCACATTGACGGCACTTTGAGAGCGCTCTCAGTCGCTCTCACCCTCCCGCACCCGTATCCGAGAGGCATCCCCACATGAGTGACACCTCCGGCAGACCCCGCGTACGGCGCCCCTTGCGGCGGGCGTTCGTCGCCGTCCTCAGCACACTCGGCCTCGCCGCGGTCGCCGCCACCGCCGCGACTCCCTCCGCGAGCGCCTCCGCGCCGCCGCCCCCGTCGGGCTGGAACCAGGTCTTCCTGGACGACTTCAACGGCCCGGCCGGCAGCGGCGTCAACACGTCCAACTGGCAGTACGCGACCGGCAAGGGCTATTCGGGCGGCCCCGCCAACTGGGGCACCGGCGAGATCGAGACGATGACGAGCAGCACCGACAACGTCTCGCTCGACGGCAACGGCAATCTGCGCATCACCCCCCGGCGAGACGGTGCCGGCAACTGGACCTCCGGCCGCATCGAGACCAACCGCACCGACTTCCAGCCCCCGGCCGGCGGCAAACTGCGCGTGGAGTCGCGCATCCAGGTGCCGAACGTCACCGGGGCCGCGGCCAAGGGCTACTGGCCCGCGTTCTGGATGCTCGGCGCCCCCTACCGCGGCAACTACTGGAACTGGCCGGGCGTCGGCGAGCTGGACATCATGGAGAACACCCAGGGCCAGAACACGGTGTTCGCGACGATGCACTGCGGAACCTCCCCGGGCGGCCCCTGCAACGAGACCAGCGGCATCGGCAGTTCGACCGCCTGCCAGGGCACCACCTGCCAGGCCGGCTTCCACACCTACCGGATGGAGTGGGACCGCTCGACGAGCGTCGAGGAGATCCGCTTCTACCTCGACGGCGTCAACTTCCACACCGTGCGCGCCAATCAGGTCGACGCGACGACCTGGCGCAACGCCACGGACCACGGCTTCTTCATCATCCTGAACGTCGCGATGGGCGGCGGCTTCCCGGACGCGTTCGGCGGCGGCCCGGACGCGGGGACGCAACCCGGCCACCCCATGGTCGTCGACTACGTCCAGGTACTGTCGTCCGGCGGCGGCACCACGCCTCCCCCGACCGGCAACCGCGACGCCTACGCCACCATCCAGGCCGAGTCCTACGACGGCCAGTCCGGGGTCAGCACCGAGACGACGTCCGACTCCGGCGGCGGCCGGAACGTCGGCTCCCTGGCGGGCGGTGACTGGCTGTACTTCAAGGGCGTCGACTTCGGCTCCACGCCCGCCCGGCAGTTCAGCGCCCGGGTCGCGAGCGGTGCGGCGGGCGGCGTCAGCGGACTGGTCGAGGTGCGGCTGGACAGCCGGAGCAACGCGCCCGTCGGGAGTTTCGCGGTGGGCGACACCGGCGGCTGGCAGTCGTGGCGGACGATCCCGGCGAACATCAGCTCCGTGACGGGTACCCACGACGTGTATCTGACCTTCACCAGCGGGCAGCCGGCGGACTTCGTGAACGTCAACTGGTTCACCTTCGGGCGCTGAGGCCGCACGTCGCCTCCGGAAAAGGGCTCCACGCGCGCGTGGGGCCCTTTTCCGCTGCCGTCAGCGCAGTTCCGCCCGGAACGCCGCCGGCGTCAGGTCCGTGTGCTGGTGGAAGAACTTGGAGAAGTTCGCCGCGTCAGGGAAGCCGACCGCCGCGCCGACCCGGCCGATCGGCAGGTCGGTGTGGGCGAGGAGGCGTTTGGCCTCCAGGACCACGCGCTTGCCGATGAAGGCCTTGGGGGTGTCGCCGGTCGCGGCGCGGACCGCGCGGACCAAGGTGCGGCGGGAGTAACCGAGCGCGTCGGCGTAGGCGCTGACACTGTGGTTGGTGGCGAAGTCCTTCTCCACGGCTTGCCGGAAGAGGGTGAAGGTGGAGTCGGACGGCTGTCGTACCGACTCCGCCGAACTGGCGGCGAGATGGGCGAGCCGCAGCAGGAACGCCGTCAGCGAGTGCTGAAGGACGGCGGTGTGCAGGCTCAGCGGCAGCGTGTCGGTGTCCTCGTACTCGCGTCGCAGCTGGCCCAGCGAGTCGCGCAGACCGGCGAGTTGGGCCGCGTCGGGGCGCAGCAGCGGCGGCAGGTCGTAGCGGTACAGGCCGGTGGCCTCCACGGTCGCGCGGGGCAGGAAGCCCGGCTGCATGGTCAGCACCGTTCCGCGGTACTCGCTCGTGCGGGAGAAGCGGTGGACCTGCCCCGGGCGGATCCACAGCAGGTCCCCGGCCGCGGCCTCGTACTCGGTGAAGTCGACCATGTGCCGGACCGGGCCCTCGCCGAACAGCAGCACGACGTGGAAGTCGATGCGGTGCACGCGCTCCAGGGGCGCGTCGGCGTGCCAGGTGCGGCCGGTCCCCATCGGGCCGACCTGCATGCCGACGCCGCCGACACTCAACTCGACCGGGAAGGGGAACGTTCTGATCCCGTCACCGCCTTGGATGCTTCTGTCCGCTGTGTCTGCCATGTCTCCCTCGTACCGCCCCGCTCGTGTGCCGCGCCGCCTGTGGGTGTCCCACTTTCACCACAGGCTGACACACGGTGACCTTCCGTCGAAAAAGTCAGACTTTTAGTTTTGAACACGTCAGACAGCCACTCCGCTCCGATCGAGGACTTCTTGAAGATGAGCACGCAGACAGCGGACAGTTTCGAATGGACCGGACTCGACCGGCGTGCCGTCGACACCGCCCGTCTGCTGGCGGCCGATGCCGTCCAGCGGGTAGGAAACGGCCACCCCGGCACCGCGATGAGCCTGGCCCCGGCCGCCTACACGATCTTTCAGAAGGTGATGCGGCACGACCCGGCCGATCCGGAGTGGACCGGCCGTGACCGCTTCGTCCTGTCCCCCGGCCACACATCGCTGACCCTCTACACGCAGCTGTACCTCGCGGGCTACGAGCTGGAACTGGACGACCTGAAGGCGTTCCGCACGCACGGCTCGAAGACACCCGGCCACCCCGAGTACGGGCACACCGCCGGCGTCGAGACCACCACCGGCCCGCTCGGCCAGGGCGTCGCGAACGCGGTCGGTATGGCGATGGCGGCCCGCTACGAGCGCGGCCTGTTCGACCCGGAGGCGCCTGAGGGCGAGTCGCCCTTCGACCACACCGTGTGGGCCATCGTCTCCGACGGCGACCTCCAGGAGGGCGTCTCCGCCGAGGCCTCCTCGCTGGCCGGCCACCAGAAGCTCGGCAACCTGGTCTTCCTCTACGACGACAACCACATCTCCATCGAGGGCGACACCGCGACCGCGTTCTCCGAGGACGTGCTGAAGCGGTACGAGGCGTACGGCTGGCACGTGCGGCGGATCGAGCCGCGGGAGGACGGCGACGTCGACGTGCACGCGCTGTACGCGGCGCTGAAGGAGGCTCAGGCCGAGACCGGGCGCCCCTCGATCATCGCGATGCGCACCATCATCGCCTGGCCCGCCCCGAACGCGCGGAACACCGAGGCCTCCCACGGCTCGGCGCTCGGTGAGGACGAGGTCGCCGCCACCAAGCGCCTCCTCGGCTTCGACCCGGAGAAGACCTTCGAGGTCACCGACGAGGTGCTGGCGCACACCCGCCAGGCCCTGGACCGGGGCGCCGAGGCGCACGCCGCCTGGGACAAGCGGATCGCCGCCTGGCGCGGCGAGAACCCGGAGCGGGCCGCCACCTTCGACCGGGTCAGCAAGGGCGAGCTGCCCGCGGGCTGGGAGGACGCCCTGCCGGTGTTCGAACCGGGCAAGGCGGTCGCCACCCGTGCCGCGTCCGGGAAGGTCCTGCAGGCCCTCGGCGGGATCGTCCCCGAGCTGTGGGGCGGCTCGGCCGACCTGGCCGGCTCCAACAACACCACGATCGACAAGACGTCGTCCTTCCTGCCGAAGGGCAACCCGCTGGCGGAGGCCGACCCGTACGGCCGGACGGTCCACTTCGGCATCCGCGAGTTCTCCATGGCCGCGGAGATGAACGGCATCGCCCTGCACGGCAACACGCGTGTCTACGGCGGCACCTTCCTGGTCTTCTCCGACTACATGCGCAACGCCGTGCGGATGTCGGCCCTGATGCAGCTGCCGGTGACGTACGTGTGGACGCACGACTCCATCGGCCTGGGCGAGGACGGCCCGACCCACCAGCCGGTCGAGCACCTGGCCGCGCTGCGCGCCATCCCGGGCCTGAACGTCGTACGCCCGGCCGACGCCAACGAGACCGCGCTCGCCTGGGCCGAGATCCTCAGGCGGCACACCACCGACCCGGCCCCGCACGGTCTCGCGCTCACTCGCCAGGGCGTGCCCACGTACGAGCCGGACCCGGACGTCGCCCGCGGCGGTTACGTGAGGGCCGAGGCGGAAGGCGGCGAGCCGCAGGTGATCCTGATCGCCACCGGTTCCGAGGTGCACCTCGCCGTCGAGGCCCGAGAGCGCCTCCAGGCGGCGGGCGTGCCCACGCGGGTCGTGTCCATGCCGTCCGTGGAGTGGTTCGAGGAGCAGCCCCGCGAGTACCGCGAGCGGGTCCTGCCGCCGTCGGCGAAGGCCCGGGTCGCCGTCGAGGCCGGTATCGGCCTGACCTGGCACCGGTTCGTGGGGGACGCGGGACGCATCGTCTCCCTGGAGCACTTCGGCGCCTCCGCCGACGCCAGGACCCTCTTCGCCGAGTACGGCTTCACCCCCGAGAACGTGGTGGCCGCGGCTCGGGAATCCCTCGCCGCCGCCCGTGGCTGATCCGACCGCCCGAAAGAAGATGATCACTGTGACCGAAGCGACCGCGAGCGCGGGAGCACTCAAACGCCTGTCCGACGAGGGCGTGTCGATCTGGCTGGACGACCTGTCCCGCCGGCGGATCGAGTCCGGCAACCTGGCCGGGCTCGTGGCGACGAGGAACGTCGTCGGCGTCACCACCAACCCGTCCATCTTCCAGGCCGCCATCGGCTCCGGTGAGGGCTACGAGGAGCAGCTCGCCGACCTGGCGGTGCGGGACGTCACCGTCGACGAGGCCGTCCGGATGATGACGACGGCCGATGTCCGAGCCGCCGCCGACGTCCTGCGGCCGGTGTACGACGCCACCGGGGGCCGGGACGGGCGGGTGTCCATCGAGGTCGATCCGCGGCTCGCCCACGACACGGCGGCGACCGTCGCCGAGGCCCGGCAGCTGGCCTGGCTGGTGGACCGCCCCAACGTGATGATCAAGATCCCGGCGACGCAGGCCGGCCTGCCGGCGATCACCGAGGTGATCGGCGCGGGCATCAGCGTGAACGTGACGCTGATCTTCTCGCTGGAGCGCTACCGCGAGGTGATGGACGCCTATCTGGCGGGCCTGGAGAAGGCGCGGGCGGCCGGTCTCGACCTGTCGGCCATCCACTCGGTGGCGTCCTTCTTCGTCTCCCGGGTCGACTCCGAGATCGACAAGCGGCTGACGCTGCTGGGCACGGACGAGGCCCTCGCCCTGAAGGGCAGGGCGGCCCTGGCCAACGCCCGGCTCGCCTACGAGGCGTACGAACAGGTCTTCGCCGGGCCGCGCTGGCAGGCCCTGGGCGATGCCCGTGCGAACCGGCAGCGCCCCCTTTGGGCCTCCACCGGTGTGAAGGACCCCGCTTACAAGGACACCCTGTACGTGGACGAACTGGTCGCCCCAGGCACGGTCAACACCATGCCGGAGGCCACGCTGAACGCCGTCGCCGACCACGGTGACGTCCAGGGCGACACCGTCACCGGCGGTTACACCCAGGCGCGCGCCGACCTGGCGGCCGTCGAGCGGCTCGGCATTTCCTACGACGAGGTGGTGCGGCAACTGGAGGACGAAGGCGTCGCCAAGTTCGAGGTGGCCTGGCAGGACCTGCTGGACGCGGTCACCAAGTCCTTGAACAGCAAGGGAGTTGACGCGGAATGAGCGAGAGCATCCCCCAGACGGCCGAACAGGAGACCAAGGGAACCAAGGAGGACAAGGAGGCCCGGGCCGCCCAGGAGGCGGCCGGGGTCGAGCAGACCGGGGTGAGCGGCGAGGAACCGGCGGCCCCGCGCACGGAGCACGCCGACCCGGACTTCGCCAATCCCCTGCGCGACCCGCGCGACCGGCGTCTGCCCAGGATCGCGGGCCCCTCCGGGCTCGTCATCTTCGGCGTGACCGGTGACCTGTCCCGCAAGAAGCTGATGCCGGCCGTGTACGACCTGGCCAACCGCGGCCTGCTGCCGCCGGGCTTCTCGCTGGTGGGTTTCGCCCGCCGGGACTGGGAGGACCAGGACTTCGCGCAGGTGGTGCACGACGCGGTCCGTGAGCACGCGCGCACGCCGTTCCGCGAGGAGGTCTGGCAGCAGCTCGCCGAGGGCATGCGGTTCATTCCGGGCGACTTCGACGACGACACGGCGTTCAAGCAGCTGCGCTCCGCCGTCGAGGAACTGGACGCCTCCCGGGGCACCAGCGGCAACTACGCCTTCTACCTCTCGGTGCCGCCGAAGTTCTTCCCCAAGGTCGTCCAGCAGCTGAAGAAGCACAAGCTGGCCGACGCCCCGGAGGGTTCCTGGCGCCGCGCGGTCATCGAGAAGCCGTTCGGGCACGACCTCGGCAGCGCCTGCGAGCTGAACGCGATCGTGCACGACGTGTTCGACCCGGAGCAGGTCTTCCGCATCGACCACTACCTGGGCAAGGAAACAGTCCAGAACCTCCTGGCGCTGCGCTTCGCCAACCAGATGTTCGAACCGATCTGGAACCGGTCGTTCGTCGACCACGTGCAGATCACCATGGCCGAGGACATCGGCATCGGCGGCCGCGCGGGGTACTACGACGGCATCGGCGCCGCCCGTGACGTCATCCAGAACCACCTGCTCCAGCTGATGGCGCTCACCGCGATGGAGGAGCCCGCCGCCTTCGACGCGGCGTCGCTGCTCACCGAGAAGTTGAAGGTGCTGCGGGCCGTGCGGCTGCCGGAGGACCTGGGCAGGCACACCGTGCGCGGACAGTACGCGGCGGCCTGGCAGGGCGGCACGAAGGTCCACGGCTATCTGGAGGAGGAGGGCATCGACCAGGCCTCCACGACCGACACCTACGCCGCGGTCAAGCTCCAGGTGGACAACCGGCGGTGGGCGGGTGTGCCGTTCTACCTGCGCACCGGCAAGCGGCTGGGCCGCCGGGTGACGGAGATAGCGGTGGTGTTCCAGCGGGCTCCGCACTCCCCCTTCGACTCCACCGCGACCGAGGAGCTGGGCTCCAACGCGATCGTCATCCGCGTCCAGCCGGACGAGGGCATGACGGTGCGGTTCGGCTCCAAGGTGCCGGGCACGTCAATGGAGATCCGGGACGTGACGATGGACTTCGCCTACGGCGAGTCGTTCACCGAATCGAGCCCCGAGGCGTACGAACGGCTGATCCTGGACGTCCTCCTGGGCGACGCCAACCTGTTCCCCCGTCACCAGGAAGTGGAAGAGTCCTGGAAGATCCTCGACCCGATCGAGCAGTACTGGGCCACGCACGGCCGGCCCGCGCAGTACGCCTCGGGCAGCTGGGGACCCGTGGAAGCCGACGAGATGCTCGCACGAGACGGACGGAGCTGGCGCAGGCCATGAAGATCGACCTGACCGACACCACGGCAAGCAAGATCAACAAGGCGCTGGTGCAGGGCCGCCGCGCCATCGGCACGCCCGCCGTGGGCATGGTCCTGACGATGGTGATCGTCACGGACGAGGAGAACGCCTACGACGCGATCAGGGCGGCCGAGGAGGCCTCGCACGAGCACCCCTCGCGCACCCTGGTCGTCATCAAGCGGCACGCCCGCACCCCGCGGGACCGCCAGTCCTCCCGGCTGGACGCCGAGGTCCGGGTGGGCGCCGACGCGGGCACCGGCGAGACGGTGATCCTGCGGACCTACGGCGAGGTCTCCGACCACGCCGACTCGGTGGTGCTCCCGCTGCTGCTGCCGGACGCGCCGGTGGTGGTGTGGTGGCCGATGGACTCACCGGAGGTGCCCTCGAAGGACCCGCTCGGGGCGCTGGCCCAGCGGCGGATCACCGACCTGTACGCCGTCGCGAACCCCCTGGAGGTACTGGAGAGCCGGGTCCGCTCCTACGCGCCCGGCGACACCGACCTCGCCTGGACCCGGCTGACGCCCTGGCGTTCGATGCTGGCGGCGGCGCTGGACCAGGCCCGGGCGCGGGTCACCTCGGCGGCCGTGGAGGCCGAGGCCGAGAACCCGGCCGCCGAGCTGCTGGCCCGCTGGCTGGAGGCGCGGCTGCACGTCCCGGTCGACCGGGTGGTCACCGCCGGGCCGGTCGTGACGGCCGTCCGCCTGGGCACGGAGAACGGCGAAATCGTCATCGACCGCCCCGAGGGACCGCTGGCCACGCTCACCCTGCCGGGCCAGCCCTCCCGGACCCTCGCGCTGAAGGTCCGTCCCACCTCCGAACTCATCGCCGAGGAGCTGCGGCGCCTCGACGCGGACGAGATGTACGCCATCGCCCTGAACGGCGAGGCAACCGAGGAGACCCCTGCTCATGTCTGACTCCCCCTCCGGCACCCCCAAGCTCACGCAGCGGCCCGAGTGGACCGCCCTGGAGGACCACCGCAAGGACGCCCTGCCGCAGCCGGACCTGCGTGAGCTGTTCGCGGCGGACCCGGGGCGCGCCGAGCGCTACGTCGTACACGTGGGCGACCTGCGCATCGACTACTCCAAGCACCTGGTCACCGACGAGACGCTGGCGCTGCTCCAGGAGCTGGCCACCGCCACCGACGTGTTCGGGCAGCGCGACGCCATGTTCCGCGGCGACAAGATCAACGTCACCGAGAACCGGGCCGTACTGCACACCGCGCTGCGCGCCTCCCGGGACGCGGTGATCGAGGTCGACGGCGAGAACGTCGTCCCGGGCGTGCACGCCGTGCTCGACAAGATGACCGGCTTCGCGAACCGCGTGCGCTCGGGCGAGTGGACCGGGCACACCGGCAAGCGGATCCGCAACGTCGTCAACATCGGCATCGGCGGCTCGGACCTCGGCCCGGCGATGGCGTACGAGACGCTACGGCCGTACACGGCGCGGGAGCTGACGTTCCGCTTCGTGTCGAACGTGGACGGCGCCGACCTGCACGAGGCGCTCCGCGACCTGGACCCGGCGGAGACGCTGTTCATCGTCGCGTCGAAGACCTTCACCACGATCGAGACCATCACGAACGCGACCTCGGCGCGCTCCTGGCTGCTGGAGGGCGTGGGGGGCGACGAGAAGGCGGTCGCCAAGCACTTCGTGGCGCTGTCCACGAACGCCGAGAAGGTCGCGGACTTCGGCATCGACGTCGACAACATGTTCGAGTTCTGGGACTGGGTCGGCGGCCGCTACTCGTACGACTCCGCGATCGGCCTGTCCCTGATGATCGCCATCGGCCCGGACCGCTTCCGGGAGATGCTCGACGGCTTCCGCATCGTCGACGAGCACTTCCGCAACGCCCCCGCCGAGGCCAACGCCCCGATCGTCATGGGCCTGCTCGGCATCTGGTACGGCAACTTCCACGACGCCCAGTCGCACGCCGTCCTGCCGTACAGCCACTATCTGTCCAAGTTCACCGCCTACCTCCAGCAGCTCGACATGGAGTCCAACGGCAAGTCGGTGGACCGTGACGGGAACCCCGTGGAGTGGCAGACGGGACCGGTCGTGTGGGGCACGCCCGGCACCAACGGGCAGCACGCCTACTACCAGTTGATCCACCAGGGCACCAGGCTGATCCCCGCAGACCTGATCGGCTTCGCGCGGCCCGTCGCCGAGCTGAGCGACGAACTGAAGGCGCAGCACGACCTGTTGATGGCCAACCTGTTCGCGCAGGGCCAGGCCCTCGCCTTCGGCAAGACCGCCGAGGAGGTACGGGCCGAGGGCGTGCCCGAGGAGCAGGTGCCGCACCGCACGTTCAAGGGCAACCGCCCCACCACGACGATCCTGGCCACCGAACTGACCCCGTCGGTCCTCGGCCAGCTGGTCGCCCTCTACGAGCACAAGGTGTTCGTGCAGGGCGCGGTGTGGAACATCGACTCCTTCGACCAGTGGGGCGTCGAGCTCGGCAAGGTCCTCGCCAAGCGCGTCGAGCCCGCCCTGACCGAGGGCGCGGACGTCCCCGGTCTCGATTCGTCCACGGCCGCGCTGGTGGCCGCCTACCGCAAACTCGGGAAGTGAACTGACATGCAGATCGGTCTTGTGGGTCTCGGCAAGATGGGCGGCAACATGCGCGACCGCCTGCGCAACGCCGGCCACACCGTCATCGGCTACGACACCGACCCGGAGAAGTCCGACGTGGCCAGTCTGGCCGACCTCGTCAACCAGCTTCAGGCGCCGCGCACGGTCTGGGTCATGGTCCCGGCCGGCGGCCCCACCCAGCACGTCATCGACCAGCTGGCGGGCCTCCTCAAGCCGTACGACACGGTGGTCGACGGCGGCAACTCCCGCTGGACGGACGACGAGAAGCACGCCGAGGAGCTGAGCAAGCGCGGCATCGGCTTCGTCGACGCGGGCGTCTCCGGCGGCGTGTGGGGCCTGAAGAACGGCTACGCCCTGATGGTCGGCGGCGAGAAGGAGACCGTCGACCGGCTCCTGCCGATCTTCGAGGCGCTCAAGCCGGAGGGCCCGTACGGCTTCGTCCACGCGGGCCGGGTGGGCGCCGGGCACTTCGCGAAGATGGTCCACAACGGCATCGAGTACGCGATGATGCAGGCCTACGCCGAGGGCTGGGAACTGCTGGAGGCCGTGGACTCGGTGGACAACGTCCGCGAGGTGTTCCGCTCCTGGCAGGAAGGCACCGTCATCCGCTCCTGGCTGCTGGACCTCGCGGTCAACGCGCTCGACGAGGACGAGCACCTGGAGGGCCTGCGGGGCTACGCCCAGGACTCCGGCGAGGGACGCTGGACCGTGGAGGCCGCGATCGACAACTCCGTGCCGCTGCCCGCGATCACCGCCTCCCTCTTCTCCCGGTTCGCCTCCCGGCAGGACGACTCCCCGCAGATGAAGATGATCGCGGCGCTGCGCAACCAGTTCGGCGGGCACGCCGTCGAGTCCGCAAAGAAGGCGTAGCGCCGTGGGTGATCTGCTGCTGGTCCGCCACGGCGAGACGGAGTGGAGCCGGAGCGGACAGCACACCAGCTTCACCGACCTGCCCCTCACCCCGAACGGCGAGGAGCAGGCCAAGTCGCTGGCTCCGCTCCTGGCGGGCCGGTCCTTCGCGCTGGTCCTCACCAGCCCGCTCGGCCGCGCGGTGCGCACGGCCGAACTCGCGGGTCTGACGGGAACCGTGCGGGACGCGGACCTGCACGAGTGGTACTACGGCGCCTACGAGGGCGTCACCACCGAGGAGATACACCGCACCCGCCCCGACTGGGACCTGTGGACCGACGGGGGCCCGCCCGGCCCCGACGGCGAACCGGGCGAGTCCCCCGAGGAGGTCGGCGAGCGGGCCGACCGGGTGCTGTCCCGGGTGACGGAAGCGCTGCCCGAGGGCGACGTGCTCCTGGTGGCGCACGGCCACTTCCTCCGCGTCCTGACCGCCCGTCGGCTGGGCCTGCCGCCGTCGGAGGGGCGGCTGTTCCGCCTGGAGACGGGCACGGTCAGTCGGCTGTCGACCGAACACGGCCGGCCCGTGATCGCGGAGTGGAACACCAGGGCGTAACCGGCCCCGGCCGGAGGTGAGTTGACACCTCCGGCCGAGCACGTCAGAGTCCCCGCTGATGGAGATCGACGACATGACGCCCGCCGAGGTGCGGGTGTGGCGCGCCTTTCCACGCGGGGACGACGTGGACTTCCGGGGGCCGGCGGACGAGGACCCGGCGCGGGGCGCGGACTGGGGACCCGAACGGACCGTACGGGCGGCCGTGCTGCGGGCCCTGCTGCTGAGCGCTCCACAGGAGGACGGGGAGACGGCCGCCCTCCGACTGGCGGGCGCGCGGATCACGGGCGTGTTGGACCTCAAATACGGAGAGGTCGACCACGCCGTGCGCCTCAGCGACTGCTCCTTCGAGAACGTCCCCGTCCTGTACGGGGCGCGGCTGCGGCAGCTGAACCTGCGCGACTCCGTGCTGCCCGGGCTGGACGCCGCCACCCTGCGCGTGGACGGCGTGCTGCGCATGTCGGACTGCCTGTTCGAGGGGCCCGTCCGGCTCGGCGGGGCGCAGATCTCCGGGGCGCTTTTCATGGACAGGGCCGCTGTCGGCGAACCGCCCGCGGGTCAGGCCGCGCTCCAGCTCAACCATGTGACCGTCGGCGACGGCCTGTCGGCGCCGGGACTGCGCGCCCGCGGCGAGGTGCGTCTGACGGGCTCCTCGATCGCCGGGACGATCGACCTCAGCCAGGCGCGGCTGGAGGCCGGTACCGGTGAGGTCGCCCTCGACGCGGAGACGCTCACGGTGGAGGGCGACGTCCTGCTGCGCGACGTGGACGTCCTCGGCTGGATCGGCCTGCGCGGCGCGCGGGTCGCGGGCCGTCTCGACCTGTCCTACGCGCGCCTGGCGAACCCCGGTAGCACGGCACTGCGCGCCAGCAGCTGCACCGTCGGGGAGCTCTGGCTGCGCAGGAGCCCGCCCATGGCAGGCGCCCTCAACCTGCGCCGCGCCCAGCTGGACGTCCTGTTCCTCGAACCGGACGTGGTCCCCGAGGAGGTCCTGCTCAACAGCCTCGTCTACACCTCCCTCACTCCGCACGAGCCCGCCGAGCGGCGCCTGGCGATGCTGGAGCGGGACCGCGAGGGCTATGTCCCGCACGCCTACGAGCAGTTGACCGCGGCCTACCGCCGGATCGGCGACGACGACGCCGCCCGCGTCGTCCAGCTCGCCAAGCAGCGCCGCCGCCGGGGCATCCTGCCGTGGTACGGCCGGTTGTGGGGCTATGTCCAGGACGCGGCCGTCGGCTACGGCTTCCGGCCCCTGCGCGCCGCCGGCTGGCTGGTGTCGCTGCTGGTGATCGGCTCCCTCGCCTACGCACTGCACCACCCCGAGCCGTTGAAGGCGGACGAGGCCCCGCAGTTCAACCCGGTCTTCTACACGCTCGACCTGCTGCTGCCGGTGATCTCCTTCGGGCAGGAGGGCGCGTTCGCCCCCACCGGCGGGTACCAGTGGCTCTCCTACACCCTGGTGCTCACGGGCTGGATCCTCGCCACGACGGTCGTCACCGGCATCACCCGCACCGTCAGCCGCCAGTGAGGGCCCGCACCGCGTGCTGTGCCGCCAGCCGTACCGGGGCGTTCGCGGCGCCGTAGCCCCGGTAGCCGTCGTCGCGCTGGACCAGTTCGAGGAAGACGCGGCCGACGGTGCGGGTGTAGCAGTGGCGGAAGACGCCCTGGGCGTCGCGGTCGTAGAGGATGCCGAGGTCGCGGTAGGTCTCCAGCTCGCCGTCGGCGAACTCGAAGCGGGCGGCGAGATCGTCGTAGTAGTTCGCCGGGACGGGCAGCAGGCTGCCGCCGGCCGCCCGGAAGCGGCGGGCCGAGGCGACCACGTCGTCGGTGGCCAGGGCGATGTGCTGGGCGTGGACGGTGTCGTCCGTGGGCGCGGGGCCGACGGTGAGGGCGATCCGGACGCTGCCGTCGGCGTTGGTCACGGCACGGCTGCGCAGCAGACCGTAGGGGTCGGCGACGTCCACGCTCTCCTGGGCGTGCAGGCCGAGCACACCGTGGTGGAAGAGGGCCGCCTCGTCGAAGTGGTGCCAGGGCTGGGTGAGGGCGAGGTGGTCGATGCGCAAGCCCGTGGCGGCGGGTGCCGCGCCGGTGTCCTCGAAGTCGGCCCGCCAGTCGGGCAGGCCCGGGCGGCCGGTGGCGCAGAAGAACAGCTCCGTGCCGTCGGGGGCGGCGACCGCGTCGAGCGGGGCGTCCTCGGGTGCCCGGCGGCGCGGCAGGACGGGAGCCAGCAGCGCCTCGGCACGCCGGGCCGCCGCGGCCGGGTCCGGTGACTCCAGCCCGATCGCGGCGAGCTGGGTGCCGTCGCGGCGGACGGCCGGCCCGGTGTTGACCAGGATCCGGGCGTCCCCCTGCTCCCACAGGGCGACGGGCTTGCCGCGATGGCGGGCGGTGCGGGTGAAGCCGAGGGCGCCGAGCAGGGTGGTGAGCGGTTCGGCGTCGGGCGTCACCAGCTCCGCGAAGGCGACACCGGTGGGGACGACGGGCCCGGGCAGGGCGGCCCGGCCCACCGCCTCCTGGAGGACCAGCAGGGAACGCCGGGCGTCGACGGCGGTCGGACCGGCCTCGGCCTGCCGGAAGACGTCGTTGAAGACCTCCAGGGAGAGCGGTCCTTCGTAGCCGGTGCGCAGCACGTGCCGCACCAGGCCGGCGACGTCGAAGCCGCCCTGGCCCGGGAAGCAGCGGTAATGGCGGCTCCACTGGAGGACGTCCATGGCGAGCAGCGGGGCGTCGGCGAGCTGGAGGAAGAAGATCTTCTCGCCGGGGATGTCCTCGATCCCCTTGGGGTCCGAGCCGCGCGAGAGGATGTGGAAGCTGTCCAGGCAGGTGCCGAGGGCGGGATGCCCGGCCGACTCGACGATGCGCCAGGCGTGGTCGTACGTACTGACGTGCCGCCCCCAGGCGAGCGCCTCGTAGGCCACCCGGATCCCGAAGTCCCGGGCGAGGTCGGCGAGCCGGCTCAGCTGCTCGGCGGCGAGGGCGTCGTCGTCCACCGCCTGCGGGGAGACGCTGGAGCAGACGAGGACCGTGTCGGCGCCGAGCCTGCGCATCAGCTCGAACTTGTGGCGGGCCCGCCGCAGGTTCCGGTCGAACTCGTCCCCGGGGACTGCCTCGACATCCCGCATCGGCTGGTACAGGTCGACCGTGAGGCCGAGGTCGGCGCAGCGGGCGCGGATGTCCTCGGGGGTGAGGGGGCTGGCCAGCAGGTCGTTCTCGAAGATCTCCACCCCGTCGAAGCCGGCCCGGGCCGCGGCCGTGAGCTTCTCGGTGAGGGATCCGCTGAGGGAGACGGTGGCGATGGACGTGCGCACGTCGGTACCTCTCTTCAGTTCGATGCCCCTACGGCTCCGGCCAGTTCGGTCAGGTCCGCCAGCATCCGCGCGGCGTCGGGTTCCCGCCCGGTGAACAGGCGGAACGCGTCGGCGGCCTGGAAGGCGGCCATGCCGCCGCCGTCGAGGGTGGCGCAGCCCAGCGCGCGGGCGGTGCGCAGCAGTTCGGTCTCCAGCGGGCGGTAGACGACCTCGGCGACCCACAGCCCGGAGTGGAGCAGTCCTGCGGGCAGGGGCAGGCCGGGGTGGGCCGCCATGCCGGTGGGCGTGGCGTGGACGATGCCGTCGGCGTGCGCGAGCAGCCGCGCCTGCCGGTCCGGGGCCGCGGCGGCGGCACGGCCCCGGCCGAAGGCGCGGTTCAGGGAGCCGGCCAGGGCGGCGGCCCGGTCGGGCAGGGCGTCGACGACGGTGACCCGCTCGGCGCCGAGGGTGAGCATGGCGTGCGCGACGGCCGCGCCCGCGCCGCCGGCGCCCAGCTGCACGACCCGCTCCAGCGGCGCGTCGGGCAGCCCGCGCGCGAAGGACGCGGCGAAACCGGTGACGTCCGTGTTGTGGCCGACCGCGCGGCCGTCCTCGAAGACGACGGTGTTGACCGCGCCCAGCGCCTCGGCCTGCGGGGCGAGTGCGTCCAGGTGCTCGATGACGAGCTGCTTGCAGGGGTGCGTGATGTTGAGCCCGTCGTACCCGAGGTCGCGGGCGGCCCGCACCAGATCGCCCACCGCCTCGGGCGGCACTCCCAGCGGGTCGATGTCGATCAGCCGGTACAGCAGGCGCAGGCCCTGCCGGTCGCCCTCCCGCTCGTGCAGCGCCGGGCTCAGCGACGGGCCGATGCCGGAACCGATCAGTCCGACGAGATACGAGTCCTTGGGCACACGGGCCTCCCGAGCGGCTCACTAATGTACGAACCAGTACGTTAGCTATACCAGCCGAGCGGAACCGCGGGAAGCCCCCGGTGGGACGCGGGCCCTGCTTCTACAATCACCGGCACCGGCCCCTCCGCCCGAAGGAACCTGATGACCAGCGTCGAAGAACCGGCACGTCCTGGCGAGCGCGAGCGCGTCCGTGACGCCGCCCGCACCCAGGCCGAGATCCTCGACGTCGCCACGCAGGAGTTCGCCCGGGCCGGCTACGACGGGGCCCGGGTGGACGAGATCGCCGCCCGCACCCGCACCACCAAGCGCATGATCTACTACTACTTCGGCGGCAAGGAGCAGCTGTTCACGGCCGTGCTGGAGCGGGCCTACGGCGTGATCCGGGAGGCCGAGCAGCAGCTCGACGTCGACCACCTCGACCCCGTGGCGGCCATCCGGCGCCTCGCCGAGCTGACCTTCGACCACCACGAGCAACACCCGGACTTCATCCGCCTGGTCAGCATCGAGAACATCCACGAGGCGCAGCACATCGCCGCCTCCGGGAAGCTGGGGAGGATCGGCTCCCCCGCCCTGGACGTGATCCGCCGCATCCTGGAGGAAGGCCGCAGGTCAGGGCTGTTCACGGCGGACGTCGACGCCGTCGACCTGCACGCGATGATCTCCTCCTTCTGCTTCTTCCGGGTCTCCAACCGGCACACCTTCGGCGCGCTGTTCGGCCGCGACCTGGTCGACCCGGCGCAGCGCGCGCACTACCGCACCATGCTGGGCGACATGGTGATCGCGTATCTGACGGCGGAGCGCACGGCGGACTGAACGTCCGGCGCACGACCCCTTGACACCGGCGGCACTCGGGCGCAGCATCCCTAGCCATCGCCTACTAACTACCCAGTGGGTTAATTAGCCGCGATCCGGCACATCCCTTTCGCTCGTCCTTCTGTTCCCTCCGCCTATGGTGTGGAGCCCCCCAAGGAGCCGCCGTGTCCGTCCCCGCCATGCCCGAAGGGGCCGCAGCCCCGCCCGGTCAGCCCAGGAAAGCCGCGACCGCCGCCTGGATCGGCAGCGCCCTGGAGTACTACGACTTCTTCATCTACGGCAGCGCCGCCGCGCTGATCTTCCCCGAGGTGTTCTTCGACGAGTCCGACCCGGCCACCGCGACCCTGTTGTCGCTCGCCACGTTCGGCGTCGCGTACGCCGCCCGCCCGGTCGGCGCGCTGGTGCTCGGGCACTTCGGCGACCGGCTCGGCCGCAAGAAGATCATGGTCTTCACGCTGATGCTGATGGGCCTGTCGACGTTTCTGATCGGCTGTCTGCCGACCCGGGACCAGGTCGGCACGCTGGCCCCGGTCCTGCTGGTGCTGTGCCGGGTGCTCCAGGGCATCTCGGCGGCGGGCGAACAGGCCAGCGCCAACTCCATGACGCTGGAGCACGCGCCGCCGGGCCGGCGCGGCTTCTTCACCAGCTTCACCCTCAGTGGCACGCAGGGCGGGCAGTTGCTGGCCACGCTGGTGTTCATCCCGGTCGCCGCGATGCCCGAGGAGCAGTTGCTGTCCTGGGGCTGGCGGGTGCCGTTCTGGCTGAGCGTCGGAGTCGCCGTCGCCGGCTGGGTCATCCGGCGCAAGCTGGACGAGACCCCGGCCTTCGCCCAGCAGGCCGCCGAGGAGGGCGTCGCCGAACTGCCGCTGCTCGTGCTGCTGCGCGAGCACTGGGCGGATGTGCTGCGGGTGATCGCGGGCGCGCTCATCGCCTCGGTCAGCACCATCTTCACGGTGTGGGCGCTGGCCTACGCCACCAGCGACGCGGTGGGCATGTCGCGCACCGCCATGCTGTGGGTGGGGGCCCTGGCCAACCTCGTCGCACTCGCCGCGATCCCGCTGTGGGCCACGCTGTCCGACCGGATCGGCCGCCGCCCGGTGTACCTGATCGGCGCGGCCGGCAGCGCGGTGACGATGTTCCTGTACCTGTGGGCCGTCTCCACGGGCTCGTACCCGCTGACGTTCCTGCTGGGCGTCCTCTGCTTCGGCGTGGTCTACAGCGCCGCGAACGGTGTGTGGCCCGCCTTCTACGGCGAGATGTTCACGACCCGGGTCCGGCTGTCCGGCGTGGCCATCGGCACGCAGATCGGCTTCGCGGCGGCCGGCTTCGCGGTGACGTTCGCCGCGCGGATCGCGGGGCCGGGCGGCGACGACTGGCCGGCGGTGGCCCTGTTCACGGCGGCCCTGTGCGTGCCGCCGGTCATCGCCGCCCTGACGGCTCGCGAGACGCACCGGATTCCGACGGAGGCCCTGGGGGAACGTTCGGCCCGGCCGACGACGAAGCCGGAGAAGGTGACGGCCTGA
Source organism: Streptomyces caelestis (assembly GCF_014205255.1). Taxonomy (GTDB): domain Bacteria; phylum Actinomycetota; class Actinomycetes; order Streptomycetales; family Streptomycetaceae; genus Streptomyces; species Streptomyces caelestis. The sequence continues at coordinate 7,557,771 of NZ_JACHNE010000001.1, read as the reverse complement.
GCCCTGCCCCCTCCCTGCCGGGCCCACCCGGGCCCGGCGGCGGGTGGTCGGCCGGGCGCGGGTCGGCTGGTCTTTCAGCTGTTGGACCAAGCCCGGCGGCACAGCACCAGGCGATATCCATCGGGGTCCTCGACGGTGACGCCCCATTCGTTCCAGTAGGGGTTGGGGGATGCGACCCGCTTGCCGCCGTGCCGCTCCAAGCGGGCGATCAGGTCGTCCGGGACCGGGTCGTCGGCGTAGACGACCAGCAGATCCTCCTCGGTGGGGCGGGGCTCCACCGGCCGGGCCCGCTCGTGCACGAGCTCCAGATGCCAGCCGGCGTCGGGCCAGCCGAGCATCAGCAGGTCGTGGTGGCCCGGTTCGGATCCACCCTCGGACCGCCACACGACACTGAGCCCGAGCCCCTCCCGCCAGAACCGCTCGGCCGCCGCGAGGTCGCGGGAGGGACGGGCGATCCGGATGTGGCTGCGACCGTTCACGGGCATGGTGGCCTCTTCTCGTGGCGTCCTGGTCTACGGCGGGATCCGCCTCGCAGCTTAGGAAGCCGGCCGCCGCGTGACATCGGCCATCGGTCCTGGGCCCTGGAGCCTAGGCCTTGGTGTGGACGAGCTGGATCAGGTTGCCGCAGGTGTCGTCCAGCACCGCCGTGGTGATGCTGCCCATCTCCAGCGGCTCCTGGGTGAACCGCACACCGAGACCGCGCAGCCGGTCGAATTCCGTCTGGACGTCGTCCACGGCGAAGGAGGCGGCCGGGATGCCGTCCTCGACCAGCGCCGTCTTGTACGGCTGCACCGCGGGATGGCCGGACGGCTCCAGCAGGAGCTCCGTCCCGTCGGGATCCTCCGGCGAGACCACGGTCAGCCACCGGTCCGCGCCCACGGGGACGTCGTGCTTCTTCACGAAGCCCAGTACCTCGGTGTAGAAGCGCATGGCCCTGTCCTGGTCGTCGACGAAGACGCTGGTGATGTGAATCCTCATGAGATGTCCTCCGCTGCGTCGGGCTTGAGCCATCGCGTCATGACGCGCTCAAGGGGTTCGGTGTTCAGGTCGTGGAACTTGTAGCGGCCCTCGCGCCGTGAAACGACCAGACCCGCCGATTCCAGTACGGCCAGATGCTGACTGACCGCCTGGCGCGACAGCCCCAGACCGTGCTTGGTCACCAGCCGCGTGCAGATCTCGAACAGGCTCTGGCCGTCCCGTTCGGCCAGCTCGTCCAGGATGCGCCGACGGGTGGGGTCGGCCAGCGCCTTGAAGACATCCTCCGCCATACCCCCAACGATAGGCAAGTAGAGACTTGCCTATCAAGTCACCTGTGCCGCTGCCCGTACTCACCCGGTGGCGCCCGGCAAGATCGGACCGTTCACCTGTTCCTGCGTGATCATGAATGGTTCCTTCACGAGGATGGGGTCTGAGGCGGTTCGGGCGGGGTATGCCGGATCTCACCTCGACGAGCGCGACGGAGGATGAGCGATGGCACAGCTGCGACAAGACGTCGACCCGGGTGAGGCCGGGCTGGATCCGGAGGCGCTGGGCCGCCTGGACCGGCACTTCGCCCGGTTCGTCGACGAGGGCCGGCTGCCGGGCTTCCTCGTGTCCGTCGCCCGTGCCGGACGCGTCGCCCACCTCACGACGTACGGTCTGCGCGACATCGCGGCCGGTCGGCCCGTCGAGCCGGACACGCTGTGGCGGGTCTACTCCATGACGAAACCGGTCACCGCGGTCGCCGCGCTGCTGCTGGTGGAGGAGGGCCGGCTGTCACTGGACGACCCGGTCGCCGACCACCTGCCGGCCTTCGCCGAACCGCGGGTCTACGTCGGCGGCTCCGGGCCCGACGTCCGGACCCGCCCGGCCACCGGCCCGATACTCGTCCGGCACCTGATGACCCACACCTCGGGCCTGACCTTCGGCTTCTACCACACCCACCCGGTGGACGCCCTGTACCGCGAGGCCGGTCTGGAGTCGTCGGTGCGGCCGGGCGCGGACCTGGCCGAGACGATCGAGGCGTACGCGCGTCTGCCGTTGCAGTTCGAGCCGGGCACGCAGTGGAACTACTCGGTGGCGAGCAATGTCCTGGGCCGGGTCATCGAGGTCGTGTCGGGGCAGCCGCTGGACGTGTTCTGTGCCGAGCGGATCTTCGGCCCGCTCGGCATGACGGACGCGGGGTTCCACGTCAGGGACGAGCAGGCGCCCAGGCTGTCCGAGATGTACGGGGAGAAGGAGGGCGGCGGCATCGAGCGGATCCCCGGGCTGCCGCTGCGCGGCGGCCGGCCGCGGTTCCTGTCCGGCAGCGGCGGCATGGTGGCCTCCGCCCACGACTACCACCGCTTCATGGAGTTCCTGCGCCGCCGGGGCGAGCTCGACGGCGTCCGGTTGCTCACGCCGGAGACGGTGGACCTGATGACCCGCAACCACCTGCCCGGCGGCGCCGACCTGCGTGCCTTCGGCAGCCGCCCGGCCCACGACGAGCCCGGCAACGAGGGGCTCGGCTTCGGGCTCAGCGTGTCCGTGGTGATCGACCCGTCCCGCACCCAGGCGCCGTCCGGGCTCGGTGCCTACAGCTGGAGCGGGGTGGCCACGACGACGTTCTGGGTCGACCCGGGCCGCGACCTGACGGTGCAGTTCATGACGCAGGTACGGCCCAGGTCCTCCCACACGGTCTTCCGCGACCTCAAGAGATTCGTCCACGAGGCCGTGTCGGGCTGAGCCCCGCTACTGGTCGACGCGGAGTGTGAACTCGACGCCGTGCCGGGCGAGTTCACTCAGCCACTGTTCGGACCGGGCCGCCGTCCCGGCGGCGCGGTTCAGGCCCGGCGGCAGGGAGCCGTCCAGGACGTGGCGGACGCCCAGGGCGAGGGTGCGCGAGACGCAGCGGGCCATCGCGCTCTCCCGCGCGTCGCCCACCAGGTCCAGCAGGTAGCCGCCCGCCCAGGTCCGCCCGGTCCCGGCCCGGACGTCCAGCGACACGGCGAGGACGACCCGGTCGCGGTCGTCGTCCGTGGTGGGGTAGGCGGCGGCCAGTTCCTGGGCGAGGGCGGTGATCCGGTCGTCGTCGCCCCGCTTCAGCTCCTCGAAGACGCCGTCCCAGGCGCGCAGCCAGCCCTCCAGACGCAGGGTGCCGCGTACGAACGTGCGCGGTGTCCAGGCGTCCGGCAGTCCGTACTGCGCGACGAAGGGGACGCTGTCGCGGTTGGGGTAGACCTCGAAGGTCTCCCCCTCGACGACGTGCCGCCGGGTCGCCTCCCACGGGCGGCCGGCGACCGTCTCGGTGCCGCCCTCGATGTAACGGGCCGGGGAGCGCAGGGCGTTGAGGACACCCGCCGGTGCCCAGCTGAAGCGGTAGGTGAAGTCGTTCGGGACGGCCGGGACGCCGCCGCAGTACGACGTGAGGCTGTACGAGGCGGGCGTCTCGTCGCCGATGGCCTCACGGGCGCGGGCGACGAGGGCGTGGGCGAAGAGGTGGTCGATGCCCGGATCCAGCCCGGCCTCGGTGAGGACGACGACCCCGGCCTTCTCGGCGGCGGGCACCTGGTCGAGGACCGCCTCGGACACATAGCTGGAGCACGCGAAGTGCGCCCCGAGCCGGACGCACTCGGCGAGCAGCGGCGCGTGCTCCGACGCGGGCAGCATGGACACCACGACGTCGCCGGGCGCCAGTTCGGCGGCGAGGGCGGGCAGTGTGTACGCGCGGGGCTCGGCCCGTCCGGCGAGGCCCAGCCGGTCGAGGGCGTCGGCCGCGCGGCTCTCGGTGCGGTGCCAGAGCCGTACGCGCTCGGCGGTGTCGCACAGCGTGGCCAGACCGCTGCCCGTGGACAGGCCGGCGCCGATCCAGTGGACGGTGCCGCTGGCGGATACCGGGTCAGTGGTCATGGGTCCCCCCCTTGTCGAGGCCGTGTTCACGGCATGCCTGACGGAACCGGTCCAGACAGCGTCCCCAGGGCCCGGTGACGCCGAAGTCGAGCAGGTGGGGCAGGAGGGCGGCGGAGAAGTCGGCGCTGGACTCCAGCGGCAGCAGGGAGGGCAGGTTGTCGATGGCGATCAGGTCGAGCGGGGGGTGCTCGCGCAGCCGGCGGACGGGCTCGTCCCAGTCGGTGGTCTCGTCGTACACCGGAAGGACGTTGAGCGGGGAGCCGACGTCGCAGGTCACGTCGCACAGGGTGCGCAGGCGGCGGTCCGGGCTGTCGAGGTCCTGCTCGCGGAGGAAGGGCGGGACCGGGCTGGTGGCGAGCACCGCGTTCACCATCACGTCGTGCTCCAGCAGGGCGCGGCGGTCCAGGTCGCGGGTCTCGGCCAGGTCCCAGCAGGTCGGGTCCGCACCGGCGGTGGCGAACGCGGTGCGGGCACCGCGGCCGCTGCGTCCCAGGGCGCCGATGACCAGACCGGTGAACCCGGCGTCGTCCGCTGCGGGCTTCAGCGTCTCGTCCAGGGCCTCCTTCGTCGTGAGCGTCAGCGGTGCCCGCAGCCGGCCGCGGTGCTGGAGCACCGCCAGGGCCGCGCCGAGGTAGCCGGCCCAGAACCCGAAGGCGGCGAGGCGACGCCCGCTGTCGTCCACCAGGTACTCCAGGTCGAACAGCGCCCCGCCCCCGGCGGCGAACCGGCGCAGCAGACCGGCCGCTTGGGGCTGGCCCTTGTAGGCGTGGCCGAAGAAGATGTGACGGTGCGTCAGCTCGGCCGGTTCACCCGGCAGTTCCTTCAGGCCGAGCACGACGGCGTCCCGCGGGGCCGACACCCAGGAGCCCGCGGGGGCGACGCGACAGCCGGCCGCCTCGTACTCCTCGATCGGGAAGACCCGCTGCGGGGAGTCCTCGACGGTCAGGGCCACTCCGTTCTCGACGAGCCGCCGGGCGTCGTCGGGCACGACCGGCGTGCGCCGCTCGGTCGTTCGGGCCTCGTGGCGCAGCCACAGATGGAGCTCGGTCATACCGGGTGGGCCTCCGGACGTGAGGCGCCGGCCGCCGAGGACCGGCGCTCAAGGGGCGGATGTCCACGAAGCGTACGCGGCCCGCCCGCGGGTCGCGCGCCGATACGCCCAGGTCACGTCGAGGGGCACCCGAATCCGGCCCCGGCGTCTCAGGAGGAACTGACCACCGCGTCGAGGTGGGGCAGGTGGTGGTCGAGGCGCTCCCGCTTGGTCCGCAGATAGGTGATGTTGTTCTCGCACGGCGGGATCAGCAGGGGCACCTGCTCGGCGACCTTGATGCCGTGGCTGAGCAGTGCCTCGCGCTTGCGCGGGTTGTTGGACATCAGGCGGACGGAGTTGACGCCCAGGTCGTCCAGGATCCGGGCGGCCACGCCGTAGTCGCGGGCGTCCACCGGCAGGCCGAGGGCGAGGTTGGCCTCGACGGTGTCCAGGCCCTCCGCCTGGAGGGCCATCGCGCGCAGCTTGGCGAGCAGGCCTATGCCGCGGCCCTCATGCCCTCTGAGGTAGACGACGACACCGGCGCCCTCGGCGACGACCGCGCGCAGGGCGGCGTCCAACTGGTCGCCGCACTCGCAGTGCTGGGAGCCGAAGGCGTCGCCGGTCAGGCACTCCGAGTGCAGCCGGATGAGCACGTCGTCGGTGCCGAGGTCCCCGTAGACCAGCGCCACTTGTTCGTCACCGCGGTCGTGGTCCAGGTAGCCGACCGCCTGGAATTTCCCGTACACGGTGGGCAAGGGCGCATTCACGACGCGTTCCACGCCGGTCCGCTGCGGTGACTTCTTGCCGAGTACGCCAATTTTTTCTGTCATGATTCTCGAGTTCCTAAGCAGAGACGAAAGGCCGTGTCGTTATGAGTGATCTGGTGCCGGCGGACACCACGGAAGACGTACGGACGCGGGGCGCCGGTGTCTCACGGCAGGTCGCGGTGCTTCCCGTGGGCAGCTTCGAGCAGCACGGTCCGTATCTTCCGCTGGCGACCGACACGCTCGTCGCCTGTGCCGTCGCGCGGGAGATAGCCGGCGCGTACCCGGTGCACCTCCTTCCTCCGGTGACGATCTCCTGCTCGCACGAGCACGCGGCCTGGCCGGGGACCGTGAGCATCTCCTCGGTGACCCTTCATGCGGTGGTACGGGACATAGCGGCTTCGCTCCGCCGGTCGGGCGTCGACGCCCTGGTGGTGGTCAACGGGCACGGCGGAAACTACGTGCTGGGCAACGTCGTTCAGGAATCCTCCGCCCGCGGCGAGCGGATGGCGCTGTTCCCGGCCCCGGAGGACTGGGAGGCGGCGCGGGAGCGGGCGGGTGTGGTCGCCTCGCTGCTCACCGACATGCACGCGGGGGAAATAGAGACCTCCATCCTTCTGCACGCTCATCCCGAAATGCTCCGACCCGGTTATGAGACTTCCGATTTCGTCGCTGACGACCGGCGTCATCTGCTCACCCTCGGCATGTCCGGTTATACCGATTCCGGTGTCATCGGCCGTCCTTCGCTGGGTTCTGCGGAAAAAGGGAAGGAACTCCTGGCGAGCCTGGCGGATTCCTTCGGGGCGTATTTCTCGCTGCTGACCTCCGACGAGTAGCCGGCCACGGTCACGGGGCCGGGTCCGGGGACCGGTGAGGCGGGCCCGGGCCCGGCACGCAGGCCCGCGTACCAGCGGGCGACGAGCACGACCAGGCCGGGCAGACTCGCCACGAGGCTGAGCACCCCGTAGACCACCGCCACGGCGAGTCCCCGGCCGGCGCCCAGGCCCGCGGCGCCGAACGCCCAGGCGGTGACGCCTTCCCTCGGCCCCCAGCCGCCGACGTTCAGCGGCAGGCCCATGGCCAGCAGCGCGAGTACGGCGAGCGGCACCAGTACGGCCACGGAGGCGGCGACTCCGGCGACGCGGGCGGCGAGGACGAACATGGCGACGTAACCGGCCAGGACGACCACGGAGGAGACGATGACACCGGGCCCGTTGCGGCGGGACAACAGCCCCTCACGTGCCTCGGCGAGCAGGGCGCGCACCGCCCGGCCCCGGCGGGAGGGCGCCGGGCGGTTCATACGCAGGGCGAGGACGACGGCGAGTGCGCCGAGGGCGGCCAGGACCGCGAGCGGGGCGATGTGCCGGGCCTGGTCCAGCACCGGGGACGGCATGGTCAGCAGGACCACGGCCCCGACGGCGAACAACGCGATCTGCCCGGCGGCCCGTTCGAGGACGACGGCCTTCACGCCCCGCCGCACGTTTCCCTCGCTCTGCCCGTGCCGCACCGCCCGGTGCACGTCACCGAGCACACCGCCGGGCAGCGCCGCGTTCAGGAACAGCGCACGGTAGTAGTCGGCGACGGCTGGCCCGAACGGCAGCCGGATCCTGAGGCTTTGGGCCACGAGCGCCCATCGCCACGCGCTGAACACGGTGGTGACGAGGCCGATCCCGAGCGCCAGCACCAGGGACGTCCCGTCGATGCGGCGCAGCCCGTCCAGGAAGACCCCGGTGCCCAGCCGCCACAGCAGGACGCCGAGGATGACGACTCCGGCGAAGGTGCCGAGGTGCGTACGGACCTTGCGGGAGCCGAGCCGGCCGAGGGTGGAGCGGACGGGGCCGGTCATGGGCCTCGGGGTCTCGGCGTCCGCGGCGGGGCGGGGGGAGAGGGCCGGCTCGCCGAGTCGGCGCGCGCCCGTGTCGCCGGCGCCCGGACACGGCACGTCCGGATCGGCCAGGGGCACGACGGCCGTGCCGGCCGCGGCGGCCGCGGCGGGCGAAGGCAGGCCGCGGCCGGCCGCCGACAGCCCGTCCGCGACCGTGGCGGCGACCCGGAGCGACGGCTCGGCGGCGGCCGAGGACGACGCGGGAGCACTCGTTCCACCGGGTCGGCCCCGGCCGCCGGCGGACTCGGGCAACCGGACGGTGTCAGCGGGTTTCCGCCGCGCACGCCTCCCCGTCACCGCGCCCCGTGGCGCGACGTCCGTCCCCGCCCGCGGGCTCATGACGCTCCGCCCGCCGGGCGGCACAGGGCCAGCAGGTCGGTGTGGTGGACGGTGACGCGCAACCGGCCGGCGGCGCAGGCGGCCAGACGTTCGGCCAGATAGGCGTCGGCGGCGGCGCGCAGGCCGGGACGCTCCTCGACGGCGGCACCGACCCAGCCGCGCAGCCACTGCTCGGTGAGCGCGGCCTGCTCGGGACCGAGCCGCCACGGACTCGGATGCAGCCGTACCGTCGCGCCGTGCTCGGAGAACGCCTCGGCCGCCGCCGACACCGCGTCGGGACCGAGCAGACCGTCGCGGCGCTGGTGGTCGTTGAACGCCTGGGCGATCTCCGAGTCCAGCGGGTGCGACGGCGTCAGCTCCACGCGGCCGGCGACGGACAACGTCAGCAGGGCGGGGCAGCCGGCTCCGGCGCAGGCGGCGGCGAGGGCGTCGACCTCCTCGCGGGTGAGGACGTCCAGCAGGGCGGACGCCGTCACCAGGGACGCGCCGCGCAGGGCGTCCGCGGTGAGGCGGGCGACGTCGCCGCGCCGCGTCTCCACGGTGACCCGGCTGCCGTCGGCGGCGGTACGCGGGGACGCGACGGCGGCGAAGTGCAGCAGATAGGGGTCACGGTCGTGCAGGACCCAGTGCTGCGCACCGTCCAGACACGCGGCCAGCCAGCGGCCCATCGAGCCGGTACCGCACCCGAGGTCGTGGATGACGACACCGCCGGACTTGCCCGGCAGGTTGGCGAGCCGGATGCGCAACGGGTCGAGCAGATCGTGCGCCCGCGCGGCGGCATCGGCCGGCTCCCTCAGCTCCAGCCACTCGGGCGCGTAACGGGGCGGATCGTCGGGGTCGGCCTCACGCAGCTTCACGGTGGGCCGCGCGCCGGGTGTGCCGGAGGGGCCCGCGCCCGGGATGACGGCATCCGCGGACTCGGCGGCCTGCCACGCCCCGGGATACCCGCTCGGCCCCGCGTCCTCGACCATGCCGTTCATCGACTCGGCAGCCTCCCTCGGCCCGGGCTGGGCCGGAATCGTCCCGCTCTGGTGGGTCGTCGCCGGGTTCGTCATGCGGCCCTCCGGGGGTCGGTCGGGAGCCGGCGCAGTACCGCCGCCAGGCTCTGTGCGGTCGTCGCCCAACCGCCGAGGGCGGCGCGGCGGCTGCGGGCGGCGGCCTTGAGGCGACGGCGTACGTCCGCCTCGCCGAACCAGCCGCGCAGTTCGGCGGCGATGGCGGCGGGGTTCTCCGGCGGGACGAGGATGCCGGGCACGCCGCCGTCGGGGGCGCGGCCGACCGCCTCGGGGAGCCCGCCGACGTCCGTGGCCATGACCGGGATGCCACGCGCCAGTGCCTCGGTCACGGCCATGCCGTACGTCTCGGCGTAGGAGGTGAGCACCATCAGGTCGGCGGTGGCGTAACTGGCGTCCAGTGCGGCGCCGGACTGCGGGCCCGCCAGCTGCAGCCGGTCCTGAAGGCCGTGCTCGGCGATGAGGGACCGCAGATGGGCGACGTACTCGGGGTCCTGGGTGAGACTGCCGACGCACACGCAGCTCCACGGCAGGTCGGTCACCGTGGCCAGCGCCTCCACCAGCCGGTGCTGTCCCTTGCGCGGGGTCACGGCGGCCACGCACAGCAGCCGTGACACACCGTCGGTGCCGGGCGCGAGCGGCGCGATGTCGGCGCCGGGGGCCGCGACGTGCACTCGCTCCGGGGGAAGGCCGTGGTGGGCGACCAGACGGCGGACCGCCCAGTCGCTGGTGGCGACCACCGCCGGCACCGCCCGCAGCACCGCCCGTTCCCTGGCGTCGAGTTCGGCGGCCACGGCCGGGTCGAGCCCCGTCTCGTCACCGAGCGGGAGGTGGACGAGGACGGCCATGCGCAATCGTTCCGCCTCCGGCACGACGATCTCCGGGACGCCGCAGGCGACCAGCCCGTCGAGCAGGACGACGGCACCGTCGGGCAAGCCGCTCAGGGCGCGGGCGAGTTCGGTACGGGCCGCCGCCCCCGGCCGGGGCCAGTCACCGGCCACGGCGTGCTTGGTCACCTGCCAGCCGAAGCCGGGCAGGTCCAGGCACACGCGCCGGTCGTAGGCGTTGCCGCCGCTCGGCGCTGCCGGGTCGTCGACGCCGCCCGGCAGCACGAAGTGCACGGTGCGCAGGGACATGGGGATGATCTCGGCGTTCTTCAGGCTGGCGTGCTGCACGGGTACATAATTCAGCCGCGCCGGTGCCGGCCCGCTGTGTTCGGGCCGTTCGATCGTCGTGTCGGTCACAGCGCACGCTCGTAACTCGCCCACGCGATGTGCGATTCGTGCAGGGTGACGGTCAGACCCGCGATGCCCTTGGCGCCCTCGCCCAGCGCGCCCTTGTGGATGCGCTCGGCGAGCCGGTCGGCGATGACCTTGGCGAGGAACTCCGTGGAGGTGTTGACACCGGCGAAGTCGGGCTCGTTGTCGAGGTTGCGGTAGTTCAGCTCGCTCACCACCGCCCCGAGTTCCTGGGTCGCGAGCCCGATGTCGACGACGATGTTGTCCTCGTCCAGCTGTTCGCGCCGGAACGTGGCGTCCACGAGGAACGTGGCCCCGTGCAGGCGCTGCGCCGGTCCGAAGACGTCGCCACGGAAGCTGTGGGCGATCATGATGTGATCGCGGACGGTGATGCTGAACAACGGACGACCCTCCAGGTGCGGCGCGTCTCTGCTCCCCCGCCATGGCTGCCGGGGATGCCGAGTAGTACGGCTCCTTGCCTTCCCCTGTTCAGCCTCCGGTACGTCTTTTCTCAGGTCAGGCACTCTCGTCGTAGCGGACGCGGTGGCACAACGCGGGAATCTCGCCGGAGACGAGCTTCGGCAGCACGTCCGGCAGGTCCTCGAAGGCGGACTCGCCGGTGACGAGGGCGTCGAGGGCCGGGTCGGCGAGCAGGTCCAGGGCGAGGGCGAGCCGGTCGGCATAGGTGCGGTTCGGCCGGGCCGGGGAAACCGTGCCGACCTGGCTGGAGCGGATGACGAGCCGCCGGGAGTGGAAGGCCTCGCCGAGCGGCACGCTCACCTGCCGGTCGCCGTACCAGCTCAGTTCGAGCACGGTCCCTTCGACGGTGAGGAGTTCCAGGGACCTGGCGAGGCCCTGCTCGGTGGCGCTGGCGTGGACGACCAGGTCGCACTCGCCGAGGGCGTCCTCGGGCGAGGCGAAGCCGACCCCCAGGGCCTTGGCGATGCCGGCCCGGCCCGGGTCGGCGTCGACCAACTGGACGCGGACGCCGGGGAACCGGGCGAGCAGCGCGGCCACGGAGGAGCCGACCATGCCCCCGCCGACCACGGCGATCCGGTCGCCGATCAGGGGCGCGGCGTCCCACAGGGCGTTGACGGCGGTCTCCACGGTCCCCGCGAGCACGGCCCGTTCGGCCGGCACGGCGTCCGGTACGGGCGTGACGGCGCTCGCCGGGACGACGAAGCGGGTCTGGTGCGGGTAGAGGCAGAACACCGTACGGCCGGTGAGCGCCTCGGGTCCCTCCTCCACCACACCGACGTTGAGGTAGCCGTACTTCACCGGGCCCGGGAAGTCGCCCTCCTGGAACGGTGCCCGCATGGCCGAGTGCTGGCTGACCGGCACACCGCCGCGGAAGACGAGCGTCTCCGTGCCCCGGCTCACGCCGGAGAACAGCGTGCGGACCAGCACCTCGCCCTCGCCCGGGTCCGGCAGGGCGACGTCCCGGATCTCGCCTCGCCCAGGCGAGTCGATCCAGAACGCGCGTCCGGTGTGCTTCATCGAAGTCCTCCTGAACGATCGGGAAGCTGCTTGCGTACCGAGGGGTGCACAGGCCGCGCACAAGGTAGCGGCGTTGATCGACTCTGTCACACGGCCGGAGGGTGTTCGGTGGCCCTGAACAACACGTACGACGCGAGGCTCCAGCAGGAGACCGCCCTGGGGGCGGGAGTGCAGATCCTGCTGCTGGCCCTGATCGGCACGGCGATCGGGATGGGCCCTGCGGGCTGGCTGACCGGCCTCGCGTTCGCGATCGCCACCTGGGCGGTGCTCTCCCGGGCCCTGTACCGCTCCCGGCTGCAGTCGTTCGGCGCGGCGAACCGGGTCACCCTCGGCCGGGCGACCCTCGTCGGCGGGGTCACCGCGCTGGTCGCGGACTCCTTCCAGAGCTCGCCGCCCGTGTCGCTGTTCGTCGGCCTGACGGCGGTGGCCCTGATCCTCGACGGCGTCGACGGCAAGGTCGCCCGCCGCACGGGCACCTCGACCCCGTTGGGCGCGCGCTTCGACATGGAGGTCGACGCGTTCCTGATCCTGGTGCTGAGCGTGTACGTGTCGATGCAACTGGGCCCGTGGGTGCTGCTGATCGGCGGGATGCGGTACGTCTTCGTCGCCGCCGCCCGGGTCTGGCCCTGGCTGACCGCCGCGCTCCCGCCGAGCACCGCCCGCAAGACGGTCGCCGCGCTCCAGGGCGTGCTCCTGCTGCTGGCGGGCGCCGATCTGCTGCCGTACGCGGCCAACTTCGGGGTGGCGGCCCTGGCTCTGGGCCTGCTGGTGTGGTCGTTCGGGCGTGATGTGCTGTGGCTGTACCGGACCTCGCGGGTCTCGGAGACCTCCGCCCGGCGGCCGGTGCGGGAACTGGTCGCGAGCTGACGCCCCGGCCGGTCAGGCGTCGAACCGGTCGCGCGCCGACTCGATGTGCCGGAGGTGCTCATGGGTCCAGCCGCAGATCAGGTCGACCGTGGCGCGCAGGGCCCGGCCCGGTTCGGTGAGGGTGTACTCGACCTTCGGCGGCACGGTGGGATGCACCTCCCGGTCGACCAGGCCGTTGCGCTCCAGCATCCGCAGGTTCTGCGTGAGCATCTTGTGGCTGACGCCCTCGACCTCGTCACGCAACTCACTGAAGCGCAGGGTGCGTTCACCGAGGGCCTCGATGATCAGCAGCGCCCACTTGTTGGCGACGTCCGAGAAGATCTCCCGCGCCAGGGAGTCGGCCCGCCGCAGGTCCGCGTTCTCCGGCAGGTCCCTCAACTGCTTGGTCACCATCTGGTTCCCCAGTCACGTAAAAGTGCGTTCTTCCAGGTCGGCCCACACTCTCCTACGGTTTCCCAGTAACCACAAGAGAGCGCGGAGTTCTGCGCTCGACGGAAGGACGGGAACCATGACCTCGATCGATGTCTACGACCACGCCATACCGGCCGAGAGCCACTTCGGCTACGCGCAGGCGATCAGGTCCGGCGATCTGATCCACGTCTCCGGACAGCTCTCGTTCGACGAGGCCGGCGGTTTCCGCCCGACCGACGACATCGCCACTCAGCTGCAGGGGACCTACGCCAACATCGACAAGGTGCTGGCCCACTACGGCGTCACGCGCAACCAGATCGTCTCCCAGACGCTGTACGTGGTGGACCTGGTGAAGAACGCCGACGCGGTGGCGGAGGGCAACCGGGCGTACTTCGGCACTCACCGCCCGGTCAGCACGGCCCTGGGGGTCACCGAACTCACCTTCCCCGGGCAGGCGGTCGAGATCAGCTGCGTGATCGACACCAAGCTGCCCGCGTGAGTTGGGGGCGGACCCCGGCGGGAGGCGGTCAGCGACGCGTCCCGGTGCCCACCAGGGTCCGCTCGTACGGGTCGAGGACGACGCCCCGGACCTTGGCGGAGACGCCTGCGATGATCTGCTGGTGGGCCAGCGGCACGACCGCGTCCGTGCCGAGGATCGCGGCCTCGGCGGCCATGGCCGCGTCCTGCCGCTCCCCCGTGCCGTCGGTCCGGTCGGCCTTCTCGACGGCCCGGTCGGCGTTCTTGTCGCACAGCAGGGCCAGGTTGTAGCCGCCGTCGCAGGTGTAGTCACTGGCGAGGACGCCGACGGGGTCGCCGGTGTCCAGCAGGCTGTTGCGGGCGCCGATGAACGCGTCGAACTTCCCGGCCAGCGCGTCGCTCTCCAGCCGCGAGTACTCGCGCACCTCCAGCCTCACCGTGAAGCCGGCCTTTTCGAGCTGCTGTTGCACGACCTGGGCGACCTCGGGGAGTTCGGGCCGGTTGTCGTAGGTGGCGAGGGTGATCCGCGTGCCGTCGGGCCGGGCGGCGTCCGCGCGCCCAGCCGGCTTCACCCGCTTGCTCTCGGCCCAGGTGACGGCGGGACCGTAGAGGCCCGCGCCCGGGTCTGCGTACCCCTCGAAGACGCCCTTGACGAGGGCGGAGGAGTCGACCGCCGCCCGCGCGGCGGCGCGCAGCTTCGGGTCCTTGAAGGGGCCGGTCCTGGTGTTGAGGTGAAGGCTGGTCGTCCGGGTCGTGCCGGCTTCCTTGAGGGTCGCCTTGTCGAGGGTGGCGGCCTGGGCGACGGGGATCGCCTCGGCGATGTCGACGTCGCCGGCGCGGACCGCGTTGGCGCGCGCGGTGCCGTCCTTGACGAAGCGCGCGTCGATGCCGGAGGCCTGGGCGCGGCCGCCCCAGTAGTCGTCGAAGCGGTCGAGGGTGGCGGAGCCGCCGCCGTTGACCTTGGTGATCTCGAAGGGCCCGGTGGCGGTGCCGACGGGCGTGGGGGTGTCCTTCTTGTCGTACGCCTTCGGCGAGAGGACCGCCAGGTTCGGGCTGGACAGGCGCATGGGCAGGACGGGGTCGGCCGCGGTGGTGGTGATCCGTATGCCGCGGCTGCCGTCGGCCTGGGCGTCGAGGGTGACACCGGCGAGGGCGGCGGGCACGGGCTTCGCCTCCGTGGCGCGGGTGAGCGCGTCGGCCACGGCGGACGGGGTGACGTCCGTACCGTCCTGGAAGGTGGCCTCGCGCAGGGTGAACCGCCAGGTGCGGTCGTTCTCGCGGCGCCAGGACTCGGCGAGCGCGGGGGCCGCGGCACCGTTGGCGTCCAGGGCGGTCAGCCCCTCGGTGACGCCGAGCCGGCTGAGGAGCGTGGCGTCGGCACCGTACGGCGAGAAGTTCTCGGCGGGCGGGAAGGCGAGGGCGACACGCAGCCGCGAGCCCGGCTGCCCGCCGTCCGACGACGACTCCCCGCCGGGGGAGGCGAAGCAGCCTGCCAGACCCGGGACGAGGACGAGGACGGCAAGGAACCGGAACGAACTTTTGATGCTCACATCACGCACTTGCACAGCATATGCATCAAGGGTGAGGCGGCGACCGGCCGGGGGCCTGCCACTCGGACGCCACCCAACACCCCTACGGAGCAGTCAATTTGACAGCGGCGACGATCACTCCCTAAACCTAACCACATGACATTCATTTTCAAAAAGGTGCAGCGGTCGTGAGAGTCGCGTTCGTCGGCAAGGGCGGCAGCGGCAAGACCACGCTGTCGGCGCTCTTCTCCCGCCACCTGGCGCGCTCCGGCGCCCCGGTCCTCGCCATCGACGGCGACATCAACCAGCACCTGGCCGAGGCACTCGGCGACGAGGAGAAGTCCGCCCCTGCCCTGGGCGAGCACCTGGCCGAGATCAAGGACTTCCTGCGCGGCACGAACCCACGCATCACCTCCCGCGAGGCGATGATCAAAACGACTCCCCCGGGACGCGGCTCCCGCCTCCTGCGCCCCCTCGGCGACGACGAACTGCACGCGCGGCACGTCGGCCGGGCGGGTGGCGTCCCGCTGATGGTCACGGGCGAGTTCGACGAGTCCGACCTGGGCGTGGCCTGCTACCACTCCAAGCTGAGCGCGGTCGAGCTGTACCTCGGCCACCTGGTGGACGGCCCCGGCGAGTACGTCGTGGTCGACATGACGGCGGGCGCGGACGCCTTCGCCTCGGGCCTGTTCACCCGCTTCGACCTCACCTTCCTGGTGGCGGAACCCACCCGCAAGGGCGTCTCGGTCTACCGCCAGTACCGCGACCACGCGGAACAGTTCGGCATCCGCATCGCGGTCATCGGCAACAAGGTGACCTGCGAGGACGACCTGCTCTACCTCAAGGAACAAGTAGGGGACGACCTCCTGGCCCACCTCGTCCAGTCCCCCTGGATCCGCGCGGCCGAACAGGGCCGCACGGAGGCCGGCCTGGACGCGCTCGACTCGCTGGAGCCGCACAACCGCCACGCCCTCACCATCCTCCGCGAGGCCGTCGACTCCCACCCCCGCGACTGGGACCGGCTCCACCGTCACGCCGTCGAGTTCCACCTGCGCAACGCCCGAGCGTGGGCGGACGCCCGCACGGGCGAGGACCTGGCCGCCCAGGTGGACCCGGAGTACGTCCCCGGCGGCACCCCGCCGAACGCCTGACCTCCTCCCGCCCCCGCCCTCCCGCCAACCAGACAGGACGACACTCCCCCATGTCTCTCGACGTCTCCCCGAAGCTCCTCGCCGAAGCCGAGCAGGGCGACATCCGCGAGGAGGACTTCGTGGACACGGTCCGCACGTCCCTCCCCTACGCCTACGACCTGATCGCCTCCCTCGCCACCGACCTCCACGACGGCAAGGCCGACTTCACCGACAACCAGACCCCTCCCCCGTCGGAACAGGAGCGCGGCCAACTCCTGCGCGCCCTCGCCAGCGACGCGATCCGCACCAGCCTGGAGCGCCACTTCGGCATCACCCTGGCCTTCCAGAACTGCCACCGCGTGGCGGCGTTCCGCCCGGAGGCACGGGACGGGGAGACGTACGCGCGTTTCACGTCCGTGCGGTCCCAGGTGCTGAACCAGTCGCCGGAGTTCAGGGACTGCTAGACACGTCGCCGTCCCCTCGACGTCCGAGGCGTCGAGGGGACGGACGAGGTCCCGCCCAGCCGTAGCTCACTACGACCACTGGACCACTTCTGGTCAGCACACCGGCTGAGCCACAACAGTGGGGATGTCGACCACAGCCACCTCAATTCCCTGAGCACGCAGAGACCGGGCGGCTTGCAGTAGCGCCATTTGCGAGAAGGTGAAGAGGTTCTCCGTCGTCAGCCGCTTCCCGCTCTTCAGCGAGATCGCGTACACAACCTTGCTGGGAACGAAGTCGTCGGAGATGGGGTGCGAGGGGTCTTGTTCACGCACGCGGCGGACGAACTCCACCCTTGCCTCGCTGTCGAACCGAAGCGCGTCGGCCGACACCCGGCCCTGAGCGAAGAGGTGACTGAGGGGTGCCGACGAGTCGGCGCGCTTCACGTGGACCAGGGTGCCATCACGGCTCACGAGGTCCGCCGCCTCGATACCGTACGGGTGCTGCGCGGTCCGGATCAGCTTTCGGTCCAGACAGACGTAGCCGTACTTGCGCGCTTCCTCGTTGTAGTCCTTCTCCTCTTTGAATACCGAGGTCCAATCAAACAGCGTGATCCCGGCCGGTGCCGCCAGGAGCGCCTCGACCTCACTCCGTACGCCGTTCAGGTACCGGTCACCGATCTCGAACCAGCGACCCTCGTGATGGAAGTACCTGCTGGAGCCGAGAGGAATCTCCGCCGCAAGCCACTTGTGAGCTCCCACCTGGCCACTGATGGGTGCTCCTCCCTCTTCGTCGCTGTACATCTGCACGTATCCGTCCTTCAGCGCAGCGAGGCGCGCACCGGGCGGCACCTCCTCGAGCAGGCCAAGCACGTCGCTGACGTCCAAAGAGGGGAACAACTGGCGACGGCTGCCGACCTTGACGCGGTACGACATGGCGCCGTCCTCTTGGTCCAGACATGCGGCGGGCACAGCGACCGCCAGCCTCCCGGCGTCCTTCCCAGCGCCGAGGAGATCGTCCAGCTTCTTCTCCAGCGTCGTACGTCGTGAGTCTCCGGGCTTGAGCGGACGCACCCGGGCGACGGCCTCGAAATCCGGCGCCGGGGACTGCCGCGAGGTGATGCTCCGGATCTCGCGGAGGTCCTGGATGAGGTCCGCAGGCGCCGCCCCCAGATGGATCTTCAACGAGTCGGTGCCGGCAACTTGGACGGTCCGCCGACGGGACCTGCTGATCGTCAGTTCGGTCTGCCCGATCATCCCGACCAGCCGGCTGACCACCTCGCCGTACTCCTCGATGGGGAAGGCCCGGATGTGCTGCCCCTGGGCGGCCGAGCTCCTGTCGGTGCGCCCCCGGGCGTCCATGAGGCTGTGCGTGACCTGGCGGATGGCGTCGGGCTGCACGGCCCGCAGAACGAAGTTGAACCCGAACCCAGGCGAGATGCGTGACTGTTCGAGGAGCAGGTGCCCCATGCCGAAGGTGAGCGCGAAGACGTCCCTGTCGATCGGCAGGAGGAGCGCACAAGCCGACGTACGGTTCTCCACCGGCGGCTTCCGCCCGGTGAGGGTGCCGACCGCAGCGGCCCAGTCGGGTGGGCGATGCCGACCGATGACGCCATGACAGAGAACACCGGGCACGCCTCCCGTCGTCACCTCCTCCACGACAAAACCGTGGTCTCGCTTGTACTTGAGGTTGAGGGCGGCTCGAAGGTCGGCGGATGTGCTTCCCGTGTCCTGGAGGAAGTAGAGGGTGCTGCGGCGCGTCTGAACGCCGCTGATCGACTGCGCAAGGTCCTGGAGGAGAGTCACGACGGTGATTCCTTTCTTCGGTGGTGGCTGGACGGAACTTCCCCGACAAGGCGGAAGCGTTACTAGGCAAGCATGGCACTGAAAACACTGTCAAACACGTTGACAGATTTGACGCATGTTGTAGGTTGTTAACGCTCACTCCAGAGAGGGTCAGGACTCCCGCCATGCCCCAGACATCCGTCCAGGTGACCGCCGCCGAGATCTCCCGCATCGCGGGGGTCACGCGTGCCACGGTCAGCAACTGGCGCCGTCGGCACGACGACTTCCCTGCGCCGTCCGGCGGTACGGACAGCAGCCCGCTGTACGACCTGGAGTCGGTGCGTTCCTGGCTGGCCTCGCGCGGCCACGTCGCGGCGGTGAGTCTCTCGGAGGAGCTGCGGACGACCCTGCGCCTGCACGCGCAGAGCGGCACAGGCACGTCGGACCTCCTGCTCCTCGTCCTCGCGGCGGCCCGCCGCTCGCCGGAGGAGCTGTCGGACACCGCACTGCTGCCGGACCCGGACCTCGTCGCCCGCGCGCAGCACGATGTGGCCACCGCCGCCGACGCCGTGCCGGCCGGGGACGCCGTCCGCTTCGAGGCGGAAGACGCGGCGGTGCTGCGCGCGCTGTACGCGTGTGTACGCGATGAGGGTGGACAAGCCGCGCTGGCCGTACTGGCGGGGCGGGAGCTGGAGGACAGTGCCGCGTCCGGCGCCTACCAGACCCCCGCGCCGCTCGCGGATCTGCTCGCCCGCCTGATTCCCGGCTCCCCGGCGCGCGTCCTCGACCCGGCCTGCGGCAGCGGCACCCTGCTGGCGGCCGCCGCCCGCCGAGGAGCGCGCGAGCTGTACGGCCAGGATTCGCTCCCGGTGCAGGCCCGGCGCAGCGCGGTGAGCCTGATGCTGACGGCCCCGGAGGCCACGGTCACCGTGCGAGCCGCCGACAGCCTCCGCGCGGACGCCTTCCCCGACCTGGTCGTGGACGCGGTGCTGTGCAATCCGCCGTACGGCATCCGGGACTGGGGCCACGACGAGCTGGCGTACGACCCCCGCTGGGCGTACGGCGTACCGGCCCGCGCCGAGTCGGAGCTCGCGTGGGTGCAGCACGCACTGGCCCATCTGACACCCGGTGGCTACGCGGCCCTGCTTCTGCCGCCGGCCACGGCCGGGCGCGCGTCGGGGCGTCGCGTACGGGCAGAGCTGGTACGCAGTGGGGCGCTGCGGGCGGTAATCGCACTGCCGGCGGGGGCGTCGGTGCCGCTGCACGTCGGTCTCCAGATCTGGGTGCTGCAACGGCCCGAACCGGGCGGCCCGGAGCACAAGTCGGTGCTGTTCGTGGACACGGCGGAGACATCGACGGGAGCGGGGGCGGGAGTCGGCGGTACGGCCGGACAATCCCGCACCCGGGGCGGCGGGAGTCGGTCCACTGCCCTGGACTGGGCCGAGCTCACGGCGCGGGTCCTGGCGGCATGGTGGGCGTTCACGGAAGGTCCCGGCACCTTCGAGGGCGAGTCCGGCGTCGCGCACGCGGTCGGTGTGGTGGATCTGCTGGACGACGTGGTGGACCTGACCCCGGCGCGACTCGTACGGGCGTCGCGGGCCGAGGTCGATCCTGCGGAACTGTCGGCGGAGGTCGACACCACGCGCCGGGACCTCGTCAAGGCCGCGAAGTCCCTTGCGCGGACGGCCGGTCACGAGGAGTGGAGCAGCGCGGGCGCCGCGGCCCGCGCATGGCGAACGGCGACGGCGGCCGACCTCTCGCGGGGCGGAGCGCTCACCCTGCTGCGGACGGTGCCGGAGAGTGCGCGGGGCCGCGCAGAAGGCCGGGACGGCGGCGAGACTGGGGCCCGCGCGGTCCTCACCAGTTCCGACATCTCACGCGGGTTGGGTCCGACGGGCGACCCGGCGGAACTGCGCGGCGTCGTGGCGCCGCTGATCGCCGTCGGGGACGTCCTCGTACGAGCGATCGCGGGCGGGGACGGTCCAATGGCGCGGGTCGCGGGCGCGGAGGACGCCGGCGCGTTGCTCGGCCCTCACGTCCACCTCTTCCGGCCGGACCCCGCACGCCTGGACGCCTGGTTCCTCGCCGGGTTCATGGGCGCGGAGGAGAACATCGCGGGCGCGTCGACGGGCAGCACGGTCCTGACGGTCAGCCCGGGTCGGCTGCGTGTGCCGCTGCTGCCGTTGGAGGAGCAGCGGCGGTACGGGGAGGCGTTCCGGCACGTGCACGAGCTCCGGGCGGAGGCACAGCGGGCGACGCGGCTGGCGGAGGAGACGGCACGGCTGCTTGCACGCGGGCTGACCGGAGGGCAACTGCTTCCGGGGCGGGACGGCGGGCCAGCTCACCCGCACGGGGCCGATTCACCGCGTTAGGCATACGGACCTTCATCCACATAGACCACACTGGTCGGCACCCGCGCGGCTCACCCTGCGGCGCGGTGGGGGCGGGACATCTCAGGAAGGAACTCGGGGATTCAGTTGAACAGCAGTAAGCACACGGAGTTGGCGAACCACGCGTGGTCCGTCGCCGACCTCCTGCGGGGGGACTACAAGCAGTCGGACTACGGCAAGGTCATCCTGCCGTTCACGGTGCTGCGGCGCCTGGAGTGTGTTCTGGAGCCGACGCGCGAGAAGGTCTCCGAGATCGCGGAGCAGCACAAGGACAGTGGGATCGACCCGGACCGTTTCCTGCGGCGGGCGTCGGGCCACTCCTTCTACAACAAGTCCAGCCTGACCCTGAAGAAGATCGCGGCGGACCCCCAGAACGCGGCACAGAACCTCCAGGTGTACGTGGGGGCGTTCTCCGACAACGCGCGGGGCGTGCTGGACCGCTTCGAGTTCGCGCAGCAGATCAAGCGGCTTGACAGCGCGGGGCTCCTCTACAAGGTCATCGGCAAGTTCACGGACCTGGACCTACGCCCCGAGATTGTGCCCAACCACAACATGGGCTACATCTTCGAGGAACTGATCCGCCGTTTCGCGGAGCAGTCGAACGAGACGGCCGGTGAGCACTTCACCCCGCGCGAGGTCATCCAGCTGATGGTGCGGCTGCTGGTCGCCCCGGACGGTGACGGACTTCAGCTGCCCGGCACGGTGCGCACGGTCCTCGACCCGGCCTGCGGCACGGGCGGCATGCTCTCCGCGATGGACGACCTCATCACCGAGCTCAACCCGGACGCCACGGTGGAGGTGTACGGCCAGGAACTCAACCCCGAGTCCTGGGCGATCTGCCGGTCCGATCTCATGATCAAGGGCCAGAACCCGGAGAACATCGCCTTCGGCAACTCCTTCTCCGACGACGGGCACGCCCGCAAGACCTTCGACTACATGCTCGCCAATCCGCCGTTCGGCGTGGAGTGGAAGAAGGTCAAGGACGAGGTCGAGCACGAATACAAGGCTCTGGGCGAGGCCGGTCGCTTCGGGGCGGGGCTGCCGCGTATCAACGACGGTTCGCTGCTGTTCCTCCAGCACATGATCTCGAAGATGAAGCCGGTGGATGTAAACGGCGGGGGCGGCTCGCGGCTCGCGATCGTCTTCAACGGTTCGCCGTTGTTCACGGGCGCGGCCGGCTCGGGCGAGTCGGAGATCCGCCGCTGGATCCTGGAGAACGACTGGCTGGAGGGCGTCGTCGCCCTGCCGGACCAGTTGTTCTACAACACCGGTATCTCGACGTACTTCTGGATCCTGACCAACCGCAAGAGCCCGGACCACAAGGGCAAGGTCGTGCTGCTGGACGCCCGCGACCAGTGGCAGAAGATGCGGAAGTCGCTGGGCGACAAGCGCAAGGAGCTGGGCAAGGACCACATCGCCACGGTG
Source organism: Streptomyces caelestis (assembly GCF_014205255.1). Taxonomy (GTDB): domain Bacteria; phylum Actinomycetota; class Actinomycetes; order Streptomycetales; family Streptomycetaceae; genus Streptomyces; species Streptomyces caelestis. The sequence continues at coordinate 7,535,684 of NZ_JACHNE010000001.1, read as the reverse complement.
GTCAAGCTGTACGGCGAGGCGCTGGCCGTGGCGGAGGATGCGGAGCACCCGCTGCACGGCAAGGTAAAGGTCTTCCGCAACGAGGACTTCGGCTACCAGCGGATCACGGTGGAGCGCCCGCTGAAGCTGCGGTTCGCGGTGACGGAGGAGACGCTGACGGCACTGGAGGCGTCCAAGGCGATCCAGAAGCTGCCGCAGGCTCCGGCATTGGTGGACGCCTTCAAGTCCCTGATGGGCACGAGTTGGGGCACGAAGCAGGAGGCTTGGCTCGCACTGAAGGACGCGGTGGTGCAGGCAGGCGAGACGTGGCCTACGGGGGCGCCGTTCAACAAGGCGCTGCGGGATGTCATCGGGGTACGGGATCCGGAGGGCGAGGTGCAGCTCGTCAAGGGGAAGCCTGAGCCGGATGCGGAGCTTCGGGACTACGAGAACGTACCGTTGGGTGCGGACGTCGAGGAGTACCTGGTGCGGGAGGTGCACGTGCACGTACCGGACGCGTGGATCGACCATAGTAAGACGAGGATCGGCTGCGAGGTCCCGTTCACGCGGCACTTCTACGTGTACCAACCGCCGCGACCGTTGGCGGAGATCGACGCGGACCTGAAGGCTGTTGAGGCGGAGATTCAGGGACTCCTGGGGCAGGTGACGGAATGAGTCTCGCATGGGACGTCCGCGCCGCATCGGGGACGGAAACCCTCCCGGGCGGCTGGACCGTCCGCCGCATCGGCGATCTCGTCACCCTCGTCAACGGTCACCCATTCCCCTCGGAGAGCTTCGGCCCGAACGGGGATGTCCCGCTGGTCCGCATTCGGGATCTTGCCGAACTCTCCTTCGAGACGTATGTGACGGGCCACGTTCCCCCTTCGGCGCTCCTTCGGAACGGAGACGTCGTCATCGGCATGGATGGCGACTTCAACCTGGTCGTCTGGGATCGCGGGGAGGCGGCGCTCAATCAGCGGCTTTGTTTGCTCCGCCCCCGGACACAAGTGGACATGCGCTTCATCGCGTACGCGCTACCGTCCTCACTGAAGATCATCAATGACCTGACCTTCGCGACCACCGTCAAGCACCTGTCATCGACCGATGTCCTCAGCGAACGCATCATGCTGCCACCTTTGGACGAGCAGCGTCGCATCGCCGACTTCCTCGCCGCCGAGACGGGGCGCATCGACTCGCTGCGGGAGCTACGTACTACACAAGTGGCGTTGCTCGGCGAAAGGTTGACGCACCGGTGGTCCACTGTGATCGCCCAGGATGGCAAGGATGCCGGTTGGGTTCCCATCCGCCGGTTCGTCACCGCCATCACGGATGGCCCTTTCGGCAGTGCGCTGACCAGCGCTCATTACTCTGACGCGGGCGCTCGTGTGATCAGACTGGGCAACCTGGGGCGAGCCGAGTTCCGCGACCACGACGCCGCCTACGTCCCACTCGACTACTTCGACGAGCTCAAGCGACACGAAGCTCTTCCCGGCGACCTAGTGGTAGCGGGCCTGGGAGATCAGAACCATCCGCTCGGGCGGGCCTGCGTCGTGCCTGAGCATATTGGTCCGGCCATGGTCAAGGCTGACTGCTTCCGCCTACGCCTTGACCAGTCCCGTGTGCTGCATGACTACGCAGCCTGGGCACTCAGTTCACCACCCGTGAATGACCAGGTGGCTCTTCTCTCGCGCGGTTCCACAAGGGCACGAATCAACTTGGAGGCGGTTCGGGAGATTCCTGTACCCGCCCCGTCTCTCAAACGGCAACGTCGAAGCATGGCCATCCTCGATGAGGAGCGCCGAGTGATCCAGATGGCCTCACAGCGATGCCACAGTCAGCTCGACCTCCTCGCCGAACGTCGCCAAGCTCTGATCACTGCAGCCGTAACAGGAAGGTTCGACGTCACTACCGCCAGCGGCCGCAACGCAACCGAAGGAATCTCCGTATGAGCCCCGTGCACGACGAGTCCTCCTTCGGGTCCGCCATTGTTGCCGTGCTCTGCGAGCGAGGTTGGCGGGAGGCGAACCCCGAGGACTACCGACCCGACCTCGGCCTCGACACCAACGAGCTGTTCACCTTCATCGGCGCGACCCAGCCCGACGAGTGGAACGAACTCCTCACCGTCTACGGCGGCAACCCCAACGAAGCCCAGCGCGGCTTCGCCCAGCGCCTCGACCGGGCCATTGCCGATGACGGCCTCCTCCATGTCCTGCGCAACGGCGTCAAGGACCGCGGAGTCCGTCTCCGTGTGGCCTACTTCAAGCCCAACCTGATCTCCGCCGACTCCGTCCTCGACGGCTACCGGGCCAACCGCCTCACCGTCGTCCGGGAACTTCCCTACGCCACCAAGCAGGCCGACTGGGGCCACCGTCTCGACCTGGCCTTGTTCCTCAACGGCATCCCCGTCGCCACGGCCGAGTTGAAGAACCCGCTGACCGGGCAGGGCGTCGAGCAGGCCAAGGAGCAGTACCGGACCGACCGGGACCCGACCGAGTTGATCTTCACGCGGCGAGTCATCGCGAACTTCGCCGTTGACCCGGACCTGGTCTTCGTCACCACACAGCTGCGCGGCAAGAAAACCCGTTTCCTGCCGTTCAACACCGGCTCGAACGGCCCCGGTCAGCCCGGCGGGGCAGGGAACCCGGCGCCCACGGCCCACGGCACGTACGCCACGTCCTACCTCTGGGAGCAGGTCTGGCAGCGGGACAATTGGCTCGACCTCCTCCAGCGCTTCGTGCACCAGCAGAAACACAAGACGCCCGGCGGCGGCACCACAAAGTCGACGATCTTCCCCCGCTTCCACCAGTGGGACGTGGTCCGCAAGCTCACCGCACACGCGGCCACCCACGGCGCCGGCCAGAACTACCTGATCATGGCCTCCGCCGGATCCGGCAAGTCGAACACCATCGGCTGGCTATCCCACCGCCTCAGCGACCTGCACGCCAACACCGACCCGAGGGCCCTGTCCCCCGAGGCCGTCGCCAGCAACCGCATCAAGCCGGGCGAGCCGGTCTTCGACAAGGTCATCGTCATCACCGACCGCCGCAACCTGGACGCCCAACTCCGGGAAACAGTCGGCAGCTTCTCGCAGACGGACGGCCTGGTGGTGAAGGTCGACGAGAAGCACGGCGCGAAGAGCGAGCAACTCGCCCGCGCCCTCTCCCGGGACACCGGCAAGATCGTCACGGTCACCCTGCACTCGTTCCCGGCCCTGCTCGACTACATCAAGCGCAACCCCACCGAGATCAAAGGCACCCGCTTCGCGATCATCGTCGACGAGGCGCACTCCTCGCAGTCCGGCGACGCCGCCACCGCCGTGAAGTCCGCCCTGCGCGACCTCGGCCTGGACGCCGACTCGGACGACGAAGGCGCAACCACGGTCACCGTGGACGACCAGCTGAAGGCAAAGGCGGTGGCACGCTCCCAGGCCGCCAACCTCTCCTACTTCGCCTTCACCGCCACGCCCAAGTCCAAGACCCTCGAACTCTTCGGCACGGAAGGCGTCGAGAACGGCAAGACCGTCTACCGGCCCTTCCACACCTACTCCATGCGCCAGGCCATCGAGGAAGGCTTCATCCTCGACCCGCTGCGCAACTACGTCACCTACAACACCTACTGGAAGCTGGCGAACCTCAACCGCGACGAGAAGGAGGTCGACCCCTCAAAGGCGAACAGCCTGCTCGCCCGGTTCGCGCTCATGCACGAGCACACGGTGTCGCAGCACGCGCAGGTGATCGTCGAGCACTTCGTCGCCCACACCCGCGGCCGGCTCGGCGGGCGCGCCAAGGCAATGGTGGTCACCGCCTCCCGCCTCTCCGCCGTGCAGATGGCCCGCGCCATCCGCAGTTACATCAAGGATCGGGACTACCACACCAAGTACCCGGACCTCGGTGTCCTGGTCGCGATCTCCGGCTCCCTCACCATCGACGGCGAGGAAACCACCGAGGTCAAGGAGAACGGCGGCCTCTCCGAAGGCGCACTTCCGAAGGCCTTCGCCTACACCCGCGCCGACGACAAGGCCGCGAAGGCCGGCGGCAAGGGCCAGCAGGAGTACCGGATCCTCGTCGTCGCCGAGAAGTACCAGACCGGCTTCGACCAGCCGCTCCTGACGACCATGTACGTCAACAAGACACTGACCGGCATCGCCGCCGTACAGACTCTCTCCCGCCTCAACCGCACCGCCGAACGCAAGTCCCAGGCCGACCTCGCCGTACTGGACTTCGTCAACGAGGCCGAGGACATACAGGACGCCTTCCGCCCGTACTTCGAGGAGGCGCACACCCTGCCCTCCGACCCGAACCTCCTCTACACGGCGCAGAGCCGCGTCATGTCCGTGCCGGTCATCTCCGAGCAGGACATGGACGAGTTCGTCGCCGCGTATTTCGAGGCGCAGGAGAAGGCAGCCGGCTCCCAGTCCAAGTGGGAGAAGCTGCACGCCGAGCTGTACCGGCTCCTCTCCCCCGCCGTCACCCGCTTCACCGTTCTCCTGGAGAGCGAGGAGGAGGACGACGTCGAGACGGCCGAGGAGTTCCGGGCCAACCTCAATGACTACGTCCGCAAGTACGGCTTCCTCGCGCAGATCGTGCCGTACCAGGACGCCGAGCTGGAGCGCCTGTATCTCTACGGGCGCTACCTGCTCAACCGCCTCCCCCGCCTCGCGGACGGCGGCGTCGACATAGGCGAGGTGGACCTGAGTCACCTGCGCGTCGAGAAGACCGGCGAGCACGACGTGTCCCTCAATCCCGAAGGCCCCACCGAACTCAAGGGCTTCGGTGACGGAGTCGGCGGTGCGAAGGACGCCGAGAGGTCACTGCTGTCCGAGCTGATCGAGAAGTTCAACGCCAAGTTCGGTACGGAGTTCACCGAGGAGGACGTCCTCCCGGCCTTCAACGCCACCAAGGAGGATCCGAAGGTCCGGGCCGCCGCCCTCGTCAACGACGAGGAGAACTTCGGCATCGTCTTCGACAAGAAGTTCGAGGAGAACATGATGGATCATGTCTCCACGATCGACACCCTCGGCAAGCGGTACTTCGGCACCGACCGGGACTTCAAGTCCAACCTCGACCGCAGCGCCCGCCGCGCCGCCTGGCGGATGATCCGCCGGGAGGAAGGGCTGGACGAGCTCTGACAAGCTCGGGGCCCGGTGCTGCGCGCGCACCGGGCTCCACTCTTCCGTACGTTTGCCGGTTCAGCGCCCGGCAGCCAACCGTACGAACTCGTCCCATACTTCGGGGCCAAACGCGAGCCTGGCTGCTGCGGGCCGCTTCGAGTCCCTGACGAGGACGGCTCCGGAGACTGCGGCGACCTCGACGCATTCGCCGCCGTTGCCTGTGCTGTAGCTGCTCTTGATCCAAGTGGCCTCGGGCACAGCCGCCTTGCTGTGCTGCACGCTCATGTGTCTCCCATCAGTTGCTCGATGAACGCCACTGACTCGCTCGGTGTCAGCGCTTGTGATCGGAGGATGCCATAGCGCGCTTCAAGCGTGCGCAGGTACGCAGCGTCGGTGTAGAGACGACTGTGATCTTGTACCTCCGCGTACGCAAGGCGCTGCCCCTTGTCGGTGTCGATCAACGAAAAGGGACCACCCAACGCGGCGTTGTCCTCCCGTTCGATCGGCATGACCTGCACCTCCACATTCCTAGACTGACCTGTGACGAGGATTTGTTCCAGCGTCTCGCGCATGACTTTCGGACCACCGATCGGCCTGCGCAGCACCGCCTCCTCGATCACGAAGCTCATCAAAGGAGCGGGACGTCGGCAGAAGATCTCCTGCCTCACCATGCGCGCCTCAAGCCTCTGCTCGATCACGTCGTCCTCCAGCAACGGCCGCTGCATATGGAAGACGGCACGTGCGTAGTCCTCCGTCTGCAACAGACCCGGCACGGCGTACACCGCGTACACGTTCAGAGCGGTGGCCCTGGCCTCAAGCCGAGCCATGTCCCTGAAGAAGGCCGGGTACTGAGCCTTCGCCACCTCCTCCTTCAGGGCCGTCAGCAACCCCCCGGCCCCCAACACCTCATCCGCCTTGTCAATGAACCGAGGCTGCGGAATCCGCCTCCCCTGCTCGATCGACGCCACCGTGTCCGCCGAGTAGCCGACCAGCTTGCCGAACTCGGCCCGGTCCAGTCCCGCCCGCGTCCGCAGCAGCTTCAACTGCCGCCCGAACACGGTCACCACGCCCGTCCCCGGCTCGTCCTCCGGCCGATCCTGCTGTCCCCGCGCCGGCTCCTCGTCCCTCACCTCGGTCATCGCCTCGCCACCTCTCCCCCGCGTACCGATCCGTACAGCGTCCGCGCCCGCCCGGTACAAGGGGTCGGCGTCAGCGCGTCACCACTGGTCACGCTATGCCACAGAGCGCCACCGTGAGTGCATGACCGCAACGCAATCCCCCCTTACGGTGCACCAGTTCACGATGCGCTTCAGCTCGACCCCGCGCGGAGCCCGCCTGGCCCGGCGCCTGTGCGGGTACCGCCTCGACGGCTGGGGCGTCCCGTACGGCAGCGACGCGCACGATGTCGTCACACTCGTCGTGGCGGAGCTGAGCGCCAACGCCGTGCGGCACGGACACGTCGCCGGCCGCGACTTCCACGTCCTCCTCACCGCCGACCCGGCCACCGACACCGTACGGATCGAGGTCAGCGACACCCGCGGGGAGCGCCTCCCCACTCTCCCCGTCACCCCACCGGAGGACGGCGAGGACGAGGGTGGACGCGGGCTGCTCCTCGTCGAGGCACTGGCCGACCGCTGGGGCTGTTCACCCCGCGCCGAGGGCGGCCCCGGCAAGACCGTCTGGGCGGAGTGCACCGGCCTTTCCCTGTCTTGATCACGTAGCTCCGCGCGCCCCGGCTGGACTCACGAAACTCCACCCACGAGACTGGTCCCCAACCACATCGAAGACCTTTCGGAGACTCGACGGGGCGGGGGCCAGGTGCCGGAACCACGGCGGATCGCGGGACGCTACGAGCTGCTGGAGCAGTTCAGTCACGGCGGCATGGGGGACGTATGGCGCGGCTACGACGCCGTACTGGACCGGCCGGTTGCCGTGAAGCTCATCCGCCCCCAGGCCGTCACATCACCGCACCTGGCACAGGAGCTTGAGAAGCGGTTCAAACGCGAGGCGCGGATCACCGCACGGATCCAGCACCCGGGCGTGCCGCAGGTGTACGACGCCGATCTCGACGAGTCGTACGAGCAACTGTTCCTGGTGATGGAGCTGGTCGACGGCGTGCCCCTGACCGCATACGTACACCCGGACCAGCCCGTGCCCCTCAGCTGGGCGGTGGCCGTGGCGGCGCAGGTCGCGACCGTGCTGTCGTACGCGCACGACGTGCCTGTCGTCCACCGTGACCTGAAGCCGAGCAACATCCTCGTCGCCCGCGACGGCACGGTAAAAGTGCTGGACTTCGGCATCGCGGCGATCCTGCGGACGGACGTCACCAAGCTGACCGCGACCGGCAGTCCGATCGGCACGCACCAGTACATGGCGCCGGAGCAGGTGCGCGGCGGGCGGGTCACGCCGCGCACCGACCTTTACGCCCTGGGCTGCGTGCTGCACGAACTGCTCTGCGGGCGGCCGCTGTTCGGCGGGGACAGCGAGTGGCAGCTGATGATGCAGCACGTCAACGCGGCACCGACGCCGCTGCGGCAGCTGCGTGCCGACGTGCCGGAGGCCCTGGAGGAACTCGTCCTGCACCTGCTCCGCAAAGCGCCCGAGGCGCGTCCGGCGGACGTGCAGGAGGTGTACGAACGGCTGCGGCCCTTCCTGCCGGTGCCCGGCGAGGAGTCCGTACCGGGGGAGGCGGGGCCCGCCGGGGTGCCTGACCCGACCGGGATCTTCCGCCGCCCGTACGCACCCCGCTCGCGCGCCGTCACCGCGGGCGCGCGGCCCGCCGCGTCCCCCACCGGTCCGGACGCGGCGCCCGCCGTTCCCGCGGCTGAGCGGGAGGCGCTGCGGGAGCAGATCCTCGACGTGCACGCGCACTACCGCGCCCTGATGGAGGAGGAGCGGTACGCGCAGGCCGCCGAGGTGGTGGGCGAGATGGTCGAACCGGCCGCGCGTGCCCTCGGCTCGGAGAGCAAGGCGGTCCTCGGGCTGCGGATGCGTCGGGCGGTCAGCCGTCAGCTGGCGGGTGACCACCGGGCCGCGCTGCCAGAGTTCGAGGCGCTCGCCGACGCCTACGCGCGCGTGAGCGGTCCGAGCAGCGAGGAGGCGCTGGACAGCCGGGCGCAGGCGGCGCGCTGCCGTGGCGAACTGGGTCAGGTGACCGAGGCGCTGGCGGGGCTGCACGGCGTCCTCGACGTCGTCCGCTCCGTCGACGGCGACGTGAGCGAGAACGCCGTGGAACTGCGCCGCGACATCGGCATGTTGCTCCTCGCGCAGGGGCGGGCGGCGGACGCCTTCCACGTCCTGGAACCGTTGCACGTGGACCTGTGCCTGGTGTTCGGGCCGGACGACGAACTCACCGCCGAGGTGGCCGAGACGCTGGCCGTGATCCGTCTGGATCTCGACGGCGGCGCCCCTGATTCCTCTCCCTGACCTGCTTGTTCGTCCTCGCCGAAGCCCGCCCGGACAATAGGATCCACGCATGCCGCAGCTTGCCTTCGACATCGGCTTCTTCGCCGAACTCCCCAAGCTTCAGCCGCCGGTGAGGAAGGGCGTTCTCGACGCCTGGGAGAAGTTCAACCGGCTCACCCTCGATCAGCTCTTCAAGGACCCGGGGCTGAAGCTGGAGAGCCTGACGAAGGCGAAGGACAAGCAGATCCGGACGATCCGTATCGACCAGTTCTGGCGCGGTGTGGTGCTGGCTCCGGACTCCGGGGACACCTTCGTCCTGCTGAGGGTCATGCAGCACGACAAAGCGATCACCTGGGCGAAAAAGCAGAAGTCCAGCATCAACGCGGTGACCCGGGCCGTCGAGATCCGGGACGCGGCGACACTGGACGAGATCACGCCGGCGTACGAGCGGGTGGCCGAGACCTCGCCGAAGCAGCGGCTGTTCACGAAGTTCTCCGACGGGGACCTGAAAGCGCTCGGCATCGACGACGAGACGCTGCGGCAGGCCCGGTCGCTCGTCGACAAGGAGCAGTTGGAGGTGTTCGCGCCGCTGCTGCCCCAGGACCAGCGCGAGGTGCTGCAGTATCTCGCCGAGGGGTGCACGGTCGAGGAGGTGTGGCAGGACATCGTGGCGCCCGCCCTCCAGGCGTCCACTCAGCCGGTGGACACACGGGACTACGAGACGGCGATCCACCACAGCCGGTCGCGTATCGCACTGGTCACGGCCTCCGAGGAGCTGCGGGACATCCTGGAGAAGCCCTTCGCGGCCTGGCGGGTGTTCCTGCACCCCTCGCAGCGCAAGGTGGCATACCGCGCGTCGTACTCGGGTCCCGCGCAGGTCACCGGCGGCCCCGGCACCGGCAAGACCGTCGTCGCGTTGCACCGGGTCAAGCACCTGCTCGGGCACCTGCGCGACGGTGACCGCATCCTGCTCACGACGTACACCAACGCGCTCGTCAACGCCCTCCGCTCCGGTCTGGAATCACTGGTGGAGGACCCGGAACTGCGCGAGCGGGTGGACATCTCGACGGTCGACGGCTTCGCCAGCCGTGTCGTCGCCGAGGCACCGGGCGCGGTGGCCCTGCGTCCGCTGATGAACAACGAGGAGGAGAGCCGCTGGGACAAGGCCGCCAAGGCAACGGGTTTCACCGGCAGCGCGCAGTTCCTCGCCCAGGAGTACCGGCACGTCATCCTGGCCCAGGACATCCGGACCCTGGCCGAGTACGAGGCAGCGGACCGGCGGGGCCGCGGAAGCCGGCTGACGGCTGGCGAGCGGCCGCTGGTGTGGGAGACGGTGGAGCGGTTCACGGCCGGCCTGGCCAAGGACGGGGCCCGCACCTGGCTGCAGACGTGTGCGGAGGCGGCACGGCTGCTGGAGGAGACGGGCCCGCGGTACCGGCACGTCGTGGTGGACGAGGCGCAGGACCTGCACCCGGTGCAGTGGCGTCTGCTCCGCGCGGCCGTCCCCGCCCGCCCGGACGACCTGTTCATCGCGGGCGACCCGCACCAGCGCATCTACGACTCGAAGGTGTCGCTCAAGTCGCTCGGCATCAAGGTGACCGGGCGGTCCGTGAAGCTGCGCAAGAACTACCGCAGCACCCAGGAGATCCTGCGCTGGTCCACGGCACTGCTGATCGGCCGACCCATCGCCGAGCTGCAGGACGAGAACCGCAACGAGACTCTGCTCGGCTACCGTTCCGCCCTCCACGGCGACGGGCCCACCGTGCACGCGGCGGTGGCCGAGGAGACCGAACTGGACGCGCTCGTCACGCAGGTGCGGGCCTGGCTGGACGCGGGCGTCGGCGCCGGAGAGATCGGGATCAGCGCCCGGTTCAACAAGACGTGCGCGAAGGCGGTGGCCCGTCTGAAGGACACCGGCATCCCCGCGGCGACGCTGCGTTCCGCCGAGTCCGCGGCGGCAGAAGCGACCACCGTGCGGGTCGGGACCATGCACTCCTTCAAGGGCCTGGAGTTCCGCTGCGTCGCGGTCATCGGCGTCACCGAGGACGCGCTGCCGTTCCCGAAGGCGGTCACGCCGCCCGACGTCGACGCCAAGCAGCACGAGACGGACCTGATGTCGGAACGCTGCCTGCTGTTTGTCGCCTGCACCCGGGCCCGTGACAGCCTGTACGTCTCCTGGTCCGACAAGCCCAGCCCGTTCCTGGTGGAGGCAGGCGTCTGACCACGGCGGGCCCCACGAAGTCGACGTGGGCGGCCGGAGCCGGGCGGCTGACGATCCGCTACCCGACCGAGCCGCCACCTCGCCTCTCGGTCACTGCGTCAGCGTGGCCGGATTGAAAGGGCGTTGTTGATCCCGTCCTGCTCTCCCGCAGATGATGTGCACGGCCACTCGCGCACCGGCGATCGAACGGTCCGCGCACTGAACGCGGCGATTCGGGCGACGCGAGAGGCGCGGCGTACCGAGTGGGGCGGGGGCTATGGACGTACTGCGGGGGCATGGATCCGGTAGAACAGAGGCCAGTGCCCCGTGAGAAACCGCATGCAAGTCGTCCTCCAGATCATGCTCGCGCTGGTCGCCTGCCTGCTCGGTATCGCCACCAACTACGCCACCAGTACAGACCGTGCGCCCTGGGTGCTGGAATTGATCCGCCGGGGATCAGTACCGGCCATCGGATTGCTGGTGGTCGCCATGGTGGTCGGCCAGGTCGTCGTGTACCGGCTGGAGAATCCCGCCCCGCAGCAGACGGAGTGGCCGCGGGACCGGATCCCGTACCCGGGCCTGGACGCATACGACGAGGACGAGGCGGCCGTCTACTTCGGCCGGGAGGCGCAGGCTGCCGAGCTGACGCGGAGGCTGCACGCCGCCGCGCCCCGTCCGGCCGACCGGTTCCTGCTGCTGACCGGGGCCTCCGGCAGCGGCAAGTCCTCGCTCGTACGGGCCGGGGTCATGCCCCGGCTGCGTCCTCGCCGGTGGACGATCGTGCCGCCGTTCACACCGGGACCGAACCCGCTCAGTGCTCTCGCAGCATCCCTGGCCGTGGCGGGCGGCGGCCGGGATTCGGCGGGTGCCGTACTGCGGCGGCTGCGTCAGGGGCCCGACGGGTTGTCGGCGGAGTTGTCCCGGCTGCGCGGCGGTCGCTTCCGGCGCGTCCTCCTCGTGGTGGACCAGTTCGAGGAACTCGTCACCCTTGCGGGCGAGCGTGATCAAGCCCAGTTCCTGCGGGCGCTGCACACGTGTCTGCGCCGGGATCCCGCCGTCCGGGTCCTCGCCACCTGCCGGGTGGACCTGCTGGGGCGTCTGCTTGAGACCGGTCATGCCGAGTTCCTTCAGCATCCGGTAGCCATCGGCTCGTTGGGCACATCGCAGCTCGCTCAGGTGGTGGAACGGCCGGGTGCTCTGGTCGGTCTCTCGTTCGCGCCGGGCCTCGTCGAGACCATCGTGGACGACACCGGCACTGACGACGCACTGCCGCTGCTCGCCTATCTCCTGCAGGAGTTGTACTTCGCCTGTGGCCCCGGCGGCACGGTCACCGAGGAGTCGTACCGGCGGCACGGGGGCGTAGCGGGCGCTCTCGCACGGCAGGCCGACAGCACCGTGGCGGCCCTGAACTGCCCGGGCGGGATCGATTCCGTGCTTCGGGTGCTGCTGAGGTTCGTCACATTGGAGGGCCAGGACCCGGCCCGCCGGCCGGTCCCGCTGGCGGAGTTCACGGAAGAGGAGCGTCATGTCGTCGACGCGTTCATCGAGGCGCGTCTCATCCGCTCGGACGCGGTGGAGGAGCCGGGCGGGGCCGTCGGCGACGGCCGGGCGGCGTACGCCGAGGTGGCGCACGAGGCCCTGTTCCGTCAGTGGGCGCCGCTGCGTCAGGAGGTGGAGGCCCGGGCAGAGCGGCTTCGTGAGCGTGCCGAACTGGAGCGGTGGGCCGGAGAATGGGAAGGGTCGGGCCGCAGCGTCGATTATCTCCTGACCGGCGAGCGGCTCATCGTGGCCCAGAGGTGGCTGGCGGAGCTCGAGGAGGCCGGCCAGGCATCGGCGCCCGCCCGCGCGCTCGTCGAAGCCTCGCAACGACAGGACCAGGCCTTCCTCCGCCGGGTCTCCGACAGCATCGGGCGCCACGTGCTGGCGAGCGCGGAGACGGAACCGGAACGCGCGCTTCTGCTGTCCCTCGCCGCGCTCGGCGAATGCGCGCCGAGCGCCCTGGCGAAGCGCGGCCTGCTGACGGCGCTGGCCGCAGGCCACCTGCGTACCCCGCTGGAAGGGCACACCGACACCGTGCGGGACGTCCACTGGTCTGCGGACGGACGCTTGCTGGCCACCGCCTCCCGGGACGGCACGGCCCGCGTGTACGACGCCGGGTCCGGGCGCGTCCTGCGCGTACTTCCGTGCGACGGGGCCATGGTGGAGTCGGTTGCCTTCTCCCCCGACTCGGCTCTCCTCGCCACTGCGGGTCGGGACCATTTGGTGCGGATCTGGGACCCCGAGTCCGGTGCACCGGTCAGGCGGCTCGCAGGTGCGGGCGACATCGGGCGGCGGGTCGCCTGGTCGCCGGACGGGTCACACATCGCCGCCACGTTCAAGGACCAGGTGGTGCGGGTGTGGGAGGTCCGGGCCGGGCAGATGGTGCGCGAACTGCGGGGGCACAACGGCGACGTCTGGGGCGTCGCCTGGTCGCCGGACGGGACCCGTCTCGCGACCGCCTCCCACGACCGGACGGTTCTCGTCTGGAACACGGAGACGGGCTCCCCCGTCCTGGCCCTGACCGGCCACACAGAGTTCGTCGAGGGCGTCGCCTGGTCCCCGGACGGGCAGCTGATCGCCACCGGGTCCGGCGACCAGACCGCCCGTGTGTGGGACGCCCGCACGGGCGCACAGCGGTTGCTGCTGCGCGACCACACCGACTACGTCTGGAATCCGGTCTTCTCACCGAACGGCCGGATGCTGGCCACACCGTCGTCCGACCGGACCGTGCGGATTGTACGGACGGAGGACGCCAAGGTGGTGGCTGTGCTTCGCGGGCACTCGGACACGGTGTGGTCCGTGGCGTGGTCCCCATGCGGGTCCCAGCTCGCCACAGCGTCGACGGACGGCACCGGGCGGGTGTGGGACCTCACCCCGCGGGGCGCTGAATCCATCCTGTCCCACGGGCACGAGGGGCCGGTGAACCAGGCCGCTTGGTCGGTGGACGACAGTCGTTTCGCCACCGCCTCCGACGATGGCAGCGTACGCGTCTGGAACGCGGGTTCGGCTGATCCGGACGGGCCGGTGGTGGGTCTGGGCGAGCGGGTGTGGAGCGTGGCCTACGCACCGCACGGTGACAGGCTCGCACTGAGCACCGGGGACGGCCTGCTCAGGGTGGTGGGAGCGGCGGGCGACACGGTCTTCGAGCGGCGCGGCGCACCGGTCGAAGGCTGCTCATGGTCCCCGGATGCCCGGCGGATCGCAACGGGCGGGCATGACGGTGCCGTACGGATCCTGTCGGCAGTCGACGGAGCAGAGTTGAGCAAACTGACCGGACACCAGGACTGGGTCGGGCGTGTGGCATGGTCGCCGAGCGGGCGAAGCCTGGCCAGTTGCTCCGACGACCGCACCTGCCGGTTGTGGGACACCGCGGACGGCACTCAGCTCACCGTCCTGCGTGGACACGGCAATTATGTGGAGGACGTCGCCTGGTCGCCGGACGAGACCCGTGTGGCCACGGCCTCCGGGGACTGGACAGCCGCGGTGTGGGACACGGCGACGGGGCGTCGCCTTGACGTACTCAACGGCCATGAAGGCCGCGTCCGCGCCATCGCCTGGTCACCGGACGGCCTTCGCATCGCGACCGGGTCGGACGACAGGACGGTGAGGCTCTGGTCGGCCGACACCTTCGAGGAGATCGTCGTCGTCGGTGTCCACCGCGACAAGGTGACCTCTGTGGCATGGTCCCGCGACGGCACGCGGCTGCTTACGGCATCCGCCGACGGCACGGCTCGGGTGTGGCAAGCGGACCCGGATCACGACCGGCTGGAGGCAAGGGCGCGGGGACGGGTCTTCCGCACCCTCACCCCGGACGAGCGGCGGCAGCATCTGCTGCCGCCGGAAAACGCCTGATCAGTAACACTCCTCGACCGTGCGGTCGTCCGTGCTCACGAGGTAGTCGTCGGGGTCCAGGTTCATCGCCTCCCGCTCGGGCGAGGCCCAGTACAGCGCGTTGCGCTCCGCGAAGGTCTCGGGGCCCTCGTAGGAGATCAGCCACACGAACGAACTCCGCTCACGGTCCACCCAGGCGCCGCCGATCTCGAAGCCCAACTTCAGACGCAGCGGCACGATGTCGTTGCGCCACCTCTCCACCCACGCGTCGAGCAGCCCCTCACGGACGGTGTACGTACGCAACTGCGTGGTCTTCGGCATCGCGCGCATCCTCCTGTCGAAAGCCCGGCAGCCACGTTATGTCACACGGTCAGGTGCCGCCTGGCTGGAGGGCAGAGTCCGAACAAGGACGACGGCAGCCTTGCGGATGCCCAGGCCGCGAGGTGCCCGGAGAGGCACGCATGGCGCTTGAGGCCGTCGACGGTGCCGTCAGGACCGTCACGCGGTCGAATTCCACCTGCACAACGCCCACGCCTGGGCGAACGCCCACATGGGCGAGGCCCTGGCGGCCCAGGGCGGATCCGGACTATGGGCCAGGCGGCGGGGCGGACGCCTGATCCCGGAAGGCTGCCAGGACCGCCACAAACGCCCCCGGACCGTCTCGCCACGGAAAGTGCCCCGCCCCGCTCTGCACGACCAGCCCGGCGCTCGGGAACAGCCCCGCGTACCCCTTCATCACGCGCACGGGCCCCGCCACGTCGTACTCCCCGGCGAGGACGAGCACCGGTGAGGGAAACGCGGCAAGGGCACTCCGGGTGCCATCGGGGTCGAAGGCACCGTCGGAGGCGTAGCGAGCGGCGGCTTCGTCGTTGCGCTGTCGCTGCTCCGCCGCGCGGAAGGCCCGGGCCTCGTCGTCCCAGCGGCCGAACCAGAAGGGGGCGACGGCGTCCCAGTCGTCGGCCGTCGCCCGGCCGGCCGTGATGGCCTCCAGGGACGTGTACGCCGGGGCGAACCACGGTTCGTCCCGGCGCAGGCGCGCCCTCTCCAGGCGGTCCTCGGCGGTGATGCCGAGGCCGACGGCGAAGACGCTGGGCGCGATCAGGGCGAGCCGGCCCACGCGGTCCGGATGGCGGGCCGTGTACAGCGCGGCCAGGTTGGCACCGGCGGAGTGCGCGAGCAGGTCCAGCCGCTGAAGGCCCAGCTCCTCGCGCAGCGCCTCGACATCGGCGACCTGCCGGTCACAGCGGTACGACGCCGTGTCCCGCGGCACAGCCGAACCGCCGGTGCCCCTGAGGTCCAGCCGGATCAGGGTGCGGTGGGCGGTCAGGCCGCCCAGGTCCCCCAGGTAGACCGAGTCCTGCATCGGGCCACCGGGGAGACAGACCAGGGGCGGGCCGTCCCCCGTCATGTGGTAGGCGAGGGTGGTGCCGTCGGGGGCGGTGTAGGTGGGCATGGGCGCGAGGCTGACAGGCGGTGGAGGCCGGGGCAACCGGATATCCGCCGGGGTGTCAGCGGTCCACCGTGCCGTCGACGGTGGTGGCCTGGCCGTGAGCGGGTCGGCCCCTCCTCTTCCGGGGAGGGGCCGACCGCCGTTCTGCCGGCTACCGCGTCGGTGTCGTGACCGAACACCGGCGCGTAGCCGATGGGCCGGGTCGTGAAGGTGCCCGGCTACCGCGTCGGCGTCGTGACCGGCACCGGCGCGTAACCGGTGGGCCGGGTCGTGAAGGTGCCCGGCTACCGCGTCGGCGTCGTGACCGGCGCCGGGGCGTAGCCGGTGGGGCGGGCCGTGAAGGTGCCGCGGCCCTGGGTGCGGCTGCGCAACCGGGTGGCGTAGCCGAAGAGTTCGGCCAACGGCACGGTGGCCGTGACGATGGCCGCGCCCGCGCGGGTGACCGAGCCGGTCACCCGGCCGCGCCGGGCGGCGAGGTCGCCGAGCACGCCGCCCACCGCATCCTCGGGCACGGTCACCGTGACCTCGACAACCGGCTCCAGCAGGACCATCGCGCAGGCGCGCAGGGCCTCGCGGAGGCCGAGGCGGCCGGCCGTGCGGAACGCCGTGTCCGAGGAGTCCTTCACATGGGTCGCCCCGTCGGTGAGCGTGACGCGCAGCCCGGTCACCGGGTGCCCGCCGAGCGGCCCTTCGGCGAGGGCGTCACGGCAGCCGGCCTCGACCGCCCGGACGTACTCCTGCGGCACGCGCCCGCCGACGACGGCCGACCGGAAGGCGAACCCGCCCTCCTCGTACGGCTCGACGTCGAGGACGACATGGGCGAACTGCCCCGCCCCGCCGTCCTGTTTGACGTGCCGGTAGACGAGACCGGACACGCCCCGGGCGACCGTCTCGCGGTAACCGACCCGGGGGCGGCCGACGTTGACCTCCAGCCCCAGCTCACGCCGGAGCTTCTCCACCGCCACCTCCAGGTGCAGTTCACCCATGCCCGACAGCACGGTCTGCCCGGTCTCCGGGTCGGTCCGCACGACCAGCGAGGGATCCTCCTCGGTCAGCCGGGCCAGCCCGGACGCCAGACGGTCGGTGTCGCCGGCCCCGCGGGACTCGACCGCGACCGAGACCACCGGCTCGGGTACGCCCGGCGGTTCCAGGACGAGCGGAGCGTCCGGCGCGCACAGGGTCGAGCCGGCGCGGGCCGACTTGAGCCCGACGACGGCGACGATGTCCCCGGCGACCGCCCGGTCCAGCGGTGCGTGCCGGTCGGCCTGGACGCGCAGGATGCGGCCGATGCGCTCGGTGCGGCGCGCGCTGGCGTCCCACAGGGTGTCTCCCTTCTCGATCGTTCCGGAGTAGATGCGCAGGTAGGTCAGCCGTCCTGTCGGTGTGGCGTGCACCTTGAAGGCGAGGGCGGCCGGTGGCGCCGCGGGATCGGCGGGCCGCTCCTGTTCGTCACCGTCATACGTGCCTCTGACCGGCGGCACGTCCAGCGGCGACGGCAGATAGGCCACGACCGCGTCGAGCAGCGGCTCGACACCGCGGTTGCGGTACGCGGAGCCGCACAGCACGACCACGCCGTCGCCGTCGCGGGTCAGGTCCCGCAGCGCCGAGGCGAGGGCCCGCTCGGAGAGCGTGCCTGTGTCGCAGAACTGCTCCAGTGCGCCCGGGTGGAGTTCCGCCACGGCCTCCTCCAGCGCCCGGCGGCGCGCGAGGGCCTCGTCCCGGAGGTCGTCCGGCACCGGCGTCTCCTCGAAGGCGTCGCCGTCGGCCCACCGCAGGGCCCGCATGCGTACGAGGTCGACGACGCCGGTGAAGGCGTCCTCCGAGCCGATCGGCAGCTGGACGACCAGCGGGGCCGGGTGCAGCCGCTCCCGGATCGACGCGACGGCCGCGTCCAGGTCGGCACCCGCGCGGTCCATCTTGTTGACGAACGCGATCCTCGGTACGCCGTGCCGGCCGGCCTGCCGCCACACCGACTCGCTCTGCGGCTCCACCCCGGCCACCGCGTCGAACACGGCCACCGCTCCGTCGAGGACCCGCAGGGCACGCTCCACCTCGTCGGCGAAGTCGACGTGCCCCGGGGTGTCGATCAGGTTGATCCGGTGACCGTCCCAGGCGCAGCTCACCGCCGCGGCGAAGATGGTGATGCCCCGGTCGCGCTCCTGCGGGTCGAAGTCCGTGACGGTGGTGCCGTCATGGACCTCGCCACGCTTGTGCGTGGTTCCGGTGGCGAACAGGATCCGTTCGGTGACGGTGGTCTTGCCGGCGTCGACGTGGGCGAGGATGCCGAGGTTGCGGACGACGGCGAGCGGGTCGGGGTTGATGCGCACGGCCCGGGGCCTTTCGAAAGGTGCAGGAAAGGGGCAGCGCGATTAACGGGCGAGGCGGGCATGGCGACACGCGACGCACAGCTCGCTGACTTCAGGCCAGCGAGCTGTGCGGCATGCCGTTCAGACGTTCGTCCCGGTCATCCGGCGCCCGCCGCGCAGCGGGTACCGGAGCGACGAGGACACGAGGATCACCTCGTAGCGCGGCAGGGAGACGGTGGCAGCGGTGCGGTCACGCATGGCCGTCTCCCTTCGATCGTCACGACGGTGCGCCGCTGCTCACGTCGTGGGCGGCGCCGGGTACTCGGTGAGTGTAGGGAGGGCGCGGGGAACCGGGCCAGGGATTATTCCGGCGGGGTCGGGGTGTCGTGGGTCCGGTACATCGCCTGGACGTCCAGCTCCAGTTGCACCGTCGGACCGACCACCGCGATGCCCCGGGCCAGCATGGAACGCCAGTTGAGCGTGAAGTCCTCGCGGTGCAGCTCCGCCGTCGCCAGGGCCGCGCAGCGCAGTTCCTGCCCGTAGCCGCCGTTGACGGTGCCGAGGTACGTCGTGTCCAGGGACACCGAGCGGCTCACGCCGTGCATCGTGAGGGAGCCCAACAGCGTCCATTTGCTGCCGCCCCGGTAGGCGAAGCGCCTGCTCGTGAAGTCGATGTACGGGAAACGCTCGACGTCCAGGAAGTCGGCGGACCGCAGGTGGTTGTCGCGGGTGGTGTTGCCGGTGTTGATGCTGGAGGCGTCGATGCGGACGTGCACGCGGGAGTCGGTCATGTCCGGGGTGATCCGGATACCGCCCTCGAAGCGTTCGAAGCGGCCGTGGACATGGGCCATGCCGACGTGCTTGGCGATGAAGCGGATCGCAGTGTGCGGCGGGTCGAAGAGCCAGGTTCCGGGCGTCGGCAGCTGGAGGGCCTCGGCGGGCTGCAGCCAGACGCGTTCGGTGGGCGTCGAGGTGTCCGCCCCGATCTCGATCGTCTCGCGGTGCGGCCGCAGGCCCTCCGCCGCGATCAGCAGGCTGTACCGGCCGGGCGGCAGCGCCGCGAGGAAGTAGCCGTACGGGTCGGTCGTCCCGCGGGCGGCCACCCGGTGGGTGTCCAGGGCGGTGACGGTGACGTCCGCGGCGGCCAGGGGCGAGCCCATCGGGTCGACGACCTCGCGGGCCACGGCACCCGCACCGGACGGAAGGGGGAGGGCGAGGCCCGCCGCTGCGGCGGAGGTGCTCTTGTGCCACCGGCGCCGGAGCAGTGCGAGGGCCATGTGGTTCACCTTTCTTCGGGTGGCGCGGCCGTACGAACGGCGGTTCAGCCCACGCCGACGGCCGCACCCTGTTGCGGTCACACCCCCCTTGTCGATCTTGTAACACCCGGCTTCGGAGCGGGTGTCTCAATACGAGACAGTCGAAGAAGGCCGGAAACAGTCGCTGGGCGCCTACGCCCTGAAGGCGCCCGCGTGTTCGGCGGCCCACTGGCCGAAGGTGCGGGCCGGGCGGCCGGTGACCTTCTCGACGGTGCCGGCGACCGTGCGGCCCACCTCGGGGGTGTTGCCGTACGCCTCCAGCAGGAAGCCGATCACGTCCTCCGTGAGACCCGCCGCCCGCCACTGCTCGACGGCCTGCTCCTCGGTCAACTCGACCAGTGTGATCTCGCGGCCGACGGCGGCGGCGATCGTCGCCACCTTGTCGCCGACCGTGAGCAGTTCGGGGCCGGTGATCACGTACTCCTGGCCTGCGTGGCCCTCCTCCGTGAGCGCGACCGCGGCGACGGCGCCGATGTCGCCCTCGTGGACCATGGCGCTCAGCCGTGCGACGAACGGCTCCCGGACCTCGCCCGAGGCCACGATCCCGTCCGCCCACTCCAGGGCGTTGGCCATGAACTCGACCGGCATGAGGACGGTCCACCGCACACCGTCGTCGGCACGTACGGCGTCCTCCAGCGGGGTGGGCCCGCCGCCGTGCAGCACCGTGATCCGGCGGACACGGGCCGAACGCGCCAGCTCCAGGATCCGCGGGCCGGTCTCCAGCGGGGTGAAGGCGGCTCCGCCGAAGGTGATCAGATGGAGGCCGGTGACCCCCTCCAACGCCGAGGTCAGGCCGTCGGGTTGCGTCAGGTCGCCCTCGACGACCTCCACACCGGCCGGGAAATCGGCCTTCGCGGCGTCCCGGGTGAGGGCGCGGACCTCGTGGCCCCGGGCCAGCAGTTCGGCGACGACCTGGCGGCCGACGGTTCCCGTGGCGCCGGTGACAAGAATCTTCTGCGTCTGCGTCATGACACGACCGTAGGAACCTTGCGGTCACTTTCTGTCCGCAAGTCCGTGCCCCCTCTGTATCTGCTGAAGGGGGATGTCCCCGGCCGGTTCCGGCGGGCCTCCCTCGTACGCCGCCCGCAGCACTGCCCGGGCCTCGTCCGCCGTCACCGGGCGCGGGTTGGCGTACGGCTCGCCCGCGACCCGGTCCGCCGCCGCTGTCACGTCGCCTTCCGCGAGGCCGAGTCCGGCGAGGGAACGCGGTGCTCCGAGGCGCCCGGCCAGCTCCCACAGGGCACGGGGCGGGTCGTCGGTGCCGAGGGCCCGTCGCAGTACGGCGAGCGCGTGCGGGGCGGCGGGGGCGTTGTGGGCGAGGACGTACGGCAGGACGACGGTGTGCGTCTCGGCGTGCGGCAGTCCGAACGTGCCGCCCAGCACGTGGCACACCTTGTGGTGGAGCCCCATCGTGGTCGAGCCGAGGCACGTGCCGCACAGCCAGGCCGCGTACAGCGCCCGGCTGCGCGCGTCCAGGTCCTTCGGGTCGGCGGCCAGCCGCGGCAGTGCCTCGGCCATGGCCCGCACGCCCTCCTCGGCCATGACCGAGACCAGCGGCGAGGTGTCCGGGGCGTACAGCGCCTCGACGGCGTGCGCGAGCGCGTTGACGCCGCTGGTCACGGTCAGCGGTACGGGCAGGGAGAGGGTGAGCCGGGGATCGTAGACGACGCTGCGGGGCTGGACCACCGGGTCGCGGCCGGTGCGCTTGGTGCCGTGCTCGGTCAGGCCCCACACGGGAGTCATCTCGGAACCCGAGTAGGTCGAGGGCACGGCGATCAGCGGCAGTCCGGTGCGCAGCGCGATCGCCTTGCCGAGCCCGATCGCCGAGCCGCCGCCGACCGTCACGCAGCCGTCCGCCCCGGCCGCCCGCACCACCGCGACAGCCCGGTCGGCGTCCTCGACGGGCACGTGCATCCGGGCCTCGGCGTGCACTCCCGCGCAGGCGTCACCGAGCGCGTCCGCGACCGCCCGGGCGACGGCTTCGCCCCGGCTGCCGCACACCACGAGCAGCCGCCGCAGGCCCAGGTGTGCGGCCTCGCCCGGCGTCGCGGTGACGGCCGCGCCGGGCCGGAACACGACCCGCACGGGCCGGGTCTCGTACGAGAACTCGCTCTGGAACGTCATGCGGCACGCTCCAGGACGAGGTCGAGGCGGGCGTGCCGGAAGGGGTTCCCGACGCCGAACTCCCGGGCCAGGGACGGGTCGTCGGTCTGCGCGAAGTCCTGGACCAGGCTCTCCTTCACGGCGAACACCGCGTCGGAGTCGAGGTAGTCGCCGCCGGCCACGAAGATGTGCGTGGTGACGGGCGTGTGTCCCTCGGCCGTGGCGATGAAGTGGATGTGTGCGGGGCGGTAGGGGTGCCGCCCGGTCGCCCGCAGCAGGTCGCCGACCGGGCCGTCGGTGGGGATCGGGTACGGCGCCGGGACGCAGGTGCGGAACCAGAAGCGGCCCTCGGGGTCGGCGGTGAACAGTCCGCGTCCGTTGCCCGTGGGCTGGACCCCGGGCTGCTGGACGTCGTAGAAGCCCTTGTCGTCGGCCTGCCAGACGTCGACGGCGGCGCCGGGCAGTGGGGTGCCGTCCTCGGACAGCACCCGGCCGCTGACGACGCACGGTTCGCCGCCGCCCACGAGGTCGATGTCGTCGCCGAGGGCGCGGACCGGCGACTCGGTCATGTGGAAGGGGCCGAGGACGGTGGACTCGGTGGCGCCGGGCGCGCGGTGGCCGTGGACGGTCTCCACGAGCATGGACAGCCCGAGCACGTCCGACAGCAGGATGAACTCCTGCCGGGTGTCGGTGCAGGCCTGCCCGGTCGCCGTCAGAAAGGAGATCGCCCGCTCCCACTCCTGCTGGGTCAGCCGGGTCTCGCGCGCGAAGTCGTGCAGATGGCGGACGAGGCCGGTGAGCAGCTCGCGCAGCCGCGGGTCGGCGGTCCCCCGGAGGCTGGCGAGGGCCTGCTCGGTGACGCCGGCCCCGGTCGCGTCGGTGGTCATCCCGGCTCCTCGTCGTCGTGCGCTGCTGCCCTTGCTTCCATGATTGCTCGCTCAGGCGTGTCCGAGGATGGTCCGCAACGCGTCCGCGAGCCGTTCGCCGGCGTCCGGTGCGGCGGACGCGTGCCGGAAGGCGACGAAACCGTCGGGGCGCACGAGCAGGGCACCCGCGTCGGAGATCTCGCTCAGGCGCGCCCAGTCGCCGTACGGGTCCTCGTACTCCTGCCCGGGCCCGATCACCACGGTGGCGATCTCCACCTCCTGGGCCTCGGCCGCCCGCACCCAGGCCTCTCCCCCGATGCCGGTCAGCAGGGTGAAGCGGCCCCGGCCGACCGTGTCGAGGGTGGAGAGCGTGCGGGAGCCCGAGGTGATCCAGGCGTGCGGGAGCCGGGCGCCCGGTCGGGAGGACGGCTGGTGGTGCAGCTCGGGGTCGCGGGTGAAGCCGGGGTCGGGCGTGCCGTCCGGGACGATCGCGCCGGAGGTGTAGCGCTGGTTGAGGTCGACGCCGTGCGCGTTGAACTCGTAGGCCTTGAAGGCGATCGCCTCGCGCAGCTCGGCGCGCTGCTTCCCGGCGGCCTCGGTGGTGTCCTTGCGGGCGGCGATATTGGCCCACAGCTGCTCGGGGGTCTGCGGGGAGAGCCCGTCGAGGGCCTCGAAGACCGGGGCGGTCTCGCGGATGGACCGGTTGGCGCGCGTGACGACCTGCCGGCCGATGGGCGCGCGCTCGGCGGTGTAGCTGTCGAGCAGCCTGGGGTGGGCGGTGCCGTCGAGGACGAGTCCGAGCTTCCAGGCCAGGTTGTAGGCGTCCTGGATGGAGGTGTTGGAGCCGAGGCCGTTGGACGGGGGATGCCGGTGCACGGCGTCGCCGGCGCAGAAGACGCGGCCGTTCGCGTAGCTCTCCGCGTACATCTCGTTGACGGTCCACGCGGAGGACGACTTGATGGTCACGGGGATGTCGTCGTCGCCGACGAGCCCCCGCACGACGGATTCGGCGTACGCGGTGGTCAGGTCCGGGGCGCCCGCGGTGACGTCGTAGCCCCACACGATCAGCCACTCGGTCCAGGGGCGGACGCAGCGCACCAGGCCCGCGCCGATGCCGCCGACCGTCGCGCCGGGCGCGAGGACCCAGTACAGGGTGGCCGGGCGGTGGGCGGTGTACTTGGCCAGATCCGCCTCGAAGACGATGTTGATGCTGCCGGCCACCCCCATCTGGCCGCCCATCGGCAGCCCGGCGTCCGTGGCGACCCTGGACCGTCCGCCGTCGGCGCCGATCAGGTACTTGGCGCGGATCTCGTAGGTGTCCCCGCGCAGCCGGTCGCGGACGGTGGCCGTGACGCCGTCGGCGTCCTGGGCGTGGGAGAGGTACTCGGTCTCGAAGCGCAGCCGGGTGCCGCGGGCGACGGCCGCGTTCACGAGGACCGGCTCCATGAGGTGCTGCGGCATGTCGCACATGCGGGTGGGGCTGGCGAGTTCGTGTTCCGCCTGCGCGAGCGGGTCGTTGCCCCAGGAGCGCACCCGGCCCAGTTCCTCGCCCGCGAGGCTGGTGCAGAACGTCGTGTTGCCCATCAGGTGCTGCGGGGTGGCCTGGGCGACGACCTCCTGTTCCACGCCCAGGTCGCGCAGCACCTCCATGGTGCGCTGGTTGGTGATGTGCGCGCGGGGCGTGTCGGCGAGGCTCGCGTAGCGGGTCACCACGATGTTGGGCACCCCGTAGGTGCTCAGGGCGAGCGCGGCCGAGGCACCGGCGGGGCCGCTGCCCACGATCAGGACGTCGGTCTCGACGACGGTGGACACGGGGCGCTCCTGCGGGGGGTGTGATGGGGGGCGGGGCGGACATCGAGCGTCCATGATCATGGAGCGGCCCGGTCGGTCGTGGGTGTCTCATTACGAGACACCCGGGCGCCGTGAGGAGGGGCGCCGGGCATGGCGGTTCCCGCCCGTTGTTGCCCGTTCAATCGAACCCGCTACGGTGTTGTTGCCGTGACCACGACCGAGCCCTCCTCCGCAGCCACCGCCCGGCCCTCACTGCGTCTCGCCCGCGAGCGGTTCCTGTCGGGGTGTCCGCTGCCCGGCGGCGTTCCGGAGGAGGTCGTCGCGGCGTGGCGGCGGGCGCGGTTCTTCGGCGTGCCGCACGACTTGGATGTGCCGCACGACCTGAAGGAGCCGGTTGTCGCTCCCTCCCGACCGGTGGAGTCGACGCTGCTGGGTGCCGCCCGGCCGGTGCTCGACCGGATCGTCCCCGCCCTGGGCGCGGACCGGTCGCTCCTCGTCCTGACCGACGAGCGGCTGCGCGTGCTGTGGACGGCGGGGAGCGTGCCCGGGCTCGAACCGTGCCCCGTCCTGTCGGAGCAGGAGGTCGGCAACAACAGCGCGGCTCTCGCCCTGCGCACCCGGCGCCGGGCCGAGGTGCACGGACCCGAGCACTTCCTCGACCGGTGGCAGGACGTGTCCGCCGTGAGCGTCCCGGTGCTCGCCCCGGAGGGCGGCCGGGTCGCCGGCACGCTGACCGTCGCGTCGCTCGCTTCGCGGCTGGACGGCGCGCGTTCGCCGCATCCGCAGGCGGCACTCGCCGAGGCCGCCGCCGCGGCGGTCGAGACGGAACTGCGTGCGCGGGCGGGGCCGGCTGAGCGGGTACTGCTGGATGCCTATCTGCGGGCGGTGGGTGGACCGGACCGGACGGCGGGTGGGCCGGACCCGGCCGTGGCCGACCGGGCTGCAGGCGACCGTGCCGTGGCCGCCCTGGACGGTCGTCACCGCCTGATCAGCGACTCCGCGCAGCAGTTGCTGACGCCCGAGGTGCTCGGGGCGCTGGAGCGTGCGGCGGTGAGCGCGCGGCACGCGGATGCCGTGGGCGGCACGGGCCAGCCCGACGGCACATGCCTGCCCGAGCGGACCGAGCGGCCCGAGCTGCCGGAGCGGCCCGAGCTGCCGGAGGGCGCTGGGTGCCTCGCGCGGATCGATCCGGTGCGTCTGGACGGCATGGTCATCGGGATCGTCGCCGTACTGGAGCCGCTCGCCGGACCCGTGCCGTCGGCGCCGGCCGTGCCGCGCCCGCCCTGCTCGCTCACCGGCTCGTCGGTGCCCTGGCGGCACGCCGTCGGGCGTGCCGTCGGACTGGCCCGCTCGCCGGAGCCGTTGCTGCTGACCGGTGAGCGCGGAACCGGCAAGACCGCGCTGGCTCTGGAACTCCTGGGCACCCAGGCCGTCGAGATCGCCGACGCGGCGCAGGACACCGTGCTCGAAAGCGCCCTGTCCGTCTGGCCGGCCGGTCGCCCGCTCCTGCTCCGGCACGCCGAGCGCCTCGCGCAGCCCGGCGTGGCCGCGATCAACTCCCTGCTGGACACGCATCCGGACATCCGGCTGCTGGTCACCTACACGCCCGGCGCGTCGGCCGGCCCCTGCCTCCAGCGTCTGCTGGACAAACTGTCCGCCCGCTCGGTGGTCCTGCCTCCGCTGCGGGAACGCACCGAGGACATACGGGAGCTGCTGCCGGCCCTGGCACCGCGCCCGGCCCCCGGGCAGCCGCCGCTGACCTGGACGCTGGATGCCCTGCGCGCGCTCGATCGGTACCCGTGGCCCGGGAACGTCACCGAGCTGGCCCATGTCGTCCGGGCCCTCGCGGAGCACCGCCGGATGTCGGGGCCGGTGCGCCGGGCGGAGTTGCCGGACGCCGTGCGGGAAGGCCCGGCCGTGCGGCCCCTCAGCCCGATGGAGCACGCCGAGCGCGCCGCGATACTCGAGGCACTGCGCCGCCACGGCGGCAACAAGGCACGCGCGGCGGCCGCCCTGGGCATCGGCCGGGCGACGCTGTACCGCAAGCTGCGGGGCTACCGAGAAGCATGAGCGAAACGTGGCTGCGGCAGCCCGGAAACGGCGCATACCGAGTGGACTCGTCGCGCTGGCGCTCGGTGGTTTCGGTATCGGTCTCACCGAGTTCCTCATCGCCGGGCTGCTGCCGCAGGTCGCGTCGAGTTGCGCGGTGTCCGAGGCGGCTGCGGGCCGGCTGATCTCCGGCTACGCGCTGAGTGTCGCGGTGGGGGCGAACGCGCTGGCCGCGGCGACGGCACGGCTGCCCCGCAAGCAGGTCCTGGTCGGCCTGGTGGCGTTGTTCGTCGTCGGCAACCTGCTCTCCGCCGTCGCGCCGAACTACCCGGTGATGCTGCTCGGGTGGATCGTCGCGGCGTTGTGCCGCGGTTCGTTCTTCGGCATCGGCTCGCTGGTCGCGCGCAGTCTGGTCGCACCGGAGAAGAAGTCCCAGGCCGTGGCGATCATGTTCGCCGGGCTGACGGTCGCGAACGTGCTGGGCGTGCCGTTCGGCGCGTTGGTCGGTGAACGCTGGGGCTGGAGGGCGGCGTTCTGGGCGGTCACCGCGATCGGCGTGCTCGCACTGGCGGGAATCGCCGCGCTGGTGCCCGCGCGAGCGGGCCGGGTGCCCCCGGCCACAGGGGCGGACCCGGCACTGCCCAAGCCGGCAGCGGGGACGGACGAGGCCGCGTCGGACCCGGTGCCGCCCAGCGGGCTGCGCGCGCAGGTGCGGGCGTTCCGGTCCTGGCAGGTCTGGCTGACGCTGGCGGCCACCGCGCTCAGCTACGGCGGGATGTTCGGCGCGTTCAGTTACATCGCCTACACGTTCACCGAGGTCAGCGGCTTCGCCCAGGCCGATGTCGCCTGGCTGCTGATGGTGTACGGCGTCGGCCTGGTCGTCGGGAACCTGGTCGGCGGGCGCGCGGCCGACCGCGACCGTGCCCTGGTCCTCGCCCTGCCCGCGCTCACCCTGGCCCTGTTCGGACTGCTGGCCGACAGCGCTGCCGCCTCGGTCGTCCTGGTGTTCGTGATGGGCGTGACCGGGTTCGCCAGCGTGCCCGGAATGATCACGCGGGTCACCGACTTCGCCCACGGGGCGGCGCTGGCCGCCAGCGCCAACGTGTCCGCGTCCAACGTCGGCAACGCCCTCGGCGCCTGGCTCGGAGGCCTGGCCATCACCGCGGGCCTCGGCTACACCTCACCGCTCTACGTCGGCGCCGGCATCGCCCTGTCGTCCACCGTCGTCATGGTCATCGCAGCCCGGCTCGCGAGACAGCACTCAGTGTGACGAGCCAGGCGCGGAACACAGATGAGGTGCCGACCAGAACCGGTCGGCACCTCATGTGCAGCTGAAGCAAGTATCTGTGTCCGAGGGGGGACTTGAACCCCCACGCCCGATAAAGGGCACTAGCACCTCAAGCTAGCGCGTCTGCCATTCCGCCACCCGGACCAGGTGTCTGCCGCCTTGCCGGGGTGCTCCCCGAGGCGGCACGCACAACAATACCAAGCTTTCGGAGTGCCTTTCACCTGCGTTTCCCTCGCCCGAACGGCCGCATGGGGGAGCTCAGCGTATTCTGTATACGATTAATCTGTATACTGTTGTCACCGATGACTCCTGCTCGGAGGCGACATGGAAGATCTGGATTCCGCGGTGGTGCTGGGCATGGCGGCCCAGGCGCCCGACGGCATAGTGATCATTGACGGCGAAGGACTGATCCGCTACTGGAACCGGGGTGCGGAACGCATCTTCGGGTTCGCGGCGGACGACGTGGACGGCCGCAGTCTGGACGTCATCATCCCCGAGAAGCACCGCAAGCGTCACTGGGACGGCTTCCAGGAGGCCATGGACCGGGGGTCCAGCAAGTACGGGGAAGCGGACCTGCTGAACGTCCCCGCGCTGGCCGCGGACGGCCGCAAGCTGTCCATCGAGTTCAGCGTGGTGCTGCTGCCGGCCCCCGACGGCAGCACCTATTGCGGGGCGGTCATCCGGGACGTCACCGCGCGGCGCGAGCGGGAGCGGGAGCTGATGCGGCGGCGGGCCGAGGCGACGGTCTGAGCCTCGCCGACGACATGCGGAAGCGGCCGTGGCCTTCGGGCCACGGCCGTTTCCGCATGAAGGGTCAGACGATGACGCCGCTCTCCTTCAGCCGGCCGATGGTCTCCTCGTCGTAGCCCAGTTCGACCAGGACCTCGGAGCTGTGCTCGCCCAGCAGCGGGGCACCGACGACCTCGGGCTTGAAGGAGGAGAACTTCACCGGGCTGCCGACGGTCAGGTACGTCCCACGGCCCTTCTGCTCGACCTCGACGACCGTGCCGCTCTTGCGCAGGTCCTCGTCGTAGGCGATCTCCTTCATGCTCATCACCGGGGCGCAGGGCACCTCCCACTCACGCAGGATGTCCACCGCCTCGTACTTGGTCTTGTCCGCGAGCCACTTCTCGATCTCCTCGAAGATCTCGAAGATGTGGTTCTGGCGGGCGCGCGCGGTCGCGTACTCCGGGTCCTCGGCCCACTCGGGGTGGCCGATCGCCTCGGCGGTGCGCTTCCAGTTCTGCTCCTGGATGGTGAAGTAGATGTAGGCGTTCGGGTCGGTCTCCCAGCCCTTGCACTTGAGCACCCAGCCGGGCTGGCCGCCGCCGCCCGCGTTGCCGCCACGCGGCACCACGTCGGTGAACTCGCCGTTCGGGTACTGCGGGTACTCCTCCAGGTGGCCGACCCGCTCCAGGCGCTGCTGGTCGCGCAGCTTGACACGGCAGAGGTTGAGCACGGCGTCCTGCATGGAGACGGACACCTTCTGGCCCTTGCCGGTCTTGTTGCGGTCGATGATCGCGGTGAGGATGCCGATCGCCAGGTGCATACCGGTGTTGGTGTCACCGATGGCCGCGCCGGAGATGGTGGGCGGACCGTCCCAGAAGCCGGTGGTGGAGGCGGCGCCGCCCGCGCACTGGGCGACGTTCTCGTAGACCTTGAGGTCGTTCCAGGACGACTGGTCGTTGAAGCCCTTGACCGAGCCGAAGATCAGGCGCGGGTTGAGCTCCTGGATGCGCTCCCAGGAGAAGCCCATGCGGTCCAGGGCGCCCGGGGCGAAGTTCTCCACCAGGACGTCGGCTTCCGTGATGAGCTTCTCCAGGACCTCCTTGCCCTCGGCGGTCTTGGTGTTGATGGCGAGGGAGCGCTTGTTGCTGTTGAGCATGGTGAAGTAGAGCGCGTCCAGGTCCTCGATGTCCCGGAGCTGACGGCGCGTCACGTCGCCGCCGTTGGGACGCTCCACCTTCAGGACGTCGGCGCCGAACCAGGCGAGCATCTGCGTGCAGGCGGGACCGGCCTGGACGCCGGTGAAGTCGATCACCTTGATTCCGGCGAGCGGCTTTTCACTCATGTCTGCTTCCTTTTCGTGAACGTACGCGTACGGGGCGGGGGCTCGAGGTAAGGAGAAGGGTCACTTCTTCGCCGGCGTGATGTTGCCGACGGTGATGCCCTTGGGATTGAGGTGTGAGATGTGGCCGCTCTCGGTGCCGGCCGAGGGGTCGATCACGCAGTCGATGAGCGCCGGGCCGCCCGAAGCCAGGGCCTCGGTGAGGGCGGCGGTGACCTCGGCAGGCGTGGTGGCGCGGTAGCCCTTGCCGCCGAACGCCTCGATCAGCAGGTCGTGGCGGGCCGCCGACATGAGCGTCGTGGGCGCGGGGGCGTCGTCGTACGGGTTGGTGTCGTCGCCCCGGTAGACACCGCCGTTGTTCATGATCACGGTGACCACGGGGAGCTTGTAACGGCAGATCGTCTCGATCTCGATGCCACTGAACCCGAAGGCGCTGTCGCCCTCGATGGCCACGACCGGGGCGCCGCTCTCGACGGCGGCGGCGATGGCGTAGCCCATGCCGATGCCCATGACGCCCCAGGTGCCGCTGTCGAGACGGTGACGGGGGACGTGCATGTCGATGACGTTGCGCGCGATGTCCAGGGCGTTGGCGCCCTCGTTGACGATGTACGTCTCCGGGTGCTGGTGCACGACGTCGCGTACGGCCTTCAGGGCGCCCATGAACTGCATGGGGTGCGGGTCGGCCTCCAGCCGCTTGGCCATCTTGGCGACGTTCTGCGCCGAGCGCTCCCCGAGCTCGTCCCGCCAGGCCGAAGGGGCCTGGATCTGGCCGGGCTTGGTGCGTTCGGCGAGCGCGTCGAGCACCGACTCGATGTCACCGACGAGCGGTGCGGAGATCGGCTGGTTGCTGTCCATCTCCTTGGGGTCGATGTCGATCTGGATGAACTTGGCATCGGGGTTCCACCCCGTCTGGCCATGGTTGAGCAACCAGTTGAGGCGGGCGCCGACGAGCATCACGACGTCGGCCTTCTTCAGCGCCATGGAACGGGCGGTGGCCGCCGACTGCGGGTGGTTGTCGGGCAGCAGGCCCTTCGCCATCGACATCGGTACGTACGGGATGCCGGTGGACTCGATGAACTCCCGCACCTTGGCGTCCGCCTGGGCATACGCGGCGCCCTTGCCGAGCACCACCAGCGGGCGCTCGGCGGAGGCCAGCAGCTCGATCGCCCGGTCCACGGCCTCCGGCGCGGGCAGCTGGCGCGGAGCGGGGTCCACGAGGCGGCTCAGCGTCTTGTCGCCCTCCGCCTTGGGCATGATGGCGCCGAGCACCGCGGCGGGGATGTCGAGGTAGACACCGCCGGGGCGCCCGGAGATCGCGGTGCGCAGGGCGCGGGCGATGCCGCGGCCGATGTCCTCGACGCGGCTGACCCGGTAGGCGGCCTTCACGAAGGGCTGCGCGGCGGCGAGTTGGTCCATCTCCTCGTAGTCGCCCTGCTTGAGGTCGACGAGGTGGCGCTCGCTGGAGCCGGAGATCTGGACCATGGGGAAGCAGTTGGTGGTCGCGTTCGCCAGCGCGACCAGACCGTTGAGGAAGCCCGGTGCCGACACCGTCAGGGCCACGCCCGGCTTCTTGTTGAGGTAGCCGGCGATGGCCGCCGCGTGCCCGGCGTTGCTCTCGTGCCGGAAGCCGATGTAGCGGATGCCCTGCGCCTGGGCGAGGCGGGCCAGGTCGGTGATCGGGATGCCGACCACCCCGTAGATGGTGTCGACGTCGTTCATTTTGAGTGCGTCGACGACCAGGTGGTACCCGTCGGTGAGCTCGGTCGGAACGTCGGCTGCTGCCGCGGTCTCCATAGTCGAGGGGGCGGTCATGGTCCGAGGTCCTCCTTGGGCAGGTCCTGCCGGAGCGGCTACTCCTCTCACCATCCGCAGGGCGCCCGTCCGCGTCCAAGACCGATCGGCGACCAGCCGATAAACAGCATCTATCGAGGGCTGGTGGAGGCCTCGCCAGCTCTCTTGATAGACGGCCGCTATCGGCCGTTCGCCAGTACGTATTGGACGCTCGCCGCAGGCCACCGCAGGCTCGCAGAGGACTGCTTCATCGAACCTGGCGCGAGGGGGTGGGGTCATGGCCGTTCCGGCCGCGGCATCCGTGCGCGATGCGAACCGGTACCGGCCTCCGAGCGTCACGGGTCTCGTCGACCTCATCGACCGGCAGGTGCGTGAACGCCCGTACGCCCGGGCGCTGGTCGTCACCGGGGACCGGGTGCACCTGTCCTACCGGGGCCTCAGCGGCCTGGCCGACGACATGGCCGAACGGCTCGGCGGCACCGGGCTGCGCCGCGGTGAGGCGATCGGTCTGATCGCCGCCAACACCGCCGAGTTCGTGGTCGCGTTGCTCGGCGCGGCGCGGGCCGGTCTGGTGGTCGCCACGCTGGACCCTGCGCTGCCCTGGTCCGAACTCGCGGCGCGGAGCGAGGCGTTGGGAGCGCGGGCGGTTCTTCTGGGAGCACCGGCCGTGGCAGGGGGCCCGTTCCCCGTCCCGGTGTGGCCGCTGCGGGTGGACGTCTCCCGGGCCGGGACAGCGGCGGTCGAACTCGCGCCCGGTCCGCCTGTCGTGCCCCATGCCCGTGGTGCGGCAGACGAGTTGGCGGAGAACGACGCGCTCGTCCTGTTCACCGCCGGCACCAGCGACCGGCCGAAGATGGTCCCGCTCACCCAGGCCAACGTGGCCGCATCCGTCCACTCCCTCTGCGCCACCTACGAGTTGGGACCCGATGACGCGACGGTCGCGGTGATGCCGTTCTTCCACGGCCACGGGCTGTTCGCGGCACTGCTGGCGTCACTGGCCAGCGGAGGCTGCGTCCTGCTGCCCGAGCGGGGAAGGTTCTCGGCGGGCACGTTCTGGGACGACACGCGTGCCGTGGCCGCCACCTGGTTCACCGCGGCCCCGGCCATCCACGAGATCCTCCTGGACCGGTCGGAGCGGGAGTACCCGGGCCCGCAGGCGCCGCCCCTGAAGTTCGTCCGCAGCGGCAGCGCCCCCCTCAACTCGGCGACACAGCGGGCGCTGGAGCGCACGTTGGGCGTGCCTTTGCTGTCCGCGTACGGGATGACCGAGTCCTCGCACCAGGCATCCAGCGAACCGCTGCCCGGGCGGGGGCTGCTGAAGCAGGGTTCGGTGGGACGGCCGACCGGGGTCGAGATCCGGATCGCCGACCGGAACGGGCGTACGTGCCCCGTGGGCGTCGAGGGCGAGGTGTGGGTGCACGGTCCCACCGTCGCCCGGGGCTATCTCGGCGACCGGGAGGGGACGTCGTACACCTTCGTCGACGGGTGGCTGCGCACCGGTGATCTGGGAAGACTGGACGCGGACGGGTATCTGTCGCTGACCGGGCGGATCAACAACCTGATCAACCGCGGCGGCGAGAAGATCTCGCCTGAGCATGTCGAGGACATCCTCGCCGGCTGCCCGGGTGTCGCCGAGGTGGCCGTGTTCGCCGTGCCCGACGCGGTGTACGGGCAGCGGGTGGGCGCCGCGGTGGTGGTGCGCGAGGGTGAGAGCGTCGGGCGCGAGGAGATCCTGCGGTACGGCCGTGACCGGCTGGCCGCGTTCGAGGTGCCCGACCGGATCGAGCTGGTCGCCGCTCTGCCGTACACCGCCAAGGGGGCTCTGGACCGGAAGGCCGTCCAGGCCCGGTACGCGCCGTGACGGGGGCGTTCAGGGGGTGAGCACGCGGTGTTCGGCCGGGAGCGGCCGGGCGAAGAATTCGTCCAGGGACAGGCCCATCGCCGCGTTGACGAACGCCCGGGCGGCGACCGAGCCGGGGGTGGCGGCGTGGATCGCCACCGAGACCTGGGCGCCGGCCTC
Source organism: Streptomyces caelestis (assembly GCF_014205255.1). GTDB lineage: Bacteria > Actinomycetota > Actinomycetes > Streptomycetales > Streptomycetaceae > Streptomyces > Streptomyces caelestis. The sequence continues at coordinate 7,502,072 of NZ_JACHNE010000001.1, read as the reverse complement.
CGGCTCCACCAGGGGCAGCGCCCTCGTACGGCCGATCACCGGCATCGCGCGCAGCCACGTGTGCGGCACGATGCTGGCCCACCCGCCGCCGCCGACATGCGCGTAGAGGGAGGCGATCGAGTCCGTCTCCACCTGGGGGGTCACCACGAACCCCTTCTCCGCGAACACGGTGTCGACGATCTGGCGGATCCGCATGTCGGGGGTCAGCAGCGCGAGCGGCAGCTGGGCGGCGTCCGCCCAGGTCACGGTGGCGGACTGGGCCACCGGCTGGTCCTCCGACACCAGCAGCGTGTACCGCTCCTGATACAGGGGGACGACCTGCAAGCCCTCTTGGTCGTCCGGGTCGAAGTGGGCGATGGCCACATCCAGTTCGTAGTCACGCAGCTGGCGGTGGAGTTCCTTCGTCGACAGCCGGGAGCGGACCTGCACCTTGGCGAGCGGGTGCGCCGCGCAGAACGCGGCCACGGGAAGCGCCAGGGTCGTGGACGCCGTGGGGTCCGTGCCGAGCCGCAGCGTCCCGGTGATGCCGGACTGCACGGCGGCCACCTCCGCCTTGAAGGCGTCCTGTTCGGCGAGGATCCGCTTGGCCCACACGACGAGCCGTTCGCCCTCCGGGGTGAGGCCCTGGTAGTTGTGCCCGCGGTTGATGAGCGTGACGTTCAGCTCCCGCTCCAGTTTGGCGATCGCCGCCGAGAGCGCGGGCTGGGAGACGTAGCAGGACTCCGCCGCGCGGGCGAAGTGCCGTTCCCTCGCCACCGCCACGAAGTACTCCAGCTGCCGGAACAGCATGAACGACTCCTCCCTGTCCGGGGCCGCGTCAACCTGCTCCATACTGTATGCAGTATGGTGGTGATGTACAGGGGTGGCGACCCTGTTGATCTACCCGAATGCCCGGACCGCCACCCCTCGCATCGCCGGGCGCGGGTCAGCGCAGGAGCTTCACCGCGGCCACCACGAGCGGGTCCAGCCCGTCCGCCCCGGCGTCGGCGAACGCGTGGAGCCGGGCGCGCATCCGCGGGTCCCAGAACCTGCCGATGTGTCCGGCGATCGCCTCGACGGCCTCCTCCCCCGGCAGGTGTCCGAGGTTCCTCGCGATGTCGTTCGCCATCCTGAGTTCCGACGGCACGGTCGCTGTCATCTCAGTCCACCACCGTCACGAGGTCGTTCCCGGTGACGTCCGTGTCGCTGTGCCGGTCGGGGCGCGCGAGCGCGACCTGTACGGCGGTCACCTTGTACTCCGGGCAGTTGGTCGCCCAGTCGGAGTTCTCCGTGGTCACCACGTTGGCGCCGGTGACGGGATGGTGGAACGTGGTGTACACGACCCCGGTCGGCATGCGGTCGGAGATCTCCGCGCGCAGGGTGGTCTGCCCGACGCGGCTGGCCAGGGTGACCATGTCACCGTCGTTGATGCCGCGGACCTCGGCGTCGTGCGGGTGGAGTTCCAGGACGTCCTCGGGATGCCAGGCGACGTTGCCGGTTCGGCGGGTCTGGGCGCCGACGTTGTACTGGCTGAGGATGCGGCCCGTGGTGAGGACCAGCGGGAAGCGCCGGGTGCTGCGCTCGGCCGTGGGCACGTAGGCGGTGACCACGAACTTGCCCTTGCCGCGCACGAATTCGTCCACGTGCATGATGGGCGTGCCCTCCGGCGCCTGCTCGTTGCACGGCCACTGGACGCTGCTGAGCTTGTCCAGCAACTCGAAGGAGACCCCGGTGAACGTCGGGGTGACCGAGGCGATCTCGTCCATGATCCGGCTCGGATGGTCGTACGCCATGGGGTAGCCCATGGCGGTTGCGATCTCGCTGACGATCTGCCACTCGTGCTTGCCCGTCTTCGGCTTCATCACCGCGCGCACCCGGTTGATCCGGCGTTCGGCGTTGGTGAAGGTGCCGTCCTTCTCCAGGAAGGACGCCCCGGGCAGGAAGACGTGCGCGAACTTGGCGGTCTCGTTGAGGAACAGGTCCTGGACCACGACGAGTTCCATCGCTTCGAGCGCGGCGGTGACGTGCTGGAGGTTGGGGTCGGACTGGGCGATGTCCTCGCCGTGCACGAAGAGGCCCTTGAAGGTGCCGTCGATCGCCGCGTCGAACATGTTGGGGATGCGAAGGCCCGGTTCGGCGAGGAGAGTTCCGCCCCAGAGGTTCTCGAAGACCGTGCGGACGGCGTCGTCGGAGACGTGCCGGTAGCCGGGCAGCTCGTGCGGGAAGGAGCCCATGTCGCAGGAACCCTGCACGTTGTTCTGGCCGCGCAACGGGTTCACGCCGACGCCGTCCCGGCCGATGTTGCCGCACGCCATCGCGAGGTTGGCCATCCCCATGACCATCGTCGAGCCCTGGCTGTGCTCGGTGACGCCGAGGCCGTAGTAGATGGCCCCGTTGGGCGCCTCGGCGTACAGCCGTGCGGCGGCCCGGAGTTCACCGGCCGGCACGCCGGTGATCTCCTCGACCGCCTCCGGGCTGTTCTCCGGGCGGGCGATGAACTCGGCCCAGTCGTCGAAGCCTTCGCACCTGGCGTCCACGAACGACCGGTCGACCAGGCCCTCGGTGACGACCACGTGCGCCATGGCGTTGACGACGGCGACGTTGGTGCTGGGCCTGAGCTGGAGGTGGTGCTGGGCCTCGATGTGCGGCGAGCGCACCAGATCGATACGGCGGGGGTCCACGACGATGAGCTTGGCGCCCTCGCGCAGCCGGCGCTTCATCCGGGAGGCGAACACCGGGTGCCCGTCGGTGGGGTTGGCGCCGATGACCATGATGACGTCGGACTGCGCGACCGAGCGGAAGTCCTGGGTGCCGGCGGACTCGCCGAAGGTCTGCTTGAGACCGTATCCCGTCGGGGAGTGGCAGACCCGGGCGCAGGTGTCGACGTTGTTGTTGCCGAAGGCCGCGCGGACCATCTTCTGTACGACGTAGACCTCTTCGTTGGTGCAACGCGAGGAGGTGATGGCGCCGACCGCGCTGGAGCCGTACCGGTCCTGGATCTCGCGCATGCGGCGGGCGACCGTGCCGATCGCCTCGTCCCACTCGACCTCGCGCCAGGGGTCGGTGATCCTGTCGCGGACCATGGGCTTGAGTTGGCGGTCGGGGTGGGTGGCGTAGCCGAAGGCGAAGCGGCCCTTCACGCAGGAGTGGCCCTCGTTCGCGCCGCCGTCCTTGTGGGGCACCATGCGCACCAGCTCGTCGCCGCGCAGTTCGGCCTTGAAGGAGCAGCCCACACCGCAGTACGCGCAGGTCGTGACCACCGACCTGGTGGGCATGCCGAGTTCGACGACCGAGCGCTCCTGGAGCGTCGACGTCGGGCAGGCCTGGACGCAGGCCCCGCAGGAGACGCACTCGGAGTCCATGAAGGTCTCTCCGGCGCCCGGCGAGACCTTGGAGTCGAAGCCGCGGCCCTCGATGGTGAGCGCGAAGGTGCCCTGCACCTCACCGCACGCCCGGACGCAGCGGGAGCAGGCGATGCACTTGGAGGGGTCGAAGTCGAAGTAGGGGTTGGACGTGTCCTTCTCGGCGTCGAGGTGGTTCTCGCCCTCGTAGCCGTAGCGGACCTGCCTCAGCCCCACCACGCCGGCCATGTCCTGCAGTTCGCAGTCGCCGTTGGCCGGGCAGGTGAGGCAGTCGAGCGGGTGGTCGGAGATGTAGAGCTCCATGACGCCCTGGCGGAGCTTTGCCACCTTCGGCGTCTGGGTGCTCACCTTCATGCCGTCGGCGCACGGCGTGGTGCAGGACGCCGGGGTGCCGCGACGGCCGTCGATCTCCACCACACACAGGCGGCAGGAGCCGAAGGCCTCCAGGCTGTCGGTGGCGCACAACTTGGGTATGTCGACACCGGCCTGTGCGGCGGCGCGCATCACGGAGGTGCCTTCCGGGACGGCGACCGGCATGCCGTCGATCTCCACCGACACCGTCGCCGGGCCGGGCCGCTCGGGGGTTCCGAAGTCGGGTTCCTTGAGCAGGCTCATGCCGTGCCCTCCGTCGCTCGTACGGGGTGGATCTCCAGCAGCCGACGGCCGCCGAGGAAGTCGTCGGGGAAGTGAGCGAGGGCGCTGCGGACGGGCATCGGGGTCAGCCCGCCCATCGCGCACAACGAGCCTTCGGTCATCAGGTCGCACAGGTCTTCCAGCAGGGCCAGGTTCTCGTCCCGGTGCGTGCCGGCCACGATCTTGTCGATCACCTCGACGCCCCGCACCGAACCGACCCGGCAGGGTGTGCACTTGCCGCAGGACTCCTCGGCACAGAACTCCATCGCGAAGCGGGCCTGGGCGGCCATGTCGACGGTGTCGTCGAAGACGACGACGCCGCCGTGCCCGAGCATCGCGCCGGCCTCGGCGAACGCCTCGTAGTCCATCGGCAGGTCGAACAGGGACGTCGGCAGATAGGCGCCGAGCGGGCCGCCGACCTGCACCGTGCGCACCGGGCGTCCGGTGTGGGTCCCGCCGCCGTACTCCTCGACGAGTTCGCGCAGGGTGATGCCGAAGGCGGTCTCCACGATGCCGCCGCGGGCGATGTTGCCGCCGAGCTGGAAGACCTGGGTGCCGCGCGAGCGGCCGACGCCGAGGTCCTGGTAGGCCTTCGCGCCGTGGGCCAGGACCATGGGCACGGTGGTCAGGGTGAGGACGTTGTTCACCACGGTCGGTTTGCCGAACAGGCCCTCGATCGCGGGGATCGGTGGTTTCGCGCGGACCATGCCCCGCTTGCCCTCCAGGCTCTCCAGCATGGAGGTCTCCTCGCCGCAGATGTACGCGCCGGCGCCGACGCGGACGTGCAGGTCGAAGTCGAGCGAGGAGCCGAGGACGCCCTTGCCGAGCCAGCCGTGCTCGCGGGCGATGCCGATCGCCCGGCGCATCGTGGCCACGGCGTCGGGGTATTCGGAGCGGATGTATATGTAGCCCTCGCTCGCGCCGACCGCGTGCGCGGCGATGGTCATGCCTTCGATGAGCAGGAACGGGTCGCCCTCCATGACCATGCGGTCGGCGAAGGTGCCGCTGTCTCCCTCGTCGGCGTTGCAGCAGACGAACTTCAGCTCGTCGGCGCAGTCGAGCACCGTCTTCCACTTGATGCCGGCCGGGAATCCGGCGCCGCCTCGGCCGCGCAGCCCGGAGGCGGTGACCTCGGCGACGACGTCGGCGGGGGCCAGCTCCAACGCGGCCCGTAGCCCGGCGAGGCCGCCGTGCTCGACGTAGTCCTTCGTCGACAGGGGGTCGGTGACCCCGACCCTGGCGAAGGTGACGCGGTTCTGGCGGGCGAGCCACGGCAGTTCGTCCACGATGCCGAGCCGCAGCGGATGGTCCGCCCCGTCGAGCATGCCGGCGGCGAGGAGTCCCGCCACGTCCTCGGGGGCCACCGGGCCGTAGCCGACGCGTCCTTGCGGGGTCACGACCTCGACGAGCGGCTCCAGCCAGAGCATGCCGCGCGATCCGTTGCGTATGACGTCGATGGCGAAGTCGCCGCGGGCGGCGGCGTCTTGGAGCGCCTGGGCGACCTCGTCCGCGCCGACGGACCTGGCCGCCGAGTCGCGGGGAACGTGGACCGTGACCGCGGAGTCCGAGGAGTTGTTCATGAGGAGACCGTCCCGTTGAGGATCGAGCCCAGTCGGGCGGGGCCGACTCGTCCGTACAGCCGGCCGTTCGCCTCCACCGACGGGCCGAGGGCACAGTTGCCGAGACAGAAGACCTGCTCGACGGTGACCGAGCCGTCGGCCGTCGTCTCCCCCAGGGTCAGTCCGGACTCACGGGCGTGGCGCACCAGGCTGTCGGCACCCAGGGCCTGGCAGGCCTCGGCGCGGCAGATGCGCACGGTGGTGCGTCCCGCGGGCTCACGGCGGAAGTCGTGGTAGAAGGTCACCACCCCGTGGACGTCCGCCCGGGAGAGGTTGAGTTCCTCGGCGAGCACCGGGATCGCCTCCTGCGGCACATGGCCCAACTCGGCCTGGACGGCGTGCAGTACGGGCAGCAGCGCGCCGCGCTGGTCCCGGTGACGGGCCACCACCCCCCGGACCACGCTCTCGACCGACACATCACTCCCGCTGGTCGTCATGATCGCTTCGCCTTCCGTCACACGGGTCCCCGGCGAGGGTTGCAGGAGACCGAGAATACCCCATACAGGCTTCTGTATACAGAACTCAATCGCAGAGATCGCGGGACCGCCAGAGGTGCGGCCGGTTGCATACAAAAACCTGTATGCTCGCGCCGTCGTCGGCAACCCCCTCGACCGCATCCACTGGGCAAAGCCGCCGCCCCGCGGGCCCGGCGGCAGAACGGGACAACCATGCGCGAGGCACTCACGGCCGCAGCCTCCCGGCGCGTCACCCGCCCGGCACCGCTGCGCCAGGCCGTGTACGACGCCCTGACCGAACTGATCATCAGCGGTTCCCTCAAGCCCGGCCAGCACCTGGTCGAGGCCGAACTCGCCGAACACCTCGGCGTCAGCCGACAGCCGGTCCGCGAGGCCCTGCAACGACTGCAGACCGCGGGCTGGGTCGACCTGCGGCCCGCCCAGGGCGCCTTCGTCCACTCCCCCACCGAGGAGGAGGCCGCCCAACTCCTCGGCGTCCGCGCGGTACTGGAGACCTACTCGGCCCAACTCGCCGCGCAGAACGCCGAGCCCGAGGATGTCGAGCGCCTCTGGGAGCTCCAGCAGGACGGCGTCGACGCGCTCGCCGAGGGCGATGTCAAACGCCTGGTCGCGGCCAACACCGCCCTGCACGACTTCATCACCTCCGTGGCCGGCAACGCCGTACTGGCCGAACTGATCGGCCAGGTGGGCCAGAAGGTGCGCTGGTACTACACGCCCATCGCCAAGCCCCGCGGCAAGGAGGCCTGGAACGAGCACGGCCGGCTCATCACGGCCATCGCCAAGGGCGACGCGGACGGGGCGGGTGAGATCATGCGCAGGCACGCCGAGCGCACGACCGACTTCTACCGCCGGCAGCTCCCCGCCGGGACGAGTCAGGACTGACATCTCCGGCGCGGGCGGTTCAGGGCGAGGCGAGCGACTCGACGGGGCGGCGAGCGACGTCGTGGGACATGTCGACGGCCGGGGGACGCAGGCCCCCGGCACCGGCTGCGGCCCGCAGTTCGAGCAGCCACGGCAGCACTGTGCGCAGCACGGTGTCGAGCCCGCCGCCGTCCCCGCCGAGCATCGCGTCGGCGGGAACCAGAACCGGGTCGGCGAACACCGTGGACGTCGCGCTGCCGCGCGGCCCGGCACCCCCGGCCCGGGCCGGGACGAACAGGTTCGGGGCGTGCGCCGGAACCAGCCAGAGGCTCATCCCGGCCGGCACGACCAGCGGCCTCGAGGACCAGACGTAACTGTCGGCCTCGCCCGCCGCGACCACCTGGTGCTTACGGGCCCGCAGCGCAACCACGTCACCGGTGCGGGCGGCGACGGAGCGGGGCACGAGGAGCTGGCCATCCAGCCCCTGTCCGCCGACGCCGCCCGCTGGCTCCACCCCCTCGACGTACCCCTCCGCCCCCTCCGCCGCCTCGGCGAGGGCAAGGCTGCTGAGGTGTCGCCCGGCAGCGATCTCACCGCGCACCCAGGGGTTACCGTACGACTCGATGACGGCGACCGCCGTGTAGTGGGACTGGAGCACGGCCGCCGTCGCCGGGCAGACGCGCGCGGTCCGGACCACCACCTCCACGGCTTCCGGCAGCCCCCGTCCACCACCACCGAACTCGGCGGAGACGGTGAGCCCCAGCAGTCCTGCGCGACCGAGGGCCGTCACGGAAGCGCGAGGAAACCTGCCCTCGCCGCCGGTCACGTCGGCGGAGGGTTCGATGACACTGGTCAGGACTTCTGAGAGAGCGGTGCGGTACGACACGGGGTGACCCCCTCGGGAGCGACTACTGGTCGTCGAGCGACGATTGCATACAGTATTCTGCATTCGCCACCGGGACGCCAGAGGCGAGCCCGGGCAACTTTCGAAGGTCCGCAACGCCAGTCCCCATGGCCGTGTCTATTGCATACTGAACTCAGTATCTCGTAGCCGATGTTGGCCTCAGCAGTCGAACGAGGGAGAAGGGCCCATGCCCGACACGCCCACCGTGGCCGCACGCGGACCGATCACACGGCCCGCCCCACTGCGCCAGGCGGTCTACGACGCCCTGACAGAACTGATCGTCAACGGCTCACTGAAACCCGGACAGCATCTCGTCGAGGCCGAACTCGCCGCAGAACTCGGCGTGAGCCGCCAGCCGATCCGCGAAGCGCTGCAACGGCTGCACACCGCGGGCTGGGTCGACCTGCGCCCCTCCCAGGGCGCCTTCGTCCACTCCCCCACCCTGGAGGAGTGTGCCCAGCTCCTGAGCGTCCGGGCCCTCCTCGAAACCCACTCCGCGCACGGCGCCGCCCGGCACGCCACCCCCAGGGACGTCGCCCGGCTGTGGGAACTTCAGCAGACCGGTCTCGCCGCTCTCGCGGCCGACGACGCCCGGGCCATCGTGGAGGCCAACGCCGCCCTGCACGGGCACATCACCGGGCTCTCCCGCAACGCAGTCCTCGCCGAACTCATCCCCCAGGTCGACCGACGCGTGCGCTGGTACTACATGCCCATCGCCACACCGCGCGGCAAGGACGCCTGGAACGAGCACGCCCGAATCATCGAGGCCATCGGCGAAGGCGCCCCCGACCGCGCCGAGGAGCTCATGCGCCGGCACACCCGGAACACCACCGACTTCTACTGCCGGCAGATCGCCGCGGTGGCCGGCCGGAGCGTCTGAACACTCCGGCCGGGAGGAGTTCAGGACTGCGGGTCGATCTCCCGCAGCAGCCCGGTGGTCACGTCGAAGACGAAGCCCCGTACGTCGTCGGTGTGCGGCAGGAACGGCGAGGTGCGCACCCGCTGCATCGACTGCCGTACGTCCTGGTCGACGTCCCGGAACGCCTCCACCGCCCAGGCCGGACGCTGGCCGACCTCCATCTCCAGCTCGTGCCGGAAGTCCTCGGTCAGGGTCTGCAGGCCGCAGCCGGTGTGGTGGATGAGGATGACGCTACGGGTGCCGAGCGCCCGCTGACTGATCGTCAGGGAGCGGATCGTGTCGTCGGTGACCACCCCGCCGGCATTACGGACCGTGTGACAGTCGCCGAGTTCCAGGCCCAGTGCGGCGTGCAGGTCGATACGGGCGTCCATACAGGCCACGACGGCCACCCGCAGGACCGGCCGGGCTCCCATACCCGGGTCGACGAATCCGGCGGCATAAGCGCGGTTGGCTTCCACGAGCCGGTCGATGACCGTACCGGAGCCGGGGGCACTGCGGGCGGGCTGGGCGGTACGGGGTGCTGATGTCGACATGCTGGGCTACCTCACTCCGGTCGGGTTCGGACGGGAACCGTCCCGGGCGGTGCGGTCCGCAGCGCGCCCGGGACGGAGTGGAAGCGGTGTCGGTCAGATCACTCCCTGCGTCTTCAGGAGCGGCAACTCTTCGTGGCCGAGGCCGAGTTCGCCGATGAGGATTTCTTCGGTGTGCTGGCCGAGGAGGGGCGGGGTGGTGATGTCGACGGGGGAGTCGGAGAGTTTCAGCGGGTTGCCCACGGTGGTGAAGGTGCCGCGGTCGGGGTGGTCGACCTCGACGATCATCTCGTTGGCGGCCAGTGAGGCGTCTTCGATGATTTCGCGGGTGGACAGGATGGGTCCGCAGGGGATGTTGTGGCTGTTGAGTCGTTCGAGGACCTCCCATTTGGGCAGGGTGGAGGTCCATTCCTCGATCAGCTGGAACATTTTGGCGAGTTTGGGCAGCCGGGCTTCGGGGGTGGCCCACTCGGGGTCCGCGGCGAGTTCGGGCCGGCCGATGAGAGCGGTGAGCGGGGGCCAGCCGACGGGCTGGACGATGACGTAGACGTAGTCGTTGGGCCCGCCCGGCGCGCACCGGACCGCCCAGCCGGGCTGGCCGCCGCCGGAGGCGTTGCCCGAACGCGGGACCTCGTCGGTGAAGTCGTCGTTGGGGTATTCCGCCAGCGGGCCGTGGGCCAGCCGCTGCTGGTCGCGCAGCTTGACCCGGCACAGGTTGAGCACCGCGTGCTGCATGGCCACGTTCACCCGCTGGCCGCGCCCGGTGCGCTCCCGCTGGAAGAGAGCGGCGAGGATCCCGGCGACGGCGTGGACGCCGGTGCCGGAGTCACCGATCTGCGCGCCGGTCGCCATCGGCGGCCCGTCCTGGAACCCGGTGGTCGCCATCGACCCGCCCATCGCCTGCGCCACCACCTCGTACGCCTTGAAACCGGTGTACGGGCCTTCACCGAAACCCTTGATGGAGGCGTACACGATCCGCGGGTTGACCTGCCTGATCCGCTCCCAGGTGAAACCCATCCGGTCCACCGCACCCGGCGCGAAGTTCTCCACCAGCACATCCGACCGCTCGATCAACGCGGTCAGGATCTCCTTGCCCCGCTCGGTCTTGGTGTTCAGCGTGACACTGCGCTTGTTGCAGTTGAGCATCGTGAAGTACAGCGAGTCCACATCAGGCACATCCCGCAACTGCCCGCGCGTGATGTCCCCGCCCGGAGCCTCCACCTTCACCACATCCGCCCCCAGCCACGCCAGCAACTGCGTCGCCGACGGACCCGACTGCACATGCGTCATATCCAGCACACGAATCCCCTCAAGAGCCTTCGTCATGATCGCCACCTCACTGGTCCGTCTTGGTGTGTACGGCGCCAGGGACGCCGTGAGGATTGCGCCTCCCCCGCTCGATCCACCGTCCGGCGGAGAGCAGGCTCGGACGCCGCCTCCGCGAAGGCCGCGGGGCGTGGAGTGGGCTGGGTCCAGCCGGTCACCGGACGGCGCCCTGACGTGGGCACCGCCCGGCCGCCGGTCACGGCATCAGCTGGTACTCCGGGAAGTTGCCGGGCAGGCGCTCGCCCGCCGGGCCCTGGGTGACCGCGCGCACCAGCAGCTCACCGCCGACGAAGGCACCGCGCCAGGACGCGCCGAACCCGCCGAACAGCTCCTCCCGGTCGCCTCGCGAACGCGGCTTGCCGTGACCGACCTTGAACGCGCGGATCTGCGGCGCGAGCCGGTCGAAGGTCGCCCGGTCGTCCGTGGACAGCGTGGCCACCAGCGCGCCGTTCGAGGCGTTCATCGCGGCCAGCAGCTCCGCCTCGGTGTCGACCAGGACGATCGTGTCGACGGGGCCGAACGGCTCGGCGTGGTGCAGGGGGGAGGACGGGGGCGGATTCAGGAGCGTGACCGGCTGGACGTATGCCGAGGTGTCCTGACCGGGCAGGAAGCGGGCGTCCGCCACACTGGCGCGATGCACGGGGACGGCACCGCGGGCGATGGCCTCGGCGACCTGGTCGCGCAGGTCCTTCGCCTTGGCCGCGTTGATCACCGGCCCGAAGTCCAGTGCCGGGTAGGGGGCGTCGGGGTGCTCCACCGCGAGCGGGTGCCCGACGCGCAGCGTGCGCACGGCCGGGAGGTACGCCGCCAGGAACTCGTCGAACAGCTCCCGCTGGACGACGAAGCGCGGATATGCCGTGCAGCGCTGCTTGCCGTAGTCGAAGAGCTTGGGGACGACGGCCGTGAGCGCGTCCCAGTCCGTGTAGTTCCAGATGCCCCAGGTGTTGAGTCCCTCCTGTTCGAGTACATGGCGCTTGCCGAGGTCGACGACGGCGGTGGCCACCGCGGCGCCGGTGTCGCGACCGCCGACGAAGGAGACGCAGCCGATCTCGGGCGCCCGCACCAGCGCCTCGGACAGCTCTCCCCCGCTGCCGCTGACGAGGGTGACGGGAATCCCCTCGCGGGCGGCGAGCGCACAGGCCAGGGTCAGACAGGCGACACCGCCGTCGGTCGGGGTCTTGGCGATGACCGCGTTGCCTGCCAGTGCCTGGACCAGCAGGGCGTGAACGAGCACACTCATCGGGTAGTTCCAGCTCGCGATGTTGGACACCGGGCCGTCCAGCGGGGCCCGGCCCTCGACCATCGGCTCGATGCCGTCGACGTACCAGCGCACTCCGTCGATGGCCCGGTCGACGTCCGCCTGCGCGAGCCGCCACGGCTTGCCGATCTCCCAGACGAGCAGGAGGGCGAGGAGTTCGCGGTGCTGGGTGAGGGCGTCGAGGGTGGCCGCGACACGGGCGCGGCGCTCGTCGAGGGGGACGTGCCGCCAGGCGCGGTGCTGGTCGAGCGAGGCGCGCACCGCCTGCTGGACGGTGACCCCGTCCAGGCGCGGCGGGCCGGCGATCGGGCTGCCGTCGACGGGGCTGGTGGCGGGCAGTGCCCGGCCGTCCGCCTGCCAGGCGGAGTTCCAGAGGTTGAGGACGCGGTCGTCCTGAAACGCCTCTGGGGCGACCGCGAGGCAGCCTCGCCAGGCGTCTTCCCAGGTCGTGCCGGACTTCACCACGAGCTGGGTGGAGCCGAGGGTGGTGGTCATTGGGTGTCTCCGCTCTCGGTGCACAGTCGGGGGCGGGAGGCCGGGCAGCTGCCCGGAGGCGGCATGCGTGGCCGCGCGACCATTGGTCGCGGGTAGGAGGGGGGAACGCGGAGGCGCCGCATGTCTTCGGCGGACACTCCCTCGTTCCCGGCGGTCAGTCCGTGTCAGCCGCGAGCGGTGTCGCGGTCGGCGTCGGCGGTGTCAGCCTGATCCGGGCCGATGCCCCGCCGCCGATGTCGAGGAAGTTGGCGGGGCGGGCACCGCAGCCGGCGACCACGTCGAGGGTCGACATGACGAGGCCGGCGCCGTTGCCGATGATGCCGACCTCGCCGTCGAGCTTGACGTAGTTGAGGCCCTTCGCGGCGGCCGCCGCCTCCAGCGGGTCGTCGTGCACCACGCCCTCGGTATCCCAACGGTTCTGCCGGAAGCGGGCATTGTCGTCAAGAGTGACCTTGTCGTCGAGAGTGACCTTGCCGTCGAGAGCGAGAATCTGGCCTTTCTCTGTACGGACGAGCGGGTTTACCTCAACGAGGACGGCGTCCTCCCGGACCAGCACCTCCCACAGCCGTTCGAGGACGTCGACGGTCTGCGGCGGAAGCCCGGCCGCCGCGGCGATCTCGCCCGCCTTCGCCGAGTGGACGCCCTCGGCCGGGTCGATGGGAATGCGCGCGACGGCCTCCGGGCGACGGGCGGCGACCTCCTCGATCTCCGTGCCGCCCTCCGCCGAGGCCACGGCGAGGAACCGGCCCGCCGCGCGGTCGAGGACGTAGGCGACGTAGAACTCGGCCTCGATGTCGACGGGTTGGGCCAGCATGACCTTGCCGACCCTGTGCCCCTTGATGTCCATACCGAGGATCTGACGTGCCGTGAGTTCCGCGGCGGCCGGGTCGGCGGCGAGTCCCACACCGCCCGCCTTGCCCCGGCCACCGGTCTTGACCTGCGCCTTCACGACGACGCGGCCACCGAGCCCACAGGCGATCTCACGCGCCTCCTCGGCCGAGGACGTGACGTCCGCCCTCGGTACCGGGATGCCGTGTTCTTCGAAGAGCCCTCGGGCCTGATGCTCGTACAGGTCCATGATCTGGCTCCCGTCTCAAAAGGGCCGCACGACTGAAAAGTGCTGCGCGACCCCTGGACATCACCCACGGGATGCGGGATAACAATCTTCATACAGTATCCGTCGACTGTATGCAATGTGTCGGACATGGCCCGTGACCAGCGCCGCCAGGACGCTCGAGGCATAGGGACAAGTGAGGTGACCTGTGACGACGAAGGCGCTCGAAGGCATTCGTGTGCTGGATATGACGCATGTGCAGTCGGGTCCGTCGGCGACGCAGTTGCTGGCGTGGCTGGGGGCGGATGTGGTGAAGGTGGAGGCTCCGGGCGGGGACATCACGCGCGGGCAGTTGCGGGATGTGCCTGATGTGGACTCGCTGTACTTCACGATGCTCAACTGCAACAAGCGCAGTGTCACGCTGAACACCAAGACCGAGCGGGGCAAGGAGATCCTGACCGCGTTGATCGAGCGGTCGGATGTGCTGGTGGAGAACTTCGCGCCGGGTGCGGTGGACCGGATGGGTTTCACCTGGGAGCGGATCAGGCAGATCAACCCGCGGATCGTGTACGCCTCCATCAAGGGTTTCGGTGAAGGCCCGTACACCGGTTTCAAGGCGTACGAGGTGGTGGCGCAGGCGATGGGCGGGTCGATGGCGACCACCGGGTTCCAGGACGGGCCGCCGATGGCGACCGGCGCGCAGATCGGTGACTCCGGCACCGGCGTCCACGCCGTCGCCGGGATCCTCGCCGCTCTCTTCCAGCGGGAGCGCACCGGGCGCGGCCAGCGGGTGAACGTGGCCATGCAGCACGCGGTGCTCAACCTGTGCCGGGTCAAGCTGCGCGACCAGCAGCGCCTGGCCCACGGCCCGCTGGCGGAATACCCCAACGACGACTTCACCGACGAGGTCCCGCGTTCGGGCAACGCCTCCGGCGGCGGCCAGCCCGGCTGGGCGGTCCGGTGCGCGCCGGGCGGGCCCAACGACTACGTCTACGTCATCGTCCAGCCCGTCGGCTGGCCCCCGCTCACCGCTCTCATCGGCCGGCCCGAACTCGCCGCGGACCCCGAGTGGGCCACCCCCGAAGCCCGGCTGCCCAAACTCGCCAAAATGTTCCAGCTGATCGAGGAATGGACCTCCACCCTGCCCAAATGGGAGGTCCTCGAACGACTCAACAGCCACAACATCCCCTGCGGACCCATCCTGTCCACCCGCGAAATCATCGAAGACCGCTCCCTCGCGGACAACGAGATGATCGTCGAGGTCGACCACCCCGAACGCGGCACCTTCACCACCGTGGGCAACCCGCTGAAACTCTCCGACTCCCCCGTGCACATCACCACCCCACCCCTCCTCGGCCAGCACACCGAAGAAATCCTCATCGGCGAACTCGGCCTCGGCCACGAAGAGTTACGCCTGCTCAGGTCGAGCGGGGTGATCTGACGTGGTGATCCGGACCCACGCGGCAGGAATCCCGGGCGGTGGTCCATGAGGTGAATGAGCGCGGGGTCGTCCGACGGTGCGCGTCGGCCGGCCCCAGGGACTCGCGCGCGCACGAAAGGCATGGGGCAGGGGGCGCTGGCCAGATCTTTCGACGCAAGGAGTGTTGGACCAGATGACAACCATCGACTACTCGACGTCCGTCCCCTACAGGGAGGTGACGGACAAGAACGGCCGCGTGTTCCGCATCGGAGAGTCCGACGTCGACATCATGGGCCGTAAGCGCAAATGGATGGTCATCCTGCCGTGGGTGGGCATGATGGGCATCAGCTCGGCGGAGTACGCGTTCGCGTCCGCCGAGGACACGCTGCACACGGCGCACAGCTGGAGCAGCAGCCACATCTTCTGGATGCTGGGCGTGTGGGTCTTCTTCCAGGCCGCGGTGGCCTTCCCCGCCGGAAAGTTGCGGGAGAGCGGCAAGCTCCCGGCCCGCTGGGCGATGATGTGCGGCGCCGTCGGCACCCTGCTGGGCTATCTCTCGCTCGCCTTCGCACCCCATGTCGTCGTCGCCTACGTCGGCTTCGGCATGTTCAGCGGCATGGGTGCGGGCATGGTGTACGCGACCTGCGTGAACATGGTCGCCAAGTGGTATCCGGAGCGCAAGGGCGGCAAGACGGGCTTTGTCAACGGCGGTTTCGCCTACGGCTCGGTGCCGTTCGTCTTCATCTTCACCGGCTACATGGACCTCACCAACTTCCGCTGGGTGCTGGTCTGCGTCGGACTCTTCCTGGCCTCGGTCGTGGCCGTGGCGGGCTACTTCTTCAAGGACCCGCCGAAGAACTGGTGGCCGGCCGACGTCGACCCGCTGAAGAAGCCCGACGACGCACGTGCCCGGCGCGCACTGGAGAAGAACCCGCCGGCCGTGCACCAGTACACCCCCAAGGAGGCCTGGCAGACCGGCCGCGTGGGCCTCATGTGGTTCTGCCTGCTGTGCACCTCGGGCGTGAACATCTTCGGTATCGCGTTCCAGGTGCCCTTCGGTGACGAGGCCGGCTTCGCGGGCGGCATCGTGGCGACGGCCATGTCCCTGAAGGCGATCGTCAACGGCACCGGCCGCGGCGTCATCGGCTGGCTGTCTGACCGCTACGGCCGCAAGCAGTGCCTGATCTTCGTCTGCATCGTCCTGGGACTGTCCCAGTACGGCATCCTCCTGTCCGGGAACATCGGCAACCTCCCGCTGTTCCTGCTGTTCTCGTCCATCTCCGGCTTCGGCGGCGGCGCCATCTTCCCGATGTTCGCGGCGATGACCGCCGACTACTTCGGTGAGAACAACAACGCCTCCAACTACGGCCTGGTCTACTCCTCCAAGCTGGTCTCCGGCCTCCTCGGCTCCGGCATGGGCGCCGTGGTCGTGGGCGCCTGGGACTACTCCGGCGCGTTCGTCCTGGCCGGTTCGATCTCCCTCTTCGCAGGCTTCATGGCCACGTTCCTGCACCCCCCGGGGCGGCCCAAGTCCAAGCGCATCACCTCCAACCCGCAACCGCTCGGCGAGGAATCGGCGTGATATGACGGCAGATCCGTACGCGGCGAACAGCTCCGCAGCAAGCAGCTCCTCCGCACTTTCCGACGCCGCACATCGTCCCTATCGAGAAGTCACCGACGCAGGCGGCCGCGTCTACCGCATCGGCGAGAGCGACCGGGACATCCTCGGCCACTCCCGCAAGCTCATGGTGTACCTCCCGTGGCTCACCATGATGGCCATCAGCGTCTTCGAGTACGCGTACGGCTCGGCCGAGGACACCCTGTCCCACGCCCACGGCTGGACGCAGAGCAACACCTTCTGGATCCTCAGCGTCTGGGTCTTCTTCCAGGCCGGCATCGCCCTCCCGGCGGGCTGGCTGCGGGAGAAGGGCGTCCTGACCGCCCGCGGGGCCATGTACATCGGCTCGGGCATGTGTCTGGTCGCGTTCCTCGCCCTGTCGCACCTGAGCAACGTATGGCTGGCCATCCTTGGCTTCGGCGTCGTCGGAGGGGTCGGCGCCGGCCTGGTCTACGCGACCTGCATCAACATGGTCGGCAAATGGTTCCCCGAACGCCGGGGCGCCAGGACCGGGTTCGTCAACGGCGGCTTCGCGTACGGATCACTGCCGTTCATCTTCATCTTCATCTTCATCTTCATCTTCAACTAGTACACACCCAAGGAGGCCATCAGGACCGGCATGCTTCCCCTCAGTGGATCGCCCTCGTCATGACGGCGGGCGTGTCCATCTTCGGGATCTCCTTCCAGGTCGACTACGCCAAGGAGGTCGGCTTCGGTCCGCTGGTGGCGGCCTCCTCGATGGGCGTCATGGCGGTCATCAACGGCATCGGCCGTGGGGTCGTGGGCTGGATGTCCGACAAGTGGGGCCGCAAGTCCACCCTGGTGATGGTCACCGTCGTCCTGGGCCTCGCCCAGTTCGGCGTGATCTGGGCCGGTGACGTCAAGAGCGAAGGGCTGTTCCTGTTCTTCGCGTTCCTCTCCGGCTTCGGCGGCGGCGCGTTCTATCCCCTGTTCGCGGCACTCACCCCGGACTACTTCGGGGAGAACTACAACGCCTCCAACTACGGGCTGGTGTACAGCGGCAAGCTGATCAGCGGCCTGTTCGGCGGCGGCCTCGGCTCCATGGTGGTCGCGGCCTGGGGGTACGACGGGGCGTACGCGCTGGCCGGCGTCACCTCGATGATCGCGGCGGCGATCGCCCTGCTGCTACGGCAGCCGGGACGGACGCGCGGCGGCGCATCAACACCGCAGCCGGTGGCCTGAGCAGCCCGGTTCGGCGCACAGGCGGCCCTTCCCCGCGGCACTCGTCGTGGGGAAGGGCCGCCTGAGCCGTTGCCTGGTGGCTGGGAGTCGTTCGGTCGGGTGACGGCGTACCGGTTGCTCTCGTCGCGCGGCTACTTCTCGCGCTCGCGGTACATCTTGCGCGTGTGTTCCGTGTGGGCACGCATGACCGCCGTGGCGCGCTCCTCGTCCCGGTCCGCGATCGCCGCGATCAGCTCGCGGTGCTCGATCCAGGACCGGTGGCCGCGCTGCCGGGCGACCGGTGTGTAGTACCAGCGCACTCTGCGGTCGACCTGCGCGGCCAGCCCGGCGAGGACCGTGTTGCCCGCGAGTTCCATCACCTTCGCGTGGAGCCGGGCGTTCATCGCGACCGCGCCGTCGACGTCGTCGGCGTCGACGGCCTTCTCGCCCTCGTCGCACAGCTTCTCGAGCGCGGCGACGGCGTCGGCACCCGCGTTGGCGGCGGCGAGGCGGGCGGCCTCGGCCTCCAACAGCGTGCGTACGGAGAGAAGTTGTTCCGCCTCCTCGTCCGTCGGCTCGTGCACGAAGGCACCTTGGGCGGGCCGCAGATCGACCCATCCTTCGGTGCTGAGGCGCTGCAGGGCCTCGCGCACAGGCTGCCGGGAGACACCGAGATGCCCGGCGAGCTCGCTCTCGACGAGATGCTGGCCCGGCTGGAGGGCGCGGGTGGTGATGAGTTCGAGCAGCGCCTCGTAGACACGGTCGCGCAACGGGCCGGGCCGTTCGAGCTTGGGCACCGCGCCCTGTGGCAGTCCCGTCGTCGGCAACATCGCGCTCCCTCCTGGGCAGCGTCGTCGCTGCAGCTGGCAGGCCAATTATGAATTGGTTTTCGCCTACAGTCTACGGCGCACAGGCACGCGCGGACCCAGGGCGTGGGCTCGCCTTGGACGGGCATACCAGCAGCTCACGGGCCGCGGACGACGACGAGCGCCGTCGCGGCTCTTGCTGACTGTCGGTTCCATCCTGTAGACAATATTCAGTCGACAAAATCGGCGGTTCCTCGGTCACCCTCAACCGAACGGAGCTCCCCCTCATGAAAGTCGCAGTCCTCGGCGCCGGAGCCATCGGCGCCTACGTCGGCGCCGCGCTCCACCGCGCCGGCGCCGACGTCCACCTGATCGCCCGCGGACCCCACCTCACGGCCATGCGCCACCACGGCGTCCAAGTACTCAGCCCGCGCGGCGACTTCACCGCACACGCCCACGCCACCGACGACCCCACCGACATCGGCCCGGTCGACTACGTCTTCCTGGGCCTCAAAGCCAACTCGTACGCGGCGTGCGGGCCGCTCATCGAGCCTCTGCTGCACGACACCACCGCGGTCATCGCCGCCCAGAACGGCATCCCCTGGTGGTACTTCCACCAACACGGCGGCCCCCACGACGGCCACCCCATCGAAAGCGTGGACCCCGCGGGCGCGGTCAGTGCGGTACTCGCGCCCCAGCGTGCCATCGGGTGTGTGGTCTACGCGGCGACGGAGCTCGAAGGGCCGGGCGTGGTCCGGCACCTGGAAGGCACCCGGTTCTCCATCGGCGAGCCCGATCGAAGCATTTCGGCGCGCTGTCTCGCCTTCAGTGAGGCCATGCAGGCCGGCGGCCTCAAATGCCCGGTCGAACCCGACCTGCGCAACGACATCTGGCTCAAGCTCCTGGGCAACATCTCCTTCAACCCCATCAGCGCCCTCGCCCGCGCCACCATGCGGCAGATGTGCCTGCACGGCGCCACCCGCAAGGTCATCGAAACCATGATGACCGAAACCCTCGCCGTCGCCGAGGCCCTGGGCTGTCAGGTCGGCGTCTCCATCGAACGCCGCCTCGCCGGCGCCGAACGCGTCGGCGACCACCGCACTTCCACCCTCCAGGACCTGGAACGCGGCAAGCCGCTGGAACTCGACGTCCTCCTCGCCGCCGTCATCGAACTCGCCGAGATCACCGGCGTCCAGGTGCCCACCCTGCGCACCGTCCACGCCCTCTCCGACCTCCTCGCCCACCAGGCCGCCGCATGAGCGTACGAGGACCCGACAGTGCCGGATCCGGCGACCGCCGGATCCGGCCGAAGGCCGGTACCGAGGTTCCGCTGGCCCATGCGATCGGCCGGGAGATCATCAGGGCGGGACTCGCCGACCACGCCTTCATCGAGCGCGCGACGACCGGTTTCGAGGAGTACCAACAGCTCGTCGAGCCCTGGACGCTGTCGCTCGCCGAGAAGGTGACGGGCGTATCGGCCGTCGTCATCAGGGAGTTGGCGCACGGCCACACACCCGGCGATCAGGGCCGGCCGCGGACGCCGTTCGTCGTGGAGCACCATCACGGCACCGACGCCGGACGTGCCTTGTCCAACCTGGCCCTCCTCACCGGAACGACGACCGAGCGGGACCTGCGGGCGGCCTTCCGACTCGTCTCGTACGACCCACCCGTGGACCTGACGGACGAGCGGTACCCGATCCGCCTCACCACGGGGCGTCGGCTCGACTCGCACAAGACCGTTGTACAGAAAAACGGTTCCGCGTCACCGCTGCGGCGCGGCACGTGCATCGAGCTGAGCCCGGAGGACGCCGAGCGCTACGGCGTGGTGGTCGGTGAGGAGGTACGGGTCTCCACTCGGCGCGGTTCGGTGACGGCCCCGGTGTGGGTGGACCCGACGTTACGAGCCGGTCTGGCGTTCACGACCATGCGCCTGTCCGACGCGGCGGACCTCAACGCGCCGCCGGTCAAGGCCAGTTGTCCGATCCCGGGGACAGCGGAGTTCGAGGCCGCCGCGGTCCGCATCGAGAAGCTGCCGGTGGCAGCGGTACGGAGCTGAGGCCGGTCATGGGACGAGTCACGGCACGACGCAAGGTGATCCGGATCAGGGACGGGGTGGTCTCCAGCCGCCCGGACACACTCGTCGCCGAGGAACCACTGGAGATCAGTCTCAACGGCAAACCGCTCGCGATCACCATGCGCACTCCCGGCGACGACTTCCCCCTCGCCGCCGGGTTCCTGGTCAGCGAGGGCGTGCTGGCCCACGCGTCCGACCTGCAGAGCATCGTCTACTGTGCGGGGGCGACGGCCGACGGGTCGAACACGTACAACGTGGTGGACGTGCACACGACACCCGGCGTGGTCATCCCCGACATCACCCTCGAACGCAACGTCTACACCACCTCATCGTGCGGCCTGTGCGGCAAGGCGAGCCTCGACGCCGTCCGCACCACCACCCGCTGGCCCATCTCCGACGCTCCCCCGGTCCGGGTCGAACCCGACCTGCTCGCGCGCCTCCCCGACCGGCTGCGCGCGGCTCAACGGGTCTTCGACCGGACCGGGGGCCTGCACGCCGCCGCCCTGTTCGCCGAGGAGGGCGACCTGCTCGACATACGAGAGGACGTCGGCCGCCACAACGCGGTCGACAAACTGGTCGGCCGCGCCCTGCAGAACGGCGACCTGCCCCTCTCGCGCACGATCCTGCTGGTCTCGGGCAGGGCCTCCTTCGAACTGGCGCAGAAGGCCGTGATGGCCGGCATCCCCGTCCTGGCGGCAGTTTCGGCACCCTCCTCCCTGGCCGTCGACCTGGCCGCGGAAACCGGCCTGACCCTGATCGGCTTCCTGCGCGGCACCTCCATGAACGTGTACGCGGGCGAGCACCGTCTCACCCTGCGGGCCGCGGCCACCCAGGGCTGACAGCACTCCCCGCGACACGACGGCGGGGCCCCGACGGCGGGGAGCGCCCCCTGCGCCGTCGGGGTCCTGCCTCAGTCGTGTCCGTGCCCTGTCAGCACTTCTCGCGCAACGAGTGCAGATGCGCGCTCGAACGGCGCGCGAACGTGAAGGACTCGGCCGGGTTGTCGTGCTCGGCCTGCCAGTGGTGGGCCATGCGGTGGCCGCGCAGCCGGGTCACGGCCGAGATGAACCGCTGGTAGTCGATGTCGCCGTCGCCGACGTCGGTCATGCGGTAGCCGTACGGATTCGACGGGTCGCTCTCCCCGTCCTTCACGTGGAACAGCGGGTAGCGGTCGGGCTGCCTCAGGACGTAGTTCAGCGGCTCGAACGGCGCGGGCGTGCCGTCGGGCCGCTTGGAGAAGCGGAACTGGCCGACGTACGCCCAGTAGATGTCCATCTCCAGGTACACGAGGTCCGGGTCGGTCTCCTTGAGCAGGACGTCGTAGAGGCGGACCTTGGGGTCGTCGGTGGCGAAGGAGAACTCCTCGGAGTGGTTGTGCTGGTAGAACTTCATGCCCCGGGCCTTCGCCGCCGCGCCGTAGGTGTTGAAGTCCTCGGCGGCGCGCTTCCAGGCGTCGACGGTCGAGCCGTAGCGGAACGGGCCGGCGGCCGTGCCGATGTGCTTCAGGCCGAGGGCCTGGGCGTCGTCGAGGACCTTGGTGAGGTTCTGGGCGAAGGTGTAGGCGTTCGGGTCGCTGGAGTAGTAGCCGACGTGGCTGCCGATGGGATTCAGGCCGTGGCTCCGGGCCAGCCGCTTGAGCTGGGCGAGCGTGATGGGGCCGGCCGAGCCCTGGGTGTAGCCGGCGAACTCGACCTCGTCGTAGCCGTACTTCTCCAGTTCGGCGAAGACGGGACCGAAGCCGAGGGTGGAGACCTTGTCGCGGAGGCTGTAGAGCTGGATGCCGAGGCGGCCGGGCGGCAGGACGGGGCGGCCGCGGCCCCTGGCGCCGGAAGCCGTGCCGGTGGTTGCCGCGGTCGCGTTGCCGGTGGCGGCGGTCGCGGGAGCGGCGGCACCGAGCAGGGCGGCGGCGGTGGCGCCTGCGGCCACGCCGAGCATGCCTCGTCTGCTGAGGCGGTGGGTCAGCTCGGGGTCGGGCTGGGAGAAGCGGCTCATGCGTGGAACTCCTCGTGATCGCGGGGCGTTGTCAGTGGTGAGTGCTTCACTTGTGACCAGTCGGGACTGAGGGTCCGTCCTCAGGTGAGACCGGCGAGTCGGAGCAGCAGTGACTTCACATCGGTGGCCGCGATGCGGTCGCCGACGGCACGGGGGGTGGAGCAGATGAGGAGCGGACCGTCGTCGTCGCTCGCCGGAAGGCGGCCGTGGCTGCCGCGCATAGGTGAGGGGTCCAGGGGCACGACCGCCATGCGGTAGCGCATGCCGAGTTTCTTGCGCGCCAGTGCGGTGGCCGCCTTGATTTTGACGTAGGGGTCGAGGGGATCCATGAAGAGCTCGACCGGGTCGTAGCCGGGTTTGCGGTGGATCTCGACGAGCTGCGCGAAGTCGGGCGCGCGAGCGTCGTCGAGCCAGTAGTAGTACGTGAACCAGGCGTCCGGTTCCGCCACGGCGACAAGTTCGCCTGCGCGCGGATGGTCGAGGTGGTGGGCCTTCTTGCCCTCGTCGTCGAGGAGTTGCTCGATGCCGGGCAGGCCGTCGAGGGCGGCCCGGGTGGCGTCGAGGTCCTCGGGGCGGCGCACGTAGACGTGGGCGATCTGGTGGTCGGCGACCGCGAAGGCACGGGACGCCATGGGGTCGAGGTACTCCATGCCGTCCTGGGTGTGCACCTCCAGCAGGCCGGCGCGGCGCAGGGCGCGGTTGATGTCGACGGGCCGGTTCACGCGGGTGATGCCGTACTCGGACAGCGCGACGACCGTGCGGCCCTCGGCGCGGGCGTCGTCCAGGAGCGGTGCCATGGCGGCGTCCAGGTCGGCGGCCGCCTTCAGGGAGCGCGGGTCGTCGGGGCCGAATCGCTGGAGGTCGTAGTCGAGGTGAGGGAGGTAGCAGAGCGTCAGGTCCGGATGCCGGGTGCGGATGATGTGGCGGGTCGCGTCGATGATCCACCGGCTGGAGACGAGGTCCGCTCCGGGTCCCCAGAAGTGGAAGAGGGGGAACGTGCCGAGTTTTTCCGTGAGTTCGTCGTGCAGTGCGGCCGGCCGGGTGTAGCAGTCGGGTTCCTTGCGGCCGTCGGCGTAGTAGACCGGTCGGGGGGTGACGGTGATGTCGGTGTCGGCGCCCATGGCGTACCACCAGCAGATGTTGGCGACGGTGTAGCCGGGGTGGGCGCGGCGGGCGGCGTCCCAGAGTTTGTCACCGGCCACAAGGCCGTTGTGCTGGCGCCACAGGAGGACGTCGCCGAGTTCGCGGAAGTACCAGCCGTTGCCGACGATGCCGTGCTCCGAGGGCATGGTGCCGGTGAGGAACGTGGACTGGGCGGCGCAGGTGACAGCGGGCAGCACGGTGCCCAGCGGGGCGCGCGAGCCGGACCGGCCGAGCGCCTTGAGGTGGGGCATGTGGTCGAGGAGACGAGGGGTGAGGCCGACGACGTCGAGGACGAGGAGGGGGGTCGGTCCTGGCCGGGCCGGGTGTGCGCCCTGGGCGGACGGCTGAGTGCTCACGGCAGCTCCTTCAGTCCGAGGTCCGTCAACAGGTCGCGGGCGAGGGTGAGTTCAGCGGCGATGCCGTCGGCGAGCTGGCTGCGGCCGCGGGGGCGCAGCTCGGGCGGGAGTGCCTGCCAGGTGTAGGTCTCGACCTCCAGGTGGCGGGTGAGCGGGACCGGGCCGCCGACGAGCCGGGTCAGTGCGGTCTTCAGCACCGGGAGGGTGGAGGTGAGGGGCGCGGCGGGTGCCGCGTGCAGGGGGACGTGGAAGTGGGCGCGCCAGGGCGCGCCGTCGGGCAGGGCGTGGCCCGCGAGGGCCTCGTCGAGGTCGTCGGTGGCGCGCAGTCCCGCGGCGGTGGCCGTACGGGTCTGGTGCAGGAAGCGGGGTTCGGCGAAGGCGGCGAGGGCCTCGCGGACCTCGGGCAGATGGGGGTGTTCGGCGTGCAGGGCGGCGGAGAGCTGGGATTTGACGACGGGGACGCGAGCCGCGGTGAGGGCGTCCAGGGCGTTGTGCGGGTCTTCGAAGGAGGTGGCGAGGTGGCAGGTGTCGACACAGATGCCGATGCGGTCGTGGGCGATCGTGGTGAGCGGGGCGATGGCGTCGCGGGTGGTCTCGACGACGCAGCCGGGTTCCGGTTCCAGCCCGACGCGGAGGGAGCGGCCGGTCAGCTCCTCGATGGCGTCGAGGCGTTCGGCGAGGGTGAGCAGGGCGGTGCGGGCGGCCTGTGCGCGTTCGTCGTCGTACGCGGTGCGCCAGGCGAGGGGCAGGGTGGAGATGGTGCCGTCGCCGACGTCGTCGGGGAGGAGGCCGGCGAGGACGCGGGCCAGGGCGGTGGTGTGGTCGAGGCGTTCCGGGTCGGCCCAGTCCGGCTTGTAGACGCGGTACTTGACCTCCTCGGCGCCGAAGCCCTCGTACGGGAAGCCGTTGAGGGTGACGACCTCCAGACCGCGCCGGTCGAGCTCGGTGCGCAGGCCGCGCAGTGCGGACGGGTCGGTGTCGAGGGCGTGGGCGGCGTCCCTGGCGAGCCACAGCCCGATGCCGAGCCGGTCGCGGCCCAGGCGGCGGCGGACGGGTTCGCAGTGGTCACGGAGTTGCGCGAGGACGCCGTCGAGGGTTTCGGCGGGATGGACGTTGGTGCAGTAGGCGAGGTGGACGGTGGAGCCGTCGGGGTGGCGAAAGCGCATGGGTCACGCCTCCGCGGCGCGGACGCGGGCCGGCTCGTCGCCGTCTCGTGGGGCGGCGTCCGGCTCGTGCGGGTCCTTCGGGACGCCGCGGAGGATGGAGTTGCCCTCGTGGGTGGCCTCCGTGCCGGTGACGTCGAGGTTCAGGCGGCCGCTGAGCCCGTAGAAGGCGACGGGGTTGCGCCACAGCACCTGGTCGACGTCGTCCTCGCCGAAGCCCTCGGCCAGCATCAGGTCGCCGACCTTCCGCGTCTTGAGGGGGTCGCTCTTTCCCCAGTCGGCGGCGGAGTTGACCAGGACCTGCTCGGTGCCGTAGGCGCGCAGGATCGCGATCATCCGCTCCTCGTCCATCTTGGTGTCCGGATAGACGGAGAAGCCCAGCCAGCAGCCGCTGTCCTTGGCCTCCTTGACGGTGGTCTCGTTGAGGTGGTCGACCAGGACGCGTTCCGGGGGCAGTGCGGACTCCCGGACGACGTCGAGGGTGCGGCGCAGACCGGCGAGCTTGTCGCGGTGCGGCGTGTGCACGAGGGCGGGCAGGCCGTGGCCGGCGGCGAGCTGGAGCTGGGCGGCGAGGACGGTGTCCTCGGCGGGGGTCATGGAGTCGTAGCCGATCTCGCCGACGGCCACCACGTTGTCCTTGACGAGATACCGGGGCAGCGCGTCGAGGACGGGCACACAGCGCGGGTCGTTCGCCTCCTTGGGGTTGAGTGCCAGCGTGCAGTGGTGGGCGATGCCGTACTGGGCGGCGCGGAACGGCTCCCAGCCGAGGAGGGAGTCGAAGTAGTCGAGGAAGGAGGCGGGCGAGGTGCGCGGCTGGCCGAGCCAGAAGGAGGGTTCGACGACGGCGCGGATACCAGCGGCGTACATGGCCTCGTAGTCGTCCGTGGTCCGGGACGTCATGTGGATGTGGGGGTCGAAGATGCGCATCAGGACTCCTTGCCGTGGGGGTGGTCCGTGCCGGGGGCCGGGGTCACGGACTCGGTCAGGTCCAGGACGCGGTGCAGGTCCTCGGGGACGGTGCGGCCGGCGGCGGTGCGTTCGGCGGCGTAGTCGCCCAGCATCCGGGCGAGTTCGCCGTCGCCGTGGGCACGCCGGGCCAGGTCCGCCACGTGGTCGACGGAGACGCCGGTGAACAGGCACTTCAGTACGGCGTGACGCCAGTCGTGGGGGGCCAGATGCCGGGCGGCGTACGGTCCGACGGCGGCGGTGAGGAGCCGGGTGTCGTTGGTGCGCAGGGCGTCCTCGACGAGCGGGAGGGCGCCGGGCCCGGACACGAGATGCGGCAGGGCGTGCAGGACGGCGCGGCGCTCGTCGGCGGTGCCCTGGAAGTACACCCGGGTCAGGGCGTCGGTCCCGGCACGGGCCGCGTCGAGGATGAGGACGCGTGCGGCGTCGGCGCACGCGGCACCGCAGCGCCGGCCGGCCTCGGCGAGGCGCAGTTCCCACGCGGAGATGGGTCCGTGGATGCCGGGGTGGGCGGCGGCCTCGTCGAGGGCGTGCTCCAGCCAGGCACGGGCGGCGGGGTCGAGGTGGGTGGTGAGGTGGCGGCGGAGGTCGGCCGGCGAGGAGGCGAGGGGGGTGTCACGGGTGGGCTGGGTGGTGTGGGTGGTGCTGGTGCTGTGGGTGTCCGTGGTGGCCGAGGAGTTGGCGTCCTCGGGGGCCTGGGCGTCTCGTGCGGCGGCGGCCTCGGGGGCCTGGGCGCCCCGTGCGGCGGTGTTCCCGCGGGCTTGGGCGTCCTGGTGGCCGTCGGTTCTCGCCGCTGGGCTGGTGCGGGGGTGGGTCATGGGGTGCTGCTCCCTTCAGGGGTGGCGGAGGGAGCGCCGTGGGGTGGCGCGGCCTGCTGCGGGGCCGGAGCACGGTGCGGCGAGGCGGTGGCCGCGGTCTGCTCGGCGTGGCGGAGGAACGGGAGGGAGTGTTCGGCGTGGTGGGGGCCGGCGTGGGAGTGGCGAGGCAGTTCGACGACGGTCAGGCCCTGGTAGCCGGTGACGGCGAGGGCCGCCAGGACCGGCGGGAAGTCGATCTCCCCTTCCCCGAAGGGGAGATGCTCGTGGACACCGCGCCGCATGTCCTCGATCTGGACGTGCCGCAGCCAGGGAGCGGCGGCACGCACGCAGTCGGCGGGAGAGAGGGGTTCGAGGCACTGACAGTGGCCGATGTCGAGGGTGAGGCCGAGAGGTTCGGGGTCGCCGAGGATGTGGCGGAGGTGATGGAAGTCGGCCAGGGTGGCGAGGAGGTGACCCGGTTCGGGCTCGACTGCGAGCGGAACACCGGCGGACGCGGCGGCGTCCAGGACGGGCGCGAGGCTCTCGGCGAGGCGCTTCCACGCGGTGTCCGTGTCGGTGCCGTCCGGGACGATCCCGCTGAAGCAGTTGACCGCGTGGGCGCCGAGGTCGGACGCGACCCGCACGGCCCGGAGGAGGAGGTCGGCACGGCGGGCACGGTCATCGGGGTCCGGGTCCAGCAGGGACGGACCGTGTTTGCGGCGCGGATCGAGCACATAGCGGGCGCCCGTCTCCACGGTGGCACCCAGTCCCAGTGCGTCCAGCCGGTGCGCGACCCGGCGGGCGCGGGCGCCGAGGTCGGGGGCGAGCGGGTCGAGGTGCATGTGGTCGAGGGTCAGCCCGACGCCGTCGTAGCCGAGGTCGGCGAGAAGGGAGAGCGCGTCGTCGAGCCGGAGGTCGGCGAGACCGTTGGTGCCGTAGCCGAAGCGAAGGGAAGAGGCGGCCGACTCCGCCGGCGTGGCTCGGCTGCCGGAGGCTCGGGCATCGGAGCTCATGTGACGCTCACCTTCTTCGCGAATCTCGCTCCGAGTGGGGTGAGGGCCGCGATGAGGAGGGCGGTCGCCGTGCCCCGGGAGCGGGCGGCCAGGGTGGCCTGGAGGGGAATCGTGGCGCGGATGCCGGCGCCGACTGCTCGTTGGGTGAGGGGAGGTGAGGGGTTGAGCGCGGCGTGGACGTAGGGGCGGGCGGTGGTCGCGGCGTAGGCGGCCGCGAGGGCGGTGGTGAGGTGTGCCGTGAGCTGCCGACCCGGCTCAGGCGGTCGGGGCCGGGCGGATCGCGGGCCCGGGGGGAGGTGGGCGGCTGCTTCCCGGCGGCCTTCCGGGAGACTCGCGAGGCGGTGCGTCACCAGGCGGGTCAGCAGGGCCGTCGTCGCAAGTGCCGCCAAAGGAGCCACGGGTGAGCCGCCCCGGGCCTCCTGGCGGGAGACCGTCGTGACGGCGAGGGTGTGGGTGCCGAGGAGGGCGGCGGAGGACAGTGCCCGGCGGGTACGGCCGGTGGTGGCCGCGGCTCCCAGAAGCAGGTCCAGTCCGCGGGCCGCGCCCATGGCCACGGGCCCGGCCGCTGTGTGCTTCAGGGTGAGGTCGTACGCCCAGACGGTCGCCGCCAGGGGTGCGGCGACGGCCAGGGCCGGGCGGCCGGCGCGGGCGGCCAGGGCCAGTCCGGCTCCGGTGAGTACACAGGCCGCGGTGAGCGCGGCGGCGGGCCGGATGCGGCCGGAGGGCAGGGGGCGGTGGGGGCGTTCGACGGCGTCCACCTCGCGGTCCGCCCAGTCGTTGAGGGCCATGCCGGCCTCGTACAGGCAGAGGGAGGAGCCGATGGCGAGCAGGGTACGGGCGTTGGGCGGTGCGCCGGCCGCGGCGGTGCCGGCGAGTGCGTCGCCGGGCACGCTGAACAGGGCAGGGAGACGCAGGAGTTCGGCCCAGGCGCGTCTCCGTGCCGGGCGGCCGGCGCAGCCGCGGGGCGGGCCGGGTGCCGTGTCGCCGACGTCCCCTGCAGGGGAGGTGTCACCGGTACCGCCTGAGCCTCCCCGAGGACGCTCGTGCCGCCTCACCGGAGGTCCCCCGTCCCCTTGGTCTGCTCCGCCGAACGGAGCTCGCGGCCCTCTCCGGTGCCCTGCGGGAGCCGCGCGCCCTCCCCCGGCCCCGCCCCTCGAAGGCCCCGGGCGAAACCGATCAGTGCCTCGTACTGCTCGGCCAGGCCCGAGGGCGCGTCTCCCACCGGGTCCTTGAAGTAGAAGGCGAGGGCGTCGAGCGGGCCGGACATGCCCGACTCGTGGGCTCGGGCGGTCAGGCGGGTGAGGTCGAGCACGAGGGGTGCGGCCAGGGCGGAGTCGCAGCCCTGCCAGGTGGTCTGGAGGATCATGCGGGTGCCGAGGAAGCCGTCGAAGGCGATGTGGTCCCAGGCGGTCTTCCAGTCGCCGAGGGCGGGGACGTCGTCGATGTGGGTCTCGCCCTGGGGTGTGGTGCCGAGGGTGTCGGCGAGGACCCGTTCCTTGCCGGCGTTCTTGGCCGCCGCGGCGGCCGGGTCGGCCAGGGCGGCGCCGTCGCCGCCGCCGAGCAGGTTCGTGCCGGACCAGGCGCGGACGGTCAGGGCCCGCTGGGCGAACATCGGCCCCAGCACCGAGCGCAGCAGGGTCTGGCCGGTCTTGCCGTCGCGGCCCGCGTGGGGGAGACCGGACGACCGGGCCTGCGAGGCCAGCGCGGGGTGGTGGAGGCCGGTCGAGGGGGTGAAGTTCACGTAGGGGCAGCCTGCGCGCAGGGCTGCCGCCGCGTACAGGGAACTGGGCGGGAGAGCGTCGCCGGTGGGCGCGGGTTCCGTGGAGGCCACGTTGACGACCACCGCGCGGGACAGGCCGTGTCGCCGTACGAAGTTCTGCATGTCGGCGGCGAAGGCGGTGATCAGTTGCTCCGCGTCCCGCGTGTCTCCGGCAAGGGGGCCGCCGGGCCTGATCTCGCGGTCGGCGGCGGCCAGTTCCGCGGTGACGGCGGAGGTGAGGCCCGGTGGCAGCACTCCCCCGGCCGCCAGCGCCTCGGCGCGTTTCGGCAGGGGGCAGTCCAGTGTGTCGTGTCCGCCGAAGACGAGCGACGACAGGGCCGGCAGGCCGCTGCCGGCGAAGGGGGGCGTCTCGGTCACCATGCCCGTCGGCGGATGCAGACCCGCGGTCACGGCGGCGCAGCCCGCCACGACGGTGGTGGCGACGGAGCCGCGCGCCCCGATCAGCCACACCCCCACACGGGACTCGGAACGGGACACTGTCATCGGCAGCCTCCTTGTCGTACCAGGACAGGACCCCAGCCGGGAGGTGGTGACGGCGGGGAGGTGAAGGCGGCGGGCGGGAGTCCGGCGTCCCCCGCCCGCCGCCGATCAGTCGCCCTGCGAGATCTTCGCGGGCAGTTCCTTGATCCGGATGTCGCGGAAGGACACCTGGTCCTCGGCTCCGTGGTTCTGGATGCTGATGTGTCCGTCCACGAGGCTCCGGGCCGGGTCGGTGTTGCGGAAATCGTTGATCTGCACGCCGTTGAGCCAGACGCGGAGGCGTTCGCCCTCCACGCGGATCTCGTACGTGTTCCACTCCCCCGGCGGGTTCAGCGCACGGTCGCGCTTCTTGAGATCGGCGGACTTGAAGCCGTACACCGCGCCGGTGGTGCGGTCGGCGGCGTCGGTCGCGTCGATCTGGATCTCGTAGCCGTTGTCGACGGCAGACCACGGGTCGTCCGAGGGCGGAAAGCCCACGAACACACCGGAGTTGTCGTCACCGGCCGTCTTCCAGTCGAGCTTCAGGGAGTACGAGGAGAAGCCCGACGTGGCGTACCAGAGCATGCCCATGCCGCCCGAGGACGTCAGCGTGCCGTCCTCGGAGAGGGTGAAGGAGCCCGCGCCCGCCTGCCGCCAGTCGTCCAGCGAGGCGGGTGTGCCGTCGAAGAGCGGCCGGTAGCCGGTCTCCGGGCGGCAGTCGCCCTCGGCGTCGCCGATGGCCCAGCGGATTCCGCCGAGCAGGTGCGTGCGGAAGGCGGGTTCGGCGAAGGACTCCTTGGTGTGGCCACCGCCGGTGTAGAAGGAACGGCCGCCCTGGTAGTTCTGGCACCAGGCGATCGGGTGGTCCCCCTGCATGGTGCCGCCGGTGTAGGACGACTCGTCGAGGGAGGCGAGGACGTGCGCCCTTTCCCTCGGGTTGGAGCGGTAGTTGTACCACTCGTCGGTGCGGTTCCACGCCCGTTCCAGTCCGGAGGTCGCCGGGTGGGCGTGGTCCTCGACGTGCACCGTCGCGGGCTGGATCGCCGGGTGTGACTGGAAGTAGGCGCCGGCGAGGCCGCCGTAGAACGCCCAGTCGTACTCGGTGTCCGCGGCGGCGTGGACACCGACGTAGGCGCCGCCGCCGCGGATGTAGCCCTCGAAGGCGCGCTGCTGCCTGGCGTCCAGGACGTCTCCCGTCGTCGACAGGAACACGACCGCGTCGTAGCGCCGCAGGTTGGACGAGGTGAAGGCGCCCGCGTTCTCGGTCGCGTCGACGGTGAAGCCGTCCTGTTCGCCGAGCTGCCGCACCGCCGCGACGCCCTCGGGGATGGAGTCGTGCCGGAAGCCGGCGGTCTTGGAGAAGACCAGGACCCGCTTGTCCTCGGCGTCGTCCTGGGACGAGGCCGGGCCGGAGACGCACCCCAGGAGCAGGGCCGCGCCCACGACTCCTGTCGCGTATCTGCTGGTCGATCGCATGTCGGTCGCCTCCCCTCAGCCCGTTGTGAACGTGAAGTCGTCGACGTCGTACAGGGCGCCGGTGCCGCTCCCCTTGAAGACCAGGAAGAGTGTGGTCGTGCCCCTGGGCGCGCGGGACAGGTTCGCCTGGACGTCCTGGAAGGTCTCCCAGCCGCCGGTCACCGGCACGGTCGCCTTGCCGAGCAGGGTGCCCTTGGCGGAGCCCGCGCGGATTTCGAGGGTGCCGCCGGCGCCGCCGGAGGAGACGCGTGCGGTGATCTTCTTCGCGTTGTTCAGGAGGTATGGCGTGAAGGAGATCCAGTCGCCGTTGTCGATGTCGCCGACGGTCCGGCCGCCGTGCGCGGTCTCCTTGGTGATGACCGTGACGCCGGAGGAGTTGCCGTAGTGCTCGGCCTGGCGGTGCTTGGGCTGGGTGACGTTCTGGTCGTGCGTGGTGAGGGGGGCCTGGCCGCCGCCTCCGTTGTCGGTGTACTCGGCGTCGAGGACTCCGAAGACGTTGGCGTCCTCGTCGTGGCCGCCGTCGGCGCTGGTCTGGATGGTGCCGGTGCAGCCGTTGGCCGAGGTCAGGGGGTGGCCGTGGGTGTCGTGGCCGAGGATGAAGGTGACCTTGACCTTGGAGCAGTCGATGGTCCGGTCCTCCGGGTCGGTGACCTTCACCCTGAACGGGATGGCGTCACCGAAGCTGAACAGCTGTCCGTCCTTCGGTGTCTCCAGCACCACGGTGGGCGCGGTGTTGCCGACGACGATCTGCACGCTCGCGCTGCCGGTGCGGCCGGTCGGGTCCTTGACGGTCAGCGTCGCGGTGTAGGTGCCGTTCTTCTGGTACCGGTGGGTGGGGTTGGCTGCGGTGGACTTACCACCGTCGCCGAAGTCCCAGCTGTAGGTGAGGGCGTCGCCGTCCTGGTCACTGGTGCCCGCGGAGGAGAAGCTGACGCGCAGCGGTGCCTGACCGGAGGTCCGGCTCGCCGCGGCCTGGGCGACGGGCGAGTGGCCGTCGGTGGCGTTCTCGATGCGGTACAGGGCGGAGTGCTCGTCGCCGCCGAACCAGGACAGGCCGTAGTCGAGGACGTACAGCGCCCCGTCGGGCCCGAAGGCCGAGTCCATCACCTGGGTGCCGCTCCAGGGCACGTCGTTGATCGACTGGACCGTGCCGTCGGCGTCGCTGGTGATGCGCTTGATCCAGCGGCGGCCGAACTCCGTGGCGAAGAAGTCGCCGTCGAACGCCTCGGGGAACTTCACCGGCGAGTCGAGCTCCGGATCGTAGTGGTAGACCGGGCCGCCCATCGGGGACTCGGAGCCGGTGCCGAACTCGGGCAGGGATCCGCCGTCGTACGGGATCCAGGCGGGCTGGGCCGGGGGCAGGTCGGTCAGGCCGGTGTTGTTCGGGGAGGTGTTCTTCGGGGCCGAGCAGTCGAAGGCCGCTCCCGACGCGCCCGTCGCGAAGTCGTAGTCGACGTAGGCGTCGTTGTCACCGGTGCAGTAGGGCCAGCCGAAGTTGCCGGGGCCGGTGACGCGGGCGAACTCGACCTGGCCGGCCGGGCCGCGCGCGGGGTCGGCGGCGCCGGCGTCGGGGCCGTAGTCACCGACGTAGAGGATGCCGGTCTTCTTGTCGACGCTGAAGCGGAACGGGTTGCGGAAGCCCATCGCGTAGATCTCGGGGCGGGTCTTGTCCGTGCCGGGGGCGAAGAGGTTGCCCTCGGGGACGGTGTACGAACCGTCGGCGTTCACCTTGATGCGCAGGATCTTGCCGCGCAGGTCGTTGGTGTTGCCGGAGGTGCGCTGGGCGTCGAAGGCCGGGTTGCGGTTCGCGCGCTCGTCGATCGGGGTGAAGCCGTCCGACTGGAACGGGTTGGTGTCGTCACCCGTCGACAGGTACAGGTTGCCCTGCGCGTCGAAGTCGATGTCACCGCCGACGTGGCAGCACAGGCCGCGGGAGGCGGGGACGTCCAGGATCTTCTTCTCGCTGGCGGTGTCGAGGGTGCCGTCGGTCTTCAGGACGAACCGGGAGAGCCGGTTGACGCCGTCGAAGGGCGCGAAGTCGGCGGCGGTGCCGGTCCCGGGGGCGTCGCCCTCGGGGGTGTTGAGCGGGGGCGCGTAGTACAGGTAGATGAAACGGTTCTCTGTGAAGCCGGGGTCGACGCCGATGCCCTGGAGGCCCTCCTCGTCGTGGGAGTAGACGTCGAGCTTGCCCGCGAGTTTCGTGGTGCCGGCCGCGTTGGTGAGGCGGAGCTCGCCGTCGCGGGAGGTGTGCAGGACCGAGCGGTCCGGGAGGACGGCGAGCGACATGGGCTCGCCGACCTCCGCCTCGCCCTTGGCGAGGGTGACCTGCTGGAAGTCCTCGGCCGTGACGGCCGGCTCGTCCGCGGCGGCGGCGCCGGCCTGCGGCGCGGTCAGGGTGAGGGAGGCGCCCGCCAGCAGCGCGCCGGTGAACAGCGCGACCGCTTGACGCAGGCGTCGTCCGTGAGTCTCGGTCCTGAGAGTTCTGACGGTACTGCGAGTTGTAAGAGTTCCGAGAGTTCTGCGGGTTCTGCGGGTTCTGCGGGTTCTGGCGGTGGGGTGGTTCCCGTGCACGAGTGCCTCCAGAATGGGGCGGTTGTACGGGCGGGTGCGTACGCCGGGATGCGCCGTCATCCCGGAGAGCTCACGGTGTCTCAGTTGCCGAACGCCGCGTCGAAGGAGGCCGACGGCGGCTCGAAGTCGTAGGCCTTGAGGCGGGTCAGCGCCTCGGGCGCGCCCTGGAGCCGGTCCATGCCGGCGTCCTCCCACTCGACAGAGACCGGGCCCTGGTAGTCGATGGAGCGCAGCATCCGGAAGACGTCCTCCCAGGGGACGTCGCCGTGCCCGGCGGAGACGAAGTCCCAGCCGCGCCGGGGGTCGCCCCAGGGCAGGTGGGAGCCGAGCCGGCCGTTGCGTCCGTCGAGACGCTTGCGGGCTTCCTTGCAGTCGACGTGGTAGATGCGGTCGCGGAAGTCCCAGAGGAAGCCGACCGGGTCGAGGTCCTGCCACACGAAGTGGCTCGGGTCGAAGTTGAGGCCGAAGGCGGGGCGCCGGTCTACGGCCTCCAGGGCCCGCACCGTCGTCCAGTAGTCGTAGGCGATCTCGCTGGGGTGGACCTCGTGCGCGAACCGCACGCCCTCCGCGTCGAAGACGTCCAGGATCGGGTTCCAGCGGTCGGCGAAGTCCTGGTAGCCGCGTTCGATCATCGCGTCGGGGGCGGGCGGGAACATGGCGACCAGGTGCCAGATGGCGGAGCCGGTGAAGCCGATGACGGTGTCGACGCCGAAGGCGGCCGCGGCGCGCGCGGTGTCCTTCATGCGGTCCGCGGCCCGCTGCCGGACCCCTTCCGGGCCTCCGTCGCCCCACACCTCACCCGGCACGATCGCCTGGTGGCGTTCGTCGATGATGGCGTCGCAGACGGCCTGGCCGACCAGGTGGTTGGAGATGGCCCAGCATTTGAGGCCGTACTTGTCGAGGAGCGCTCGGCGGCCGTCGAGGTACCCGGGGTCGGAAAGTGCCTTGTCGACTTCGAAGTGGTCGCCCCAGCAGGCGAGTTCGAGGCCGTCGTAGCCGAAGTCGCGGGCGAGCCGGCAGACCTCTTCCAGCGGCAGGTCGGCCCACTGGCCGGTGAACAGCGTGAACGTACGCGGCATGCGCGTCAGCCTCCTCAGACCGCGATCGGCGTGTAGACGGAGTTCTTCTCGGCGCTCTCCTCCACGGCCGCGAGCACGCGCTGCACCTGGAGCCCGTCGGCGAAGGAGGGTTCGGGGCGGCGGCCCTCGGCGATGGCGTGGACGAGGTCGCGGGCCTGGTGGACGAAGGTGTGCTCGTAGCCGAGGCCGTGGCCCGGCGGCCACCAGGCGTCCAGGTAGGGGTGGTCGGGTTCGGTGACGAGGATGCGGCGGAAGCCCGCCTCCGCGCCGGGTTCGGTGCCGTCGTGGAAGGACAGCTCGTTGAGCCGCTCCAGGTCGAAGGCGAGCGAGCCGCGCGCCCCGTTGAGTTCGATGCGCAGGGCGTTCTTGCGGCCGGTGGCGTAGCGGGTGGCCTCGAAGGAGGCGAGGGCGCCGGAGGGGAAGCGGGCCGTGAACAGGGCGGCGTCGTCCACGGTGACCTCTCCCGTGCCTGCGGACGAGACGGCGGACAGGCCGCTCGTGGCGCCGGTGGGCAGGGGCCGCTGACGTACGAAGGTCTCCGTCAGCGCGGAGACGCCGGCCAGCCGCTCCCCCACGAGGTACTGCGCGAGGTCGATGATGTGCGCGCCCAGGTCGCCGAGCGAGCCCGAGCCGGCCTGCTCCCTGCGCAGCCGCCAGGTCAGCGGGAACTGCGGGTCGACCAGCCAGTCCTGGAGGTACGTCACGCGCACGTGCCGCAGCCTGCCCAGGCGGCCCTCGGCGACCATCCGGCGGGCCTGGGCGGTGGCCGGCACCCGGCGGTAGTTGAAGCCGACCATCGCCACCTGGCCACGCCGGTGGGCCTCTTCGGCGGCCAACACCATCGAGGTGGCTTCCTCGACGGTGTTGGCCAGCGGCTTCTCGCACAGGACGTGCTTGCCGGCGGCGAGGGCGGCGAGGGCGATCTCGGCGTGGCTGTCGCCGGGGGTGCAGATGTCGACCAGGTCGACGTCGTCGCGTTCGACGAGGGCGCGCCAGTCGGTCTCGGTGGACGCCCAGCCGTGGCGGTCGGCCGCCACCCTCACGGCGGCGGCGTCCCGGCCGCAGATGACGGCCTGCACGGGGTTCAGCGGCAGGTCGAAGACACGGCCCGCGGTGCGCCAGCCCTGGGAGTGGGCGGCGCCCATGAAGGCGTAACCCACCATCCCCACGCGCAGGGGTGGCTTGCCTGCCTCGGTCCCATCTGACTGCTGCTGCGGCTGTCCCATACGGGTGTCCTCCTCGTCCTGGTCGGGTGGCGCACGTGGGGGGTGCGGGCGGAACCGGTCACCGGAAGCCGGTGGGCATGTACTGGTCGACGTTGGTCTTGTCGACGACGGCCGAGTAGAGCGTGATCGACGCGGGGATCTCGAACTCGGCCATGCCGCCGATGCCCTCGCCCTGGCCGAGGGCGCGGGCGAGGTCGATCGCGGAGGCGGCCATGGTCGGCGGGTAGAGGACGGTCGCCTTCAGTACGCCGTCGTCCTGCTTGATGGCCTGGAAGGCGGAGAGCGCGCCGGCGCCGCCGACCATCAGGAAGTCGTCGCGCCCCGCCTGCTCGATGGCGCGCAGCGCGCCCACGCCCTGGTCGTCGTCGTGGTTCCACAGGGCGTCGAACTTCGACTGGGCCTGGAGCAGCTGGGCCATCTTGGCCTGTCCGGACTCGACCGTGAACTCGGCGGCCTGGCGGGCGACCTTCCTGATGTTGGGGTAGTTCTTCAGGGCGTCGTCGAAGCCCTGGGTACGCTGCTTGGTCAGCTCCAGGTTGTCCAGGCCCGCCAGTTCGATGACGCGGGCGTTCGACTTGCCCTTGAGCTTCTCGCCGATGTAGTGCCCGGCGTTGAGGCCCATGCCGTAGTTGTCGCCGCCGATCCAGCAGCGGTAGGCCTGCGGGGTGTTGAAGATCCGGTCGAGGTTCACGACCGGGATGCCCGCGCGCATCGCCTTCAGCCCGACCTGGGTGAGGGCCTTGCCGTCGGCGGGGAGCACGACCAGGACGTCGACCTTCTTGTTGATGAGGGTCTCGATCTGGCCGATCTGCTGGGCGGTGTCGTTGGAGCCCTCGGTGATCTCCAGGGTGACGTCGGAGTACTTCTCGGCCCGCTTCTTGGCGTTGTCGTTGATGGCGTTGAGCCAGCCGTGGTCGGCCTGGGGTCCGGCGAAGCCGATGGTGACCTGCTTGCCGGGCTTGTCGTCGGCGGCGGGCTGGTCGTTCCCGGCCGGCTCGTCCTTGGCGTCGGAGGGCTCGTTGCTCGTGCAGCCCGTGAGGAGGGCACCGGCGGAGACGGCGGCGGCCCCGAAGAGCAGTCCTCTGCGGCTCGTGATCTCTGTCATGGCGGTGAACCCTTTCCTCAGGTCGTGCTCGCGGTACGGCGCTGGACCAGCACGGCGGCGACGATGATCGCGCCCTTGGCGATCTGCTGGACGTCGGTCTGCAGGTTGTTCAGGGCGAAGAGGTTGGTGATCGTGGTGAAGATCAGGACGCCGAGCACGGAGCCGGTGATGGTGCCGCGGCCGCCGGTGAGCAGGGTGCCGCCGATGATCGCCGCGGCGATGGCGTCGAGTTCGTAGAGGTTGCCGTTGGTGTTCTGTCCGGAGCCGGCCAGGACGATCAGCAGGAAGGCGGCGATGCCGCAGCACAGCCCGGACAGCAGGTAGAGGTAGAGCCGCTGGCGGCGGACGTCGATGCCGGCGAGCCGGGCGGCCTCCGGGTTGCCGCCCACGGCGACCGTGCGGCGGCCGAAGGTGGTGCGGTTGAGCACCAGCCAGCCGATGACGGTCACGACCGCGAAGACCAGCACCAGGGGCGGGACGCCGAGGACGTAGGCGTCGCGTTCGCCCAGGTCGAGGACGGACTGCACCGTGACGATCTGCGTCTTGCCGTCGGTGATCTGCAGGGCGAGGCCGCGGGCCGAGGCCAGCATGGCGAGGGTGGCGATGAACGGCACCATCGCGCCGTAGGCGATGAGCACCCCGTTGACCAGGCCGCAGCCGACCCCGACGACGACCGCCGTGAAGAGGATGCCGGCGAAGCCGTACTCCTGGGTGGCGACGGTGGTCGCCCACACGGAGGCCAGGGCGACGATCGCGCCGACCGACAGGTCGATGCCGCCGGAGACGATGACGAAGGTCATGCCGACGGTGACGACGCCGATCACGGACGCCTGGGTGAGGACGAGTTGCAGATTGCGGGTGTCGAGGAACGCGTCGGGCTTGGTGATGCCGCCGATGAGGATCAGCACGGCGAGCACGCCGAGCAGGGAGAGGGTGCGGACGTCGGCGCGGGCCAGCGTGCCGCGCCAGGCGGGGGGCTGGGCCGGGGGCACCTTGTCGGTGCTGCTGTCCCGCGGCGGGGAGACGGGCTGCGTCATGACGCCGGGCTTCCTTCCATGACCAGGTCGAGTACGCGGTGTTCGTCGAGTTCGCGCGCGGGTGCGGTGTGGACGACTCGGCCCTCGCGCAGCACCAGGACGCGGTCGGCGAGGCCGAGCACCTCGGGCACCTCGCTGGAGACCAGCAGCACGGCCAGACCCTCGTCGGCCAGCCTCCGGACGACCGCGTACAGCTCGGCGCGGGCGCCGACGTCGACGCCGCGGGTGGGTTCGTCGAGCAGCAGCACCTTGCAGCCACGCAGCAGCCAGCGGGCCAGGACGGCCTTCTGCTGGTTGCCGCCGGACAGGGTGCGCACGGGTACCGACGGGTTGTCGGGCCTGAGCGACAGCTCGCGGGTCGCGGCCCGGGCGGCACCGAGTTCGGCGCCCCCGTCGATCCAGCCGCCGCGCGAGAAGCGGGACAGCGAGGAGACCGACACGTTGCGGGTGACGGACTCCAGCATCAGCAGGGCCTGTGCCTTGCGTTCCTCGGGGGCGAGGCCGAGCCCGGCCCGGACGGCGGCCCGGACGCTGCCCGGCTTCAAGGGCCTTCCGTCCACCAGCACCTGGCCCGACGTCGGTTTCCTGGCCCCGTAGACGGTCTCCAGGATCTCGGAGCGGCCCGAGCCGACGAGTCCGGCGAGGCCGACGATCTCGCCCGGCCGTATCTCCAGGTCGAGAGGCTCGAACTCCCCGGCACGGGACAGGCCTCGGACGGTGAGCACCGGGGCGCCGGGCGGCGGGGAGACGGGCCTGTCGGGAAAGACGTACTCGACGTTGCGGCCGGTCATGAGGGCGACGACCTCGCGGGTCGGGGTCGTCTTCGCGGGCAGTCCGTTCGCCACGGCCCGCCCGTCCTTGAGCACGGTCACCCGGTCGCCGATGCGCCGGATCTCCTCCAGGCGGTGCGAGATGTAGACGACGGCGACACCGGTGGCGGTGAGGTCGCCGACGATGCGGAAGAGGTTGTCGACCTCGTCCGGGTCGAGGGCGGCGGACGGTTCGTCCATCACGATGAGCCGCACGTCGTGGGAGAGCGCCCGGGCCATGGACACGATCTGCTGCTGCGCCGCCGACAGCTCCCCGACGAGCCGTGCCGGATCGATCTCCGCATGACCAAGTCGCTTGAGCAGTAAGGCCGTTTCCTCCTTCGCCGCCTTCCCGCGGACGACGAAGCCGGCGGCGGTCGGCTCATGCCCCAGATGGACGTTCTCGGCGACCGACAGGTGCTCCACCAGGTCGAGTTCCTGGTAGATGGTGGCGATGCCGAGTCGCATGGCGGCGATCGGCGAGCGGAGTGTGACCTCTTCGCCGCGCCAGCGGATGACGCCGGTGTCGGGCTGGTGGGCACCGGCCAGGACCTTGATGAGGGTCGACTTCCCGGCGCCGTTCTGACCGAGCAGGCAGTGCACCTCACCGGCCTGGACGTCGAGGTCCACGCCGTCGAGGGCCCGGACTCCGGGGAACGACTTGGTGATGCCGGACATGCTGAGCAGCGGTGGTTCTGATGCCATGCGGATTCCCCTTGGCAGGCGTGCGGGCCGGTTGCAGGGCGCTTGTCGGGCAGGCGTGTGCGAGGCAGGGCAGAGCAGGGAGCTGTGCTGGTGAGCTGTGCTGTCGAAAGGGTTACGCGGGTGAGAACAGGTGGTCGCTGATGAGCCGGGCCGCACCGATGACTCCGGCGGCGGGTCCCAGCTCGCCCAGGACGATGGGCAGGTTGCCGGTCGCAAGCGGCAGCGACTGGCGATAGACCTGGGTGCGGATCGCGGCGAGCAGGGTGTGGCCGAGGCCGGTCACCCCGCCGCCGATCACCACCAGGCCCGGGTTGAAGAAGCTGACCAGGCCGGCGATGACCTGGCCGGTGCGGTTGCCGCCCTCGCGGATCAGATCGAGGGCGGTGGCGTCGCCGGCGGCGGCCGCGGCGGCGACGTCGACGGCCGTGAGGCCACCGTTGGTCTCCAGCCGCGAGGCCAGGTCGGCCGAAAGTCCCTGCTGAGCGGCCTCCATGGCGTCGCGGGCGAGGGCCGCCCCGCTGAAGTGGGCCTCCAGGCAGCCCCGGTTGCCGCAGGCGCAGGGCCGGCCGTCGGGCACGGCCTGGATGTGCCCGATGTCGCCGGCGCTGCCCGTCGTACCGCGGTAGACCTCACCGCCGACGACGATGCCGCAGCCGATGCCCGTGCCGATCTTGACGCAGAGGAAGTCGGCGACCGTGCGGGCGACGCCCGCGTGCTGCTCCCCCATCGCCATGAGGTTCACGTCGTTGTCGACCATGACCGGGCAGCCGAGTTCCTGGCTGAGCGCCTCCCGCACGGGAAAGCCGTCCCAGCCCGGCATGATCGGCGGAGCCACCGGGACGCCCTCGGGGAAACGGACCGGGCCCGGGACGCCGATACCGGCGCCGTCGAATCCCTCCGCGAGCCCCGAGGCCTTCAACTTTCCGGCCATGGCGAGGACTTGCTCGAAGACCGCGACCGGGCCCTCGCGCACGTCCATGGGGTGGTTGATGTGCCCGAGCGTCTCCAGTTCGGCGTTGGTGACGGCGACGTCGACCGAGGTCGCGCCGATGTCCACGCCGAGGAAGCGCAGCCCGGGGTTGAGCCGGATGTTGTGGGAGCGGCGGCCGCCGCGCGAGGCGGCGAGTCCGTCGGCCACGACCAGCCCCGTCTCCAGCAGCCGGTCCACCTCCACGGCGAGCTTGGACCGCGAGAGGTCGACCTGGTCGCCCAGCTGGGCACGGGAGTTGGGACCACCGTCGCGCAACAGCTTGAGCAGTCGGGCCTGGTGGGCGTTTCCGGGTCGTGCGGTCATACGTCTCACGAGCCCCTCCCCGCCTCAATCGGCCTGTGCGCGCCGGTATTCCGCCACATCGGTGGCTTGCTTTCGGAGGGAACGTAGCAGCGGCTGCCGAAGCTGGGAAGAAGTCGCGCAGTAATTACCCTCGACTTCTTCCACTCACAGGACAAAGGCGAGAAGCGCGGGCACTGCCTCGCAGGTGATCACCCGTCAGCGTGGCCCGGAGGTCCCTACGAACGCGCCCGCGCGTGGTACGAACGCCTCGTGTGTTCCGTGTGCTCGCGCATCAGGTGCGTGGCCCGCTGTTCGTCGCGGTCGGTGATCGCCGCGATGAGTGCGCGGTGTTCGATCCAGGACTGACGGCCGCGCTGGCGGGCGACCGGCGTGTAGTACCAGCGGACGCGACGGTCGACCTGGGCGGCCAGTTCGGCGAGGACGGCGTTGCCGGCGAGCTCCATGATCTTCGCGTGGAAGCGGGCGTTCATGGCGACGGCCCCGTCCACGTCGTCGGCCTCGACGGCCTTCTCGCCCTCCGCGCACAGCGCTTCCAGCGCGGCGATGCCGGCGCTGTCCGCGCCCGCCGCGGCGAGCCGGGCCGCCTCGGCCTCCAGGAGCGTACGGACCGTGAGGAGCTGGTCGGCCTCCTCCTCCGTCGGCTCGTGCACGAACGCGCCCTGGGCGGGCCGCAGATCGACCCACCCCTCGGTGTTGAGCCGCTGCAACGCCTCGCGCACCGGCTGCCGGGAGACCCCCAGATGCCCCGCGAGTTCGCTCTCGACGAGGTGCTGGCCGGGCTGGAGGGCACGGGTGGTGATGAGTTCGAGCAGTGCCTCGTAGACGCGGTCGCGCAGCGGACCCGGGCGTTCCAGCTTGGGTACCGCCCCCTGGGGCAGTCCTGTCGACAGCATCGCGGTCCCCCTCCTCGGCAGGGCCGTGCACAGCGCGGCGGAAGCCGGCGTCGCCGCAGAGCCAGTATCGATTGTCTTTCGTCTACAGTCTACGGCACACAAGAGCCAGGGCTTCGGGGAGTTGACCGCGTCACACCACGGCGGGGCTTCACGGGCAGCGGACGACCTGCCCCGCGTACGACAGGTTCCCGCCGAAGCCGAACAGCAGGACCGGGTCGCCCGTGGCGACGGCGCCCTGTTCGACCAGCTTCGACAGAGCGAGCGGGATGCTCGCGGCCGAGGTGTTGCCGGACTCCGTGACGTCGCGCGCGACGACCGCGTTCACGGCGCCGATCTTCTCCGCGAGGGGTTCGATGATGCGCAGGTTGGCCTGATGCAGGACGACCGCCGCGAGGTCCGCCGGCTCCAGCCCGGCCCGCTCGCACGCCCGTCGCGCGATGGGCGGCAACTGCGTCGTCGCCCAGCGGTACACGCTCTGCCCCTCCTGCGCGAAACGCGGCGGCGTGCCCTCGATCCGCACGGCGTTCCCCATCTCGGGCACCGAACCCCACAGCACCGGCCCGATGCCGGGCTCGTCGGCGGCCTCCACGACGGCGGCCCCGGCCCCGTCACCGACGAGCACGCACGTCGTGCGGTCGGTCCAGTCGGTCACCTCGGACATCTTGTCGGCCCCGATGACCAGGGCCCGGCTCGAGCCCCCCGCGCGGACGGCGTGGTCGGCGGTGGCCAGG
Organism: Streptomyces caelestis; assembly: GCF_014205255.1. Lineage (GTDB taxonomy): Bacteria > Actinomycetota > Actinomycetes > Streptomycetales > Streptomycetaceae > Streptomyces > Streptomyces caelestis. Next base: position 7,458,961 of record NZ_JACHNE010000001.1, on the reverse strand, counting down.
GCGTGGGTGAAGCCGGCGCACACCACGTTGAGGTCCATCGTGGCGGCCCGCGGAATGCCGAGGCGGGAGGCGACCCGGGCGGCCGTGTTGGGCGAGCGGTCGACGGCGGTGGAGGTGGCGACCAGCACCAGGTCGATGTCGGCGGCAGTCCTCCCGGCCGACGCGAGGGCCTTGGCGGCGGCGTGGGCGGCCAGCTCGTCGACCGGTTCGTCGGGGCCGGCGATGTGGCGCGTGCTGATGCCCACCCGGCTCCTGATCCACTCGTCACTGGTGTCGACCATGCTCGCCAGGTCCGCGTTGGTGAGCACCTTGGCGGGCTGGTAGTGGCCGACGGCGGCGATGCGCGAGCCGTTCATGTGGGCGGTCCCCCTCGTTGGAACTTGGGTAGCGGGACCCACCAGTCTGATCAGTGACCCGCGGGTACGACGGCAGGCAAGACGACAGGAAACAGGTGCCCGCGTTGTCAGCTTCGGTCAGGCCTCCGTCGGCCGGACACCTGTCGAACACCTGAGCCCCGCACCTGCGGTGTGATCCACTCCACACTCCGGTCAGCCGCGTCACCAGCCTGCCCGGACAGCACACCTAGCCGGTGAACAGCTGCGTCGCCTTCCGGACCAGCTCGTACAGCCCGTAGGCGAGCGGCACTCCCACCCACACCCAGGCGAAGGTGATCAGCCACCGCCGGTCCGGGCTAGGCGGACTCTGACTGCTGTCGCTCGACATGGGCGGCCTCCCTCGGTGCCGGGATGTGGTGACGCGGGTGGACGGGACGGACGAGTTCGTTGGCGACGAAGCCGACGACGAGCAGCCCGATCATGATGACGAACGACAGCCCGTACAGGGACGCGCCGTGCCGGCCGGCCTCCTCCTGCCGGTCGGCGATCCAGTTCACGATGAGCGGCCCGAGCACGCCGGCCAGTGACCAGGCGGTGAGCAGCCGCCCGTGGATGGCGCCGACCTGGTACGTGCCGAACAGGTCCTTCAGATACGCCGGAGCGGTCGCGAAGCCGCCGCCGTAGAAGGACAGGATCACCAGCGCGCCCAGGACGAACAGCGGCTTGGAGGAGTCGCCGAACAGGGCGATGAGCGCGTACATCAACGCGCCGACGCCCAGGTAGACGCGGTAGATGTTCTTGCGGCCGATCAGGTCGGACGTCGACGACCAGCCGATGCGGCCCGCCATGTTCGCCGCCGACAGCAGCGCGACGAAGCCTGCGGCCGCCGTCACCGACACGGGCGTGGCGGTGTCCGCGAAGAAGTCCGTGATCATCGGGGCGGCCTTCTCCAGGATGCCGATGCCTGCGGTGACGTTCATGCAGAGCACGATCCACAGGCACCAGAACTGCGGGGTGCGGATGGCCTGGTTCGCGGAGACCTGCGGGCCGGTGAGGGCCGGCCGCGCGGTTCCGCCCGCCCCTGGGGCACTGCGGGCACTGCCCGGGACCCGGACCAGGAGCACACCCAGCAGCATGAAGACGGCGTACGTCAGGCCGTGCACCAGGAAGGCGAGCGCGATGCCGGAGCTGTCGCTGCCGAACGACTCCAGCATCTGCGCGGACCACGGCGAGGCGATGAGCGCGCCGCCGCCGAAGCCCATGATGGCGATGCCGGTGGCCATGCCGGGCCGGTCCGGGAACCACTTGATGAGGGTGGACACGGGTGAGATGTAGCCGATGCCGAGGCCGATACCGCCGACGAAGCCGTAGCCGAGGACGATCAGCCAGTACTGCTCCACGGCCGCGCCCAGCGCGGAGAGCAGGAAACCGGAGGAGAAGCAGACCAGGGCGACGGTCATCGCCCAGCGCGGGCCGTTGCGCTCCACGAGCGTGCCGCCGAACGCGGCGGACAGCCCCAGCATGACGATGCCCAGCTGGAAGGGCAGCGCGCTCTGCGTGCCGCTGAGGGCGAGCGCGGACTCCAGGGGCGGCTTGAACACGCTCCAGGCGTAGGCCTGGCCGATGGAGAGATGCACGGAGAGAGCGGCGGGCGGGACGAGCCAGCGGCTCCAGCCCGGGGGCGCGACTGGGGGACTCATGAATCCGGAACGTTAGGCAGTCGCAGGGGAGTTGAGAAAGCGGCGCGTCGACGGGATGCGGTGAGCGGTATCCAGCAAGCGCCGAACGGTCGTCGCACGGACCCTTGCCGCCCCAATCTCCATACTGTAGACAATATTTCGTCGACACAAGCCGGACGGCACTCACCTGACGGCAGTCACCTCCGCGGTATCCCTCAAACCGAACGGAGTGTCCCCGTGAAAGTCGCGGTTCTCGGCGCCGGTGCCATCGGCGCCCATGTCGGCGCCGCGCTCCAGCGCGCGGGTGCCGATGTGCATCTCATCGCCCGTGGACCGCATCTGGCGGCCATGAGGCAGCACGGAGTCCGGGTGCGCAGCCCGCGCGGCGACTTCACCGCGCGCCCCCACGCGACCGACGCCCCGGCCCGAGTCGGCCCGGTCGACTATGTGTTCCTGGGTCTGAAGGCCAACGCGTACGCGGCGTGCGGGCCGCTGATCGAGCCGCTGCTGCACGAGGCGACGGCGGTCGTGGCCGCCCAGAACGGCATCCCCTGGTGGTACTTCCACCGGCACGGCGGCCCGTACGACGGCCACCGGATCGAGAGCGTCGACCCGGAGGGCGCGGTCAGTGCGGTGCTCGCGCCCGAACGGGCCGTCCGCGAGGTCACCGACTCGGGCCTGGCCGGGCGCGGCGGCGCCACCTTCCCGACCGGCCGCAAGTGGCAGGCCACGGCGTCCCAGCCGGACCATCCGCACTACCTCGTCTGCAACGCCGACGAGTCCGAGCCGGGCACCTTCAAGGACCGCGTGCTCATGGAAGGGGACCCGTACGCGCTGGTCGAGGCCATGACGATCGCCGGGTACGCGACCGGCGCCCGCAAGGGCTACCTCTACCTGCGCGGCGAGTACCCGCGCGCCCTGCGCCGCCTGGAGCACGCGATCACGCAGGCACGCACCCCGGGCCTGCTCGGCGATGACGTGCTCGGCCAGGGCTACGCCTTCGACATCGAGATCCGGCGCGGCGCGGGCGCCTACATCTGCGGTGAGGAGACGGCCCTGTTCAACTCCATCGAGGGCTACCGGGGCGAGCCCCGCTCGAAGCCGCCGTTCCCGGTGGAGAAGGGCCTGTTCGGCAAACCGACGGTCGAGAACAACGTCGAGACGCTGGTCAACGTCCTGCCGATCCTCACCCTGGGCGCCCCGGCCTACGCGGCGATCGGCACCCAGCGGTCCACCGGGCCGAAGCTGTTCTGCGTGTCCGGGACCGTGGAACGGCCCGGTGTCTACGAGGTGCCGTTCGGCGCGACGCTGGGCGACCTGCTCGGGCTCGCCGGTGTGCGGGACGGGCTGCGGGCGGTGCTGCTCGGCGGCGCGGCGGGGGGCTTCGTACGGGCCGACGAGCTCGACATCCCCCTCACCTTCGAAGGGACGCGGGAGGCGGGCACGACGCTCGGCTCGGGGGTCGTCATGGCCTTCGACGACAGCGTGCCCCTCCCCCGGCTCCTGCTGCGCATCGCTGAGTTCTTCCGCGACGAGTCGTGCGGGCAGTGCGTGCCCTGCCGGGTCGGGACCGTGCGGCAGGAGGAGGCGCTGCACCGGATCGCGGAGCGCACCGGCGCGGCCGCCGCCGGGGACATCGCCCTGCTGAGGGAGGTCGGCCGCGCGATGCGGGACGCCTCGATCTGCGGTCTCGGGCAGACCTCGTGGAACGCCGTGGAATCCGCCATCGACCGTCTGGGGGCGTACGAATGACCGTCACACCGCTGGGGATCCCGCACCGCATGCTGGAGTTCACGATCGACGGCGAGGAGGCCAGGGTCCCCGAGGGCTCGACCATTCTGGACGCCTGCCGGGCGGCCGGGAAGGACATCCCGACCCTGTGCGAGGGCGACACGCTGCGGCCGAAGAACGCCTGCCGGGTGTGTGTCGTCGAGGTCGAGGGGGCGCGGACCCTCGTGCCGGCCTGCTCCCGCAAGGCCGAGGCGGGCATGGAGGTGCGCACCGACACCGAGCGGGCCCGGCACAGCCGGAAGGTCGTCCTCGAACTGCTCGCGTCCTCGGTCGACCTGTCGACCACACCGCGGGTCGCCGAGTGGCTCAAGGAGTACGAGGCGAAGCCGGACCGCTTCGGCCCGGACGCGGCCCGCCTCAACGAGGGACCGAAGATCGACAACGACCTGTACGTACGCGACTACGACAAGTGCATCCTCTGCTACAAGTGCGTGGACGCCTGCGGCGACCAGTGACAGAACACCTTCGCGATCTCGGTCGCCGGGCGCGGTTTCGACGCCCGGATCGCCGTCGAGCACGACGCCCCGCTGACCGACTCGGCGTGCGTGTACTGCGGGAACTGCATCGAGGTGTGCCCGACGGGCGCGCTGTCGTTCAAGTCGGAGTTCGACATGCGCGCGGCGGGTACGTGGGACGAGTCGCGGCAGACGGAGACGACCACGGTGTGCGCGTACTGCGGAGTGGGCTGCAACCTGACGCTGCACGTGCTGGACAATGAGATCGTGAAGGTCACCTCGCCGCACGGCAACCCGGTGACCCACGGCAACCTCTGCATCAAGGGCCGCTTCGGCTACCAGCACGTACAGAACCGGGGCTGATCAGGACATGGGACGAGTCACGGAACGACGCAAGGTGCTCCGCATCCGGGACGGGGCGGTCTCCAGCCGTCCGGACACGCTCGTCGCCGAGGAACCCCTGGAGATCCGGCTCAACGGCAAGCCCCTGGCGATCACCATGCGCACCCCGGGCGACGACTTCGCGCTGGCGGCGGGCTTCCTGGTGAGCGAGGGGGTGCTCGGCGGGCAGCGGGACCTGCGGAACATCGTCTACTGCGCCGGGGCGACAGCCGACGGCTCGAACACGTACAACGTGGTCGACGTCCAGACGGCCCCGGACGTGGTGATCCCCGACATCACACTGGAGCGCAACGTTTACACGACGTCCTCCTGCGGGCTGTGCGGCAAGGCGTCGCTGGACGCGGTGCGCACGACGGCCCGCTGGCCCATCGCCGACACTCCCCCGCTCCGGGTCACCCCCGAGCTGCTCGCGAGCCTGCCCGACCGGCTGCGCGCCGCCCAGCGGGTCTTCGACCGGACCGGCGGCCTGCACGCGGCGGCCCTCTTCTCGGAGGACGGCGAGCTGCTGGACGTCCGGGAGGACGTGGGCCGGCACAACGCGGTCGACAAGCTGGTCGGCCGTGCCCTGCAGAACGGGGAGCTGCCGCTGTCGCGGACCGTCCTGCTCGTCTCGGGCCGGGCCTCCTTCGAGCTGGCGCAGAAGGCCGTGATGGCCGGTATCCCGGTCCTGGCGGCGGTGTCGGCGCCGTCCTCGCTGGCGGTGGACCTGGCCGCCGAGGCGGGCCTGACGCTGGTGGGCTTCCTGCGGGGCCGCTCCATGAACGTGTACGCGGGTGAGGGCCGGATCGCCCTGCGGGCCGCGGCCGCCCAGGGCTGAGCAGGTTCTCCCGCGACACGGCGGCGGGGCCCCGACCGGCGGGGAGCGCCCCCTGCGCCGCAGGGGCCCCGTCTCGGCCCGGCCCCGTCAGGGCAGCCGTCGGTCGCCCGTGCCGGATATGCGCCGCAGCATGCTCGTGAACTGCTCGCGTTCGGCCTCCGACAGCGGGGCGAGGAGCTCGTCGTTGGCCGCGCGGGCCGCCTTCTCGCAGCGTGTCAGCAGCCGGGCTCCCCGGGCGGTGAGGGACACCGCGTTCTTCCGCCGGTCCTTCGGGTCCGGCTCGCGCACCACCAGGCCCGCCGCCTGGAGGTCGTTCAGGATGCCGACCATGTCCTTGGGGTCCAGCCGGACCGCGCGCCCGAGATCGGCCTGGGCGACGGGGGCCAGATCGCGGACGGCGGACAGCACCACGTGGTGCCACATCCGCATGTCCTGCTCGGCCAGCGCCTCGGCCACCAGGGCCCGGCCGCGTGCGGCGGCACGGCCGAGCAGCCAGCTGGGCAGGGAGCGGATCGCGGGGAGGGGAGCTTCCGACATGGGCGCAGCCTAACCAAGAAATCGTTGGTCCTCCCTATGATCGTCCTATATCGTTGGACACTCCAACGATCGTTGGGGCCACCGACGACACCCGGAGGTGCGATGCGACGCGTCCGCTACAAATCCCGAGGCGGCGCCCTGCTCCTGGAGGAGGCACCGGTCCCCGGACCCGGCCCCGGAGAACTGCTCGTGCGCGCGGAGGCGATCGGCGTCACGCTCCCGGTCGTACGCAAGGTCACCGAGGGGGCCGAGCCGGTCCCGCTCGGCGGCGAGATCGCCGGGGAGGTCACGGCCGTCGGCGAGGGCGTCACCCGCTTCGGCACCGGCGACCGCGTGACGGGGCTCTGCTCCGGCCACGGCTACGCCGACTTCGCGCTCCTGCACGAGACCATGGCCTCCCCCGTACCGGCGGACGCCGACGCCGTCACGGCGGTCGCCCTGGTCCGCGGCGGCCTGGTCGCCCTCGGCGCCCTGGAGGCCGCGCGGCCCGAGCCGGGCGAGGCGGCCCTGGTCACGGCGGCGGCGAGCGGTGTCGGGCACCTGGCCGTGCAACTGGCCCGGAGGCGGGGTGCCGGACGGGTCGTGGGGGCCGTCTCCGACTCGGTGAAGGCCGACTTCGTCCGCGGCCTCGGCGCCGACCACGTCGTCACGTACGGCGACGACAGCTGGGGTGCCCCCGTCGACTACGCCCTGGACGGGGTCGGCGGCGAGCTGCTCCCCCAGGCCCTCACCGCGCTCGCCCCGGAGGGACGGCTGGTGGCGTACAGCTCGGGCGGCGGCACCGTCCAGGCGTACGACCTGCTCGTGGGCGCCAAGTCGGTGACCGGGTTCCAGATGGCCCGCATCGCCCGCGGCAAACCGGAGTTGTACGAGCAGTGGCGCGAGGAGCTGTGGCGGCTGTTCGCCGCCGGAGAGCTCCAGCCCGTCGTCCATGGGGAGTTCGCCCTGGAGGACGCGGCGAAGGCGCACGGGGAGATCGAGGCGAGGGCCAACCTGGGCAAGGTCGTCCTGATCCCCTGACGCACGCTTCTTGTGGGGGGTCTGTGAAGCCGAGTACCGTCTGTGGCCCACACCCGGGACGTGGGATGTCCTGTTGACCGAATATCTGCTCCCCGGATTTCCGTTCCCATGCCTCGGTGGTGTGGGGGGGGCCAGCCGACAGACGCTTGACTTCCTCCCCCTCGTGAACGAGGGGGATTCCTACGGCTCGCGCCGTGGGGTTTTCTGCTTCATCGCCGACTGCCCGCCCGGAGTTCTCCGTTGAGGTCTGACACCGGCTCCACAGACAGACACCGCCAGCCCGGCGGCCAGAAGGTTGTTCGCCGCGTTCACGTCCCGGTCATGGACCGTGCCACAGCTGTCACACGCCCAGGTCCGGACGTTCAGCGGCATCTCCGGCCGGAGGGTGCCGCAGCGGGAGCACAGCTTGGAGGAGGGGAAGAAGCGGTCCACCGCGATCACGTCCCGCCCGTACCAGCCGGCCTTGTACTCCAGCATGCTCCGGAACTCCGCCCACGCCGCATCACTGATGGCACGGGCCAGGCTCCGGTTTTTGACCATGTTGCGTACGGTCAGGTCCTCGATCACGAGCGTTTGGTTCTCACGCACGAGTCGAGTGGTCAGCTTGTGCAGCACATCACGCCTGCGGTCGGCGATCCGAGCGTGGATCTTCGCAACCCGCCGACGGGCCTTGCGCCGGTTGGCACCATCACCTCTGGCCTTGCGGGACAGCTCCCGCTGGGCCCTGGCCAGGCGCTCGCGGTCGCGGCGTTCGTGCCGGGGGTTGGCGATCTTCTCCCCGGTCGACAGCGTGAGCAGGTGGTCCAGGCCCACGTCGATGCCGACCGCCGTACCGGCAGCTGCGAGCGGCTTCACCCGCGGGTCCTCGCACAGCAGGGAGACGAACCAGCGTCCGGCGCTGTCCCGGCTGACGGTCACCGTGCTCGGCGATGCACCGTCGGGCAGGGGGCGGGACCAGACGATGTCCAGCGGGTCGGCCATCTTGGCCGGTGTCAGATTGCCGTCGCGGAAGCGCAACGCGGAGGAGGTGTACTCCGCGCTCGCCCGGGACTTCTTCTTCGTCTTGAAGCGCGGGTACCTGGCGCGTTTGGCGAAGAAGTTCGCGAAAGCGGTCTGCAGGTGCCGCAGTGCCTGCTGCAGCGGGACGGAGGAGACCTCGTTGAGGTAGGCCAGCCCTTCGGTCTTCTTCCACGCGGTGAGCATGGCCGAGGTCTGGTTGTAGTTGACCCGTTCCTGTCGGGCCCATGCCTCGGTGCGGGCGGCGAGCGCCATGTTGTAGACCTTGCGTACGCATCCGAAGGTGCGCGACAGCTCGGCTGCCTGTGCATCGGTCGGATAGAAGCGGTACTTGAAGGCCCGCTTCACGCGAGTGGGCATACCTCACAAATTAGCACATCAACTTGTGACTATGCGCCGGTAGTTGATGGCGGGCGCCGATCCGCCCAGAGGGCGAATCGGCCTTCCCTGCCCTGCTCCGCAGGAGTCCGTTTCCTCCCCCGCCTGAAGGCGGGGGTATCCACGGAGGAATCCAGATGAAGGGCAGGTCGCACCATGCCGTCCAGTCTTCGCGCACGTCTGAGATCCACCCTGACAGCCGTTCTCACCGCCGCCGCGCTGCTCGCGCCCACCGGCCCGGCCCATGCCCAACCCGACGCGGGCTTACGACAGTTCGAACAACAGGTCCTCTTCAAGGCCTCCCAGGACCCCGGTTACGCGTGCTTCCGGATCCCGGCGATCGTGCGCACCACGGCCGGCACGCTGCTCGCCTTCGCCGAGGGCCGCGTCCTCAACTGCGGTGACGCGGCCGACATCGACATCGTCCTCAAACGCTCCACCGACGGCGGCCGCACCTGGGGTCCGCTCCAGGTCGTCAACGAGGGCGCGGGCGACACGCACGGCAACCCGGCGCCCGTCGTGGACCGCAGGACCGGCCGGATCCTGCTGGCCGAGACGTACAACACGGGCCGTACGGACGCCGGCAACTGCACCGTTCCCTGCGACCGCACCCCGCACCTGCAGTACAGCGACGACGACGGCCGGACCTGGTCCGAGCCGCGTGACCTGAGCGACGAGATCCTGCCCGCACACTGGAACTCCTGGTACGCCACCGGGCCCGTGCACGGCATCCAGCTCACCCGCGGGAGGCACGCCGGACGGCTGGTGTTCGGCGTCAACACCGAGACCTGGGACGGCAGCCGGGTCACCGCCAACCACGCCGCGCTCATCGTCAGCGACGACGGCGGCGACCACTGGCGGATCGGGGCCACGGACTCCTGGCCCATAGCTCAGGACGGCACGTTCCGGCAGAAGCCGTCGGAGGTGACGCTCACCGAACGCGCCGACGGGGCCGTGCTCGTAAGCGGCCGGGAACAGGACGGCACCGACCTGGGTCACCGCTCCCAGACCCTCAGCCTGGACGGCGGCGACAGCTTCGCCACGCCCTTCCGCGGCCTCCCCGACCTCTACACCCCCCAGGTCCAGGGCGCAACCCTGCGCCTCGGCCACCGGCTCCTGCTGTCCGCCCCGGCCGATCCCGACCGCCGCCGGACGATGATGGTCCGCTCCTCCTACGACGGCGGGCGCACCTGGGACAGTGTGGACCGGGGCACGGTGGTCACCACGGACTGGTCCGGCTACTCCGACATGGCGGCGGTCGACTCCTCGACGGTGGGCCTGCTGTACGAGGGCGGCGCGGTCGACGCCCGCGACGAGATCCGCTTCGCCCGCTTCACCGAGGACTGGCTGAAACCACGCCGTGGCGCCGACCCGACCACCCGCGACGCCGCCTCGGGAGCGAAGCCCGCGGCCGTGCTCGGCGGCGCCGGGCGGACGGCCGGTGTCCGCGGCAGTGCGCTGTCCTTCGACGGTACCGACGACGCCGTACGCCTGCCCTATCGGTCCCGACTGGCGCTGGGCGAGGGGGACTTCACGGCCTCGCTGTTCTTCCGCTACACGGCCACGACCGGCGAACAGCCCTTCCTGTGGATGGGCGGCATCGGCAGCACCCAGCCGCAGGTCTGGCTGCGCGGGGAGCCGGCGAGCGACCGAGTCCGGGCGCTCATCACCACCCGGTCGGGCGCGGCGACCGTCAGGACGGCCTCGGTGTGGACCGCCGGCGCCCACAACGACGGCCGCTGGCACCACCTGGTCCTGCGCCGGGGCGGCGGGCAACTGACCCTCTTCCTCGACGGCACGCCCATCAGCACCACGGACGTGCCGGGCTCGGTCAGCCGCAACTCCCCGTTCGGCGTGCACATCGGCCAGCGCATGGACAGCCGGGCGTTCCTCACCGGGGCGATCGACGACGTCCGCGTCTGGAACCGGGCCCTCACCGACCAGGAGGTGGCCGCGGGCACCAAGGGCGCGGCCGCCAGGGGCACGGTGCTGTGGCTCCCCATGGACCAGGTGAGCGACAGCAACTAACGTCACGGCACGTGCCCGACGACGCAGAAACAGCACGAGCACGACAGCGCACCGGAACCGGGATCGGCCTGCTGCTGGTCCTGGTTCTCGGAGCCGCGCTGCTCATCGCCCTCCCGGAGGACGAGAGTCCGGACGACGACGCCACCTGCCGGGCGCGCACGGTCGCCTCCTGGCGGGCGGACGACGGCCTCACCGCCGAGTTCGCCCGCTACGGCGACGACGCGACCCGCACCGACGACTGGACCGGCGGCGACGGCACCCACTCGGTGCGGCTGCCGGACGGCCGGGTGCTGTGGCTGTTCTCGGACACCTACCTGGGCCGGGTGTACGGCCCGCCCAACCCGGCCGGCGAGTCCCACGCCTGGCGGGACGCCACCGCGCCGCTGGTGCGCAACTCGGCCGTGCTGATGCGCGACGGCCGGCTGGAGACCACCCTGCCCGCCCCGCTCTTCGCCGACCCGGCGCCGAACCAGTGGCGCTGGCCGGTCGCCGCCCGCGTCGAACCCCGCTCCCCCGGCTCCTCGGAGCAGGTCGTCCGGGTGCTGCTGTGGGTGCGCACGGCCGGTCAGGCCCCGTGGATCTACGGCGTGCCCACCGCGACCGAGGTGGCCACGCTGTCGCTGCCCGATCTGCGCCTGGAGTCGGTCGTCAAGGTGCTCGACCAGCAACTGGTCCCCGACCCGTCCCGGCGGGTGCTGTTCGGCACGACCCTGGTCGAGGAGGACGGCTGGACGTACGTCTTCGGCGGCGACGACGGCCAGGCCGCCTCCCGCCCGGCCTCGCACGCGTACGTGGCGCGGGTGCCCGAGGGCAGGCTCGGGGATCCGGCGGCCTGGCGGTACTGGACCGGCTCGGCGTGGGCGGCCGGCGCCCGCCCCCGGCCGGTGCTCGGGGACGGGCAGCGCAGGGGGGTGGGCAGCGCGTTCTCGGTCGTCCGGGACGACGGGACGTACGTGCTGTTCACGATGGCCGCGGGCGCCAAGGGCCTGACCACCGTGGCGTCGTACTGGGCGTGCTCCCCGGCCGGGCCGTGGCACGGACCCGCGAAGGAGTTCAGCCCGTCACTGCCGCAGGGCCAGGTGGCCGCCTACAACCCGCAGGCGCACCCGGTGCTGAGCGGCGGCGGGCGTCTCGTGCTGAGCTACGACGTCAACTGGCTGGAGACGACGGGCGCCGCCGCCCAGCTCAGCCGGAACGTGTCCCTGTACCGACCGCGGTTCGTGACGCTGCGGCTGGCTCCGGCGCGGTGACCTCCGGGCGGGGGTCGTGCGAGCGGCGCTTGGCGATCACCGCGCAGACCATCAGCTGCATCTGGTGGAAGAGCATCAGCGGCAGCACGGCCAGCGAGGCGTGCGCCCCGAACAGGACGCTCGCCATGGGCAGTCCGGCGGCCAGGGACTTCTTCGAGCCGGCGAACTGGAGGGTGATCCGGTCCTCCCGGGTGAACCCCAGCGCCTTGCCGCCGTACCAGGTCAGCAGCAGCATCACGGCGAGGATCACGGCCTCGACGACCAGCAGTGCGCCCAGCCGGAGAGGGCTGACCTGGTGCCAGATGCCCTGGACCATGCCCTGGCTGAACGCGGTGTAGACGACGAGCAGGATCGAACCGCGGTCCACCAGTGCGAGGACCTTCTTGTGACGGGTGACGAACCCGCCGATCCAGCGGCGCAGCAGCTGCCCGGCGAGGAACGGCACGAGCAGTTGCAGCACGATCTTCAGCAGCGAGTCGGCGGAGAACCCGCCCCCGCTGCCGCCGAGCAGCGAGGCCGCGAGCAGCGGGGTGGCGATGATGCCGACGAGTGAGGAGAAGGAGCCCGCGCAGATCGCGGCGGGCACGTTGCCGCGGGCCATCGAGGTGAAGGCGATCGAGGACTGCACGGTCGACGGGACGAGTGTGAGGAAGAGCAGGCCCTGGTACAGCGGGTGCGTCAGGATCACGGGCACCAGCCCGCGGGCCGCCAGGCCGAGCAGCGGGAAGGCCACGAAGGTGCAGGCCAGGACGGTGACGTGGAGCCGCCAGTGGCGCAGTCCGTCCAGTGCCTCACGGGTGGACAGCCGTGCGCCGTAGAGGAAGAACAGCAGGGCGATCGCCGCCGTGGAGGCACCGGACGCGACATCGGCGACCGTCCCGCGGGCCGGGAACAGCGCGGCGACGCCCACCGTCGCGAGCAGGAGAAGGATGTACGGGTCGATCGGCATCCGGCGCGGCCGGCGCAGGCGTTTCACGGTGCTCCACTTGCTCGGGACTCACGGGCGGTACATACGTGCGGTGCGGGGCCGGTACGGCCCCCTTCCATCCTGCTCCTCGGCCCGGCGATCGGGAATCCCGCATACTGCTCTCACTGTCATCACGTTCCGCGATAGCCTGGTGCCATGTACGACCCGTCCCATCTGCGCACCTTCCTGTCGGTGGCGCAGACGCTGAGCTTCACACAGGCCGCCCGCCGGCTCGGGCTGCGGCAGTCCACGGTCAGCCAGCACGTGCGGCGGCTGGAGGACGCCACCGGGCGGACGCTGTTCACCCGGGACACGCACTCGGTGGAGCTGACGGAGGACGGCGAGGCCATGCTCGGGTTCGCGCGCCGGATCCTGGAGGTGCACGAACAGGCGACGGCGTTCTTCACGGGCACCCGGCTGCGCGGCCGGCTGCGCTTCGGCGCGTCGGAGGACTTCGTGCTGACCCGGCTGCCGGAGATCCTCGAGGGCTTCCGGCACGACCACCCGGAGGTCGACCTGGAACTCACGGTCGAGCTGTCGGGCACGCTGCACGAGCAGCTCGCTGCCGGGAAGCTGGACCTCGTCCTGGCCAAGCGACGACCCGAGGACCCGCGCGGTGAACTGGTCCGGCACGACAGGCTGGTGTGGATCGGCGCGGAACGGCTCCGTCTGGATCCCGACCGCCCGGTGCCGCTCATCGTGTACCCGCCGCCCGGCATCACCCGGGCCCTCGCCCTGGAAGCCCTGGAACGCCAGGGCCGCGCATGGCGCGTCGCCTGCACCAGCGGCAGCCTCAACGGCCTGATCGCAGCGGCGCGGGCAGGCCTCGGCGTCATGGCCCACTCCCGGGGCCTCGTCCCGCCCGGTCTGGTGCGCGTACCGGAACGCGCGGGACTGCCGGAACTCGGCCGCGTCGACTTCGTCGTGGTCCACGGCCGCCGCCGCCCCTCCGCCCAGGGCGCGGCGGACGCCCTGGCTGCGGCGATCCTGTCGGGCGGGGACCGGCTGAACCGGAGTGACGAAATGCGCCTCGGGGGCGCTGAGAGAAGAGACGGCCGGACATCGCGCACGAGGAGCCCCGGGCCGTGACGGGGCCGTACAGATTCGGTGGAGATTACGGCTCCGAAACTTACTCAACCGTCAGTATTCTGTCCGACCCTTCCCCATGTGAGCGCATTTTTCCTCCCTGACCAGCGCGGAACGGAGCGCTGCTCGCCTTTGCACCCCTCCCGCCTCCTGCCCGGTTGGGGTAGCTTTCACCGCGCTGTGCGGAGCGTCACTCAACCGAAGCGCTGAGGAGCGGGGAGCGGGGTTTGCGCGAGTTCACCAACCCTCCGTTGGCGTTGGCACCTCCGGTGGGCGGTCTGGCCGACGTGGTCTTCGAGCATGCCCAGGAGGACCCGCTGCGCATCGCGCTGGGCCGCAAGGACGAGTCCGGGCAGTGGCGGGACGTCACCAGCGCCGAGTTCCGCGACGAGGTGCTCGCCCTGGCCAAGGGCCTGCTGGCGAGCGGCATCCGGTTCGGCGACCGGGTCGCGATCATCTCCCGTACGCGCTATGAGTGGACGCTGTTCGACTACGCCCTGTGGACGATCGGCGCCCAGGTCGTGCCGGTCTACCCGACCTCCTCGGCCGAGCAGTGCTTCTGGATGCTGTACGACGCCGAGGTGACGGCCGCGGTCGTGGAGCACGAGGACCACGCGATGACGATCGCCACCGTCATCGACCGGCTGCCGCAGCTGCGCCGCCTGTGGCAGCTCGACTCCGGCGCCGTGCACGAGCTGTACGACGCCGGCGCGCACCTCGACGACGAGGTCGTGCACCGCCACCGGCAGGCCGTCACCCCCGACTCGGTCGCCACGATCATCTACACCTCGGGCACCACCGGCCGCCCCAAGGGCTGTGTCATCACGCACCGCAACTTCATGTACGAGGCGGACACCGTCATCGAGCGCTGGGAGCCGGTGTTCCACTCCAAGCGGGGCGACGAGGCGGCCACCCTGCTGTTCCTGCCGCTCGCCCATGTCTTCGGACGGATGGTCCAGGTCGCCGGGATCCGCGGCAAGGTGAAGTTCGGCCACCAGCCGCAGCTGAACGCGGCGGCCCTGCTGCCCGACCTGGCCGCGTTCAAGCCGACGTTCTTCCTGGCCGTGCCGTACATCTTCGAGAAGGTGTTCAACGCCGCCCGCCGCAAGGCCGAGAAGGAGGGGCGCTCCGGCCCGTTCGAGAAGGCCGTCGACATCGCCATCAAGTACGCGGACGCCATCGAGGCCAAGGCCTGGGGCATCGGCCCCGGCCCCTCGGCGGGCCTGCGCATGCAGCACCAGCTGTTCGACAAGCTCGTCTACTCCAAGATCCGCGCCGCGATGGGCGGCCGCATCAAGCACGCCATGTCCGGCGGCTCGGCGATGGACCGGCGGCTCGGCCTGTTCTTCGCCGGGGCGGGCGTGCACATCTACGAGGGCTACGGCCTGACCGAGTCAACGGCCGCCGCGACCGCCAACCCGCCCGGACGCACGCGGTTCGGCACGGTCGGGCAGCCCATCCCGGGCACGACCGTGCACATCGCGGACGACGGCGAGATCTGGCTGCACGGCCCGAACCTCTTCCAGGGGTACCTCAACAACCCCAAGGCCACCGACGAGACCCTGCACGACGGCTGGCTGGCCACCGGCGACCTCGGCGCGCTCGACGAGGACGGCTACCTCACCATCACCGGCCGCAAGAAGGAGATCCTGGTCACATCGGGCGGCAAGAGTGTTTCGCCCGGCGTGCTGGAGGAACGCGTCCGTGACCATCCACTGGTCAACCAGTGCGTCCTCGTCGGCAACGACCGCCCGTACATCGCCGCCCTCGTGACCCTCGACCCGGAGGCCGTGGAGCACTGGCTGACGATGCGGGGCAAGCCGCGGATGTCCGCGGCGGAGCTGGTGCGCGACGCGGACCTGGAGACGGAGGTGCGGCGGGCGGTGGTCGCGGCCAACACCCTTGTCTCGCAGGCCGAGTCGATCCGCACCTTCCGCATCCTGGCCCAGCCGTTCACCGAGGAGCACGGGTTGCTGACCCCGTCCCTGAAGCTGAAGCGCAAGGCGATCGAAAAGGCGTACGAGAACGAGGTCGAGGCGTTGTACCGGGCGTGACATGCCAGGCAACGGCTGATCGCACGCCCGAATTCTCCCGTCAGGAATGCATCACGGCTCGTGATCGTTGACGATGGGAGGTACACCTGACCACAAACCGAAGGATCGAGAGCTCGTGAGCAAGGTCCCCCCGATCATCCTGAACAATGGCGTCGAGATGCCCCAGCTGGGCTTCGGCGTCTGGCAGGTGCCGGACGACGAGGCCGAGTCGGCCGTCGCTACGGCGCTGGAGGCCGGGTACCGCAGCATCGACACCGCGGCGATCTACGGCAACGAGCAGGGCACCGGCAAGGCCATCGCCGCGTCCGGTCTCCCGCGTGAGGAGCTGTTCGTCACCACGAAGCTCTGGAACGCCGACCAGGGGTACGACTCCACGCTGCGCGCCTTCGACACGTCGCTGGAGAAGCTCGGCCTGGACTTCGTCGACCTGTACCTGATCCACTGGCCGCTGCCGGCCCGGGAGACCTACGTCGACACGTACAAGGCGTTCGAGAAGCTGCACGCCGACGGCCGGATCCGGGCGATCGGTGTCTCCAACTTCCTTCCGGAGCACCTGAAGCGGCTGATCGGCGAGACGTCGGTCGTCCCGGCCGTGAACCAGATCGAGCTGCACCCGCACCTCCAGCAGAACGCCGCCCGTGAGTACCACGCGGAGCAGGGCATCGCCACGGAGGCCTGGTCGCCGCTCGGCCAGGGCAAGGGACTGCTGGAGGTCCCGGCGATCGTGGCCATCGCCCGGAAGCACAACCGCACTCCGGCCCAGGTCGTCCTGCGCTGGCACATCCAGCTGGGCAACGTGGTCATCCCGAAGTCCGTGACCCCGGCGCGGATCAAGGAGAACATCGAGGTCTTCGACTTCACCCTGGACACGGAGGACCTGGCGGCCATCAGCGCCCTCAACGAAGACCGCCGCCTGGGCCCGGACCCGGCGACGTTCGACGGGGTCTGAGGACCCCGGCCCTTGGCCGTGTGACGGACGCGCCCTGGTTCCGACCCCGTGGGGGGTTCCGGAACCAGGGCGCGCTTCTGCCTTCTCAGACCGGCTGCCCCACCGGGCGTACGACCATGGTGTTGATGTCGACGCCACTGGGCTGGTGGGTCGCCCAGACGACTGAGTCGGCGATCTGGTCGGGCGTGAGGAGGTGGCCGGGCGGGAGGCTGCCGTAGGAGTCCCAGAAGGGGGTTTCCACCCGGCCTGGGGCGACCAGAGTCACCCCCACCCCCCACTCCGTGACCTGCCGCCGCGTGTTCTCCGCGAGCCCCGTCACCGCCCACTTGGTCGCCCCGTACAGGTTGCCCGGCCCGTGCACGAACCCGGCGACGCTCCCGACGAGCACGATCCGCCCCCGCGTCTCCTTCAACGCGTCGATGGACGCCCGTATCAGCAGAGCCGGCCCCAGGACGTTCGTCAGCACCATGTCGGTCCAGCCGGCCGGATCCCCCTCGGCGACCGTGTCGTGCGTGGCGGAACCGGCGTTGGCCACGACCGTGTCCAGCCGCCCGAACGCCTTGACGGTCGCGTCGACCGCCGCCCGGACGTCGTCGTACACGGCGGTGTCACCGACGAGCGTCAACAGCCCGTCGGGCTCCCCGAGTTCCTCGGCGAACCCGCGCAGCCGTTCTTCCCCGCGCCCGGTGACGGCGACCCGCTGCCCCGCGTCCAGCAACCGCCGCGCCACGGCGGCGCCGATCCCACTGCCACCGCCGGTGATGAGCGCAACTCGAGAGTCGGACATGGATTCCCCCTGAGATTCTTGCCCGGCCCGAGATCCGGCCGGGTGGTCGATGCCGGGGAGTCCATCACTTTGAGTGCTCTCGAAGTCAAGGCCTGGGGTCTGTCGTTTGGATCAGATCGCAGACGCGGGGCCTGGCACGCGCATCTGCGGCGTTGTCGTCGGTTGCCGATGCTCCGCATCGACGCCCTCCTCCGCCTTGCAGCTGCACGCACCAGGCCCCGCTCACCGGCGCCGAAAGGTGCCGCCGATTCCCTGCGACCTGGTCCAAACGACAGGCCCTAGCCGGCCCGCACCGCCGTGTGCACCGTGTGGGCCTCCAGGACGAACACGTCCGGCCGACGGTGCAGGCCCGCCTCGTCGTCGGGGTCGAGGAGCCGGTCGACGGTCGCGAGGTCCTCCGCGTCGAGACCCTCCGGGAGCCTCTCGCGCAGGTGCGACAGGGCCGCCACGACGTAGGCACGGGCCCGGTCCGAGGCGGGTGCGGGCAGGTCGAGCAGGAAGGTGTGCGTCCGGGTGTGCTGCAGGCCCGCGGCGGTCAGCAGGGCCGGCCAGTCCTCCGTCTGCGCGACATGGCCCGGGAGCTCCGCGCGCATCCGCGTGAACCACTCCGCCTCCACCGCGTCGATCCGCGCCTGGAGCCCGGGCCGGCCGATGCCGATGTCGCGCGGCAGGTACCGCGGGGGCAGACCGCCCTCCATGAGGGCGAGAGTGCCGCCGGGCGCCAGCCGCGCCGCGAAGGCGGTGAGCGCGGCCCGCTGGTCGCCGAGGTGGTGCAGGCTGCGGCTCGCCCAGAGCAGGTCGGCCGGGTAATCCAACTCGCCGAGTACGTCCGGGAGTTCACCGGCGATCGTACCGAAGCGGTCGGCGACCCCCAGCCGCTCGGCCCGCGCCCGCGCCCGCTCCAGCAGCGGCTCGGAGCCGTCCACCGCGACGATCCGCGCGCCCGGGAACGTCTCGGCGAACAGACACGACACGACGCCCGGCCCGCTGCCCGCGTCGACGATCAGGCCCGGTTCGGTCACCTCCTGCGCCAGCCAGGCCATGGCCCGCTCGTACAGGGACGCGAACAGCTCCGCCTGGGACTCCAGCCTCGGGCCCATCTCGGCCCAGTCGATGTCCGTGTGGCCGTGGTGGTGGCCGTGGCCGTGCCGACGGTTGTGGTCGTGGTCGTGGTCGTGCGCCATGGTGGTCAGCCTCTCCCTCGGATGCCGCCAGCCTGCGCCGACGCACCGGGAGAAGGCCACTGCTCTTGCCGCTCCCGCAAAAAAGGATCCGCCGGGGCCAAGGGCCCCGGCGGATCCGTGGGGACGGTGTGTCAGCCGGTCAGGACAGCGGCGGGTACGCGTTCTGCATCAGCTGCCGGAACTGGGCGGAGAACCAGTGCCCGGATATCGGCGCGTCCGGCAGGGCACCCGACATGTTGTAGCCGTTGCGGGCGTTGCCCTCGTACGTCGGGTCGCACATCCGGTCGAAGCCCTTGCCGTCGGGGTTCGGGATCTCCTTGCTCGCCCCGTCGGACTCGCCCGGCGGCTTCATCCACACATACGCGTCGATCCCGGCGGCCGGGCTGGCCTGCGGGCGCTCGCCGAGGCCGGCTCCGGACTGGTTGCACCAGTTGCCGAGGTGGATGCGGCGGTCGTAGCGGCCGCCGTCGACATAGGTGTCGACGGAGGTCCGCGCGCCCGGTCCGGTGGGCCGGGCGGTGCCGCCCCAGCCGTTGCGGGAGGTGTCGATCAGCATGCCGATCCCCGAGGGGAAGCCGACCGAGACGAGCTGGTTGCGGAAGGCCTGGGCGAAGGACAGCTCGTCGGTGTAGCGGTTCCAGTCGACCCACTTCGACTCGCGGACGGACTTGCCGGCCACGTTGTCGTTGATGGAGAAGTTGTTCTCCTTCAGGGCGCTGTAGTTCGCCGTGTTGGTGATGAAGCCGTGGACGTCGTTGACGGTGGCGCCCTCGGCGGTCGCCGCCTCCTTGAACAGGGTCGCGGAGGCACCGAAGTTGTCGTCCCAGCCGATCCAGCCGTGGTGGCCGGCGTCGACGTAGTTGTAGACGTTCGGCACGTCGCCGAGCTTGTTCAGCGCGTACCCGACGCCCTTGACGTAGTTGCCGTTGGCCTTCATCACGTCGCACTGCGGGGTGGCCGTCGGGCGGCTGCCGGTGTTGGTGACGAGGTTGGGCAGCGAGTCGATCTCGACGGTGGTGACGATCCGCAGCGAGGAGTACTTCGAGTCGGCGAGGATCGCCTTGATCGGGTCGATGTACTCCGTCTTGTAGCGGCCGATCTCGTCGGGCTTCAGCTCGCCGTTGGAGGCGAGGGCGGCGCAGTCACGGCCGGGCAGGTTGTAGATGACGAGCTGGATGACCAGCTCGCCGGAGCCCTTCTGGCGCAGCGCCTCGTCGAGGTGGTCGCGCAGGCCCATACCGCCGTTCACGCCGTTGATCGCGGCGATCCGGTCCAGCCAGACACCGGTCGGCTGGTTGGCGATCCGGCTGCCGCCCGGCTCGGCGGCGGCCTTCGCGGACCACTCGGGGTTCACGTACACCTTGGCGCCGTCGTAGGGGTTGTTCACCCGGTTGGCGGGACCGCCCGGCTCCGGCGGATCCGTGGGGCCGCCGGGACCGCCGCTGTCGACGTTGCAGGTCACACCGTCAAGAGTGAAGGTGGCCGGGATCGCGTTGCTGCCGCTGTAGGAGCCCTGGAAGCCGAAGCTGACCGAACCGCCCGTCGCGAGCTGGGCGTTGTAGCTCTCGTTGGCCACGGTGACGTCGGCACCGCTCTGGCTGATCTTGGCGTTCCAGCCGCTGGTGACCTTCTGGTTGCCGGCGTACGACCACTTCAGCGACCACGACGACTTCGCGGCGCTGTTGTTGGTGACGGTCACGGCGGCGGTGAAGCCGGTGCTCCACTGGTTCTGCACCTTGTAGTCGACGGTGCAGGGGACGGCGGCGGCGCCGAGGCCGCCCGGGTCGGCGGCGAACGCCGTGCCGGTGGCTCCGGCGACCAGGGCCATGGCGGCCAGTAACGCTGTTCTCGTACGGCTCATGAGTGCGGGTTTCCCTTTCGGTGGTGGGGGTGTCAGCCGTTCAGGGGGGTGCGCTCCGACAAGGACACGAGGAACCCGGCACCGGCACTCGCGCAGCCGGGGACGACCGCGAAGGCGGCGGCTAAAAGTACTGAACGCGAGGGGTGTCGCATGAGCGACTCCGTGCAGGTCGGGCCCGTCGTGACGGACGCGTCGACTGATGGAATCGCTCCCACTGGTGTCAAGGAAGGTAGCGCCAAGTGTCGGCAAAGAACAGGGGAGTCACTGACTTTCGCTCAACTCTCGGCATCGAATCTTTTCGACTCTTCAAGGACCTTGACCGGTACCACACCCGTCCTCACTATGGGAGCGCTCCCACTGGTTCAAGCCTTGACTTCTCCGAGCCGCAAGGAGGAACCAGCACCATGCATCCCCCACCCCGGAGACGGGGAGCCGTGCGGCGTCTGTGGACCGCCGCGCTCGCAGCTCTCGCGCTTCCGTTGACGATGCTCTCCTCAGGGTCGACTTCCGCTCAGGCGGCCGCACTTCAGTGCAGTGTCGATTACAAGACGAACGACTGGGGTTCCGGCTTCACCGCGGATCTGACCCTCACCAACCGCGGCACGGACGCCATCGACGGCTGGACGCTGACCTACGCCTACTCCGGCAACCAGAAGCTGGGGAACGGCTGGAACGGCACGTGGTCGCAGTCCGGCCAGACCATCACCGTCAAGAACACCCAGCACAACGCGCGGGTCGCCGCGGGCGCCGCCGTCTCCACCGGTGCCCAGTTCAGCTACAGCGGCAGCAACACCGCACCCACGTCCTTCACGGTCAACGGCACCCCCTGCACGGGCGCGCACCAGCCGCCGATCGCCGTGCTGACCAGCCCGGCCGCCGGCGCCGTCTACACCCAGGGCGAGGCGGTCCCGCTGGCGGCCACCGCGGCCGCCGCGGACAACGCCACGATCAGCAAGGTGGAGTTCTACGACGACACCAAGCTGCTGGGCACGGACACGAGCGCGCCCTACGCGCTGTCCGTCTCGGACTTGGCCGTGGGCAGCCACTCCCTGGTGGCGAAGGCCTACGACAGCATGGGCGCCTCCGCCGACTCCACCCCGGTCGGCATCACCGTCGCCTCCGGCCCCACCGTCGTCGCCTCGCCGCTCCAACTGGGCGTGCAGTCCGGCAAGTCGGGCACGTACGAGGTGAAGCTGTCCAAGCAGCCGGCGTCCAACGTCACGGTGACGTCGGCCCGGGCGAGCGGCAACTCGGGCCTGTCGGTCACGGGCGGCGCCTCGCTCACCTTCACCCCGCAGAACTGGAACACCGCGCAGAAGGTGACCGTCACGGCCGCGGGCTCCGGTAGCGGCTCCGCCGTGTTCGAGTCGACGGCCGCGGGCCACGCCAAGGCCTCGGTCACCGTCACCCAGCTGGCGGCGACCAAGGCGTACGACGCCCGCTTCCTGGAGCTCTACGGGAAGATCACCAACCCGGCGAACGGCTACTTCTCCCCCGAGGGCATTCCCTACCACTCGGTCGAGACGCTGATCGTCGAGGCGCCGGACCACGGTCACGAGACCACCTCGGAGGCGTACAGCTACCTCCTGTGGCTCCAGGCCATGTACGGCAAGGTGACGGGTGACTGGTCCAAGTTCAACGGCGCCTGGGATCTCATGGAGAAGTACATGATCCCCACCAAGGCCGACCAGCCGACCAACTCCTTCTACAACGCCTCCAAGCCGGCGACCTACGCGCCCGAGCTGGACACGCCGAACGAGTACCCGGCCAAGCTCGACACCGGTGCCTCGGTGGGCCGGGACCCGATCGCGGCCGAGCTGAAGAGCGCGTACGGCACGGACGACGTCTACGGCATGCACTGGCTCCAGGACGTCGACAACGTGTACGGCTACGGCAACTCGCCCGGCAAGTGCGAGGCGGGTCCCTCGGACACCGGCCCCTCGTACATCAACACCTTCCAGCGCGGCTCGCAGGAGTCGGTGTGGGAGACGGTGCCGCAGCCGACCTGCGACGCCTTCAAGTACGGCGGCAAGAACGGCTATCTGGACCTGTTCACCGGTGACGCCTCCTACGCCAAGCAGTGGAAGTTCACCAACGCGCCGGACGCCGACGCGCGCGCCGTGCAGGCCGCCTACTGGGCGGACCTGTGGGCGAAAGAGCAGGGCAAGGGCGGGCAGGTCTCCGCGACGGTCGCCAAGGCGGCCAAGATGGGCGACTACCTGCGCTACTCCATGTTCGACAAGTACTTCAAGAAGATCGGCAACTGCGTCGGACCCTCCACCTGCCCGGCGGGCACCGGCAAGGACGCCTCGATGTACCTGATGTCCTGGTACTACGCCTGGGGCGGCGCCACCGACACCTCGGCCGGCTGGGCCTGGCGCATCGGCTCCAGCCACGCCCACGGCGGCTACCAGAACCCGCTGGCCGCCTACGCGCTCAGCAACTACGCCCCGCTGAAGCCCAAGTCGGCAACGGGTGCGGCCGACTGGGCCAAGTCCATGGACCGGCAGCTGGAGTTCTACCGCTGGCTGCAGTCGAACGAGGGCGCCATCGCGGGCGGCGCGACCAACAGCTGGGCGGGCCGGTACGCGACCCCGCCCGCGGGCAAGTCGACGTTCTACGGCATGTACTACGACGAGAAGCCCGTGTACCACGACCCGCCGTCCAACCAGTGGTTCGGCTTCCAGGCGTGGTCCATGGAGCGGGTCGCCGAGCTGTACCAGCAGACGGGGAACGCGCAGGCCAAGACGGTCCTCGACAAGTGGGTCGACTGGGCGCTGTCCAAGACCACGTTCAACCCGGACGGCACGTTCCGTATCCCGTCGACGCTGCAGTGGTCGGGCCAGCCCGACACCTGGAACGCGTCGAGCCCCGGCTCCAACAGCGGGCTGCGCGTCAGCGTGGTGGACTACACGAACGACGTCGGGGTGGCGGCCGCGTACGCCAAGACGCTGACGTACTACGCCGACCGCTCGGGTGACACCGAGGCCGCGGCGGCCGCGAAGAAGCTGCTGGACGGTATGTGGGCCAACCACCAGGACGGCCTCGGGATCGCCGTCCCGGAGACCCGCGCGGACTACAACCGGTTCGACGACCCGGTGTACATCCCGAGTGGCTGGACGGGCACGATGCCGAACGGTGACGCGATCAACTCGTCGTCGACGTTCGACTCGATCCGGTCCTTCTACAAGGATGATCCGGCCTGGTCGAAGATCGAGAGCTATCTCGCGGGCGGGGCCGCGCCGTCGTTCACGTATCACCGGTTCTGGGCTCAGGCGGATATCGCGCTGGCCATGGGATCGTACGCGGAGCTTCTCGAATAGCCCCCGCCGGGCGCTCCGCGGGTTGGGCCGTGGGGAGTTGCCGGCCGGCTGTGGCTGGTCGCGCAGTTCCCCGCGCCCCCCAGACAGGGGCGTCCGAAGCTCTGCGTACTTGGCCCCGCACCTGACGCGGGGCCACGGCCGGGCGACTCCACCCGCACGGGAGCCGCCCGGCCCTCGCACGTTCTCCCCCCCTCACGGAAGGACCCCCACCGTGCGAAGAACCCGCATACTCACGGCCGTGCTCGCGCTGGCGGCCGGGTTGTTGTCGGGCGCTCCCACAGCCCTGGCCGCCGATCCGCCGTCGCCGAAGATCACCGCCGACACCTACACCTGGAAGAACGCACGGATCGACGGGGGCGGTTTCGTCCCCGGCATCGTCTTCAACCGGACCGAGAAGAACCTCGCCTACGCCCGGACCGACATCGGCGGTGCCTACCGCTGGCAGGAGGCCTCGAAGACCTGGACGCCGCTGCTGGACTCCGTGGGCTGGGAGGACTGGGGGCACACGGGGGTCGTCAGCCTCGCGTCCGACTCCGTCGACCCGAACAAGGTGTACGCGGCGGTCGGTACGTACACCAACAGCTGGGATCCGAAGAACGGCGCGGTCATGCGCTCCTCCAACCGGGGGGCGAGCTGGCAGAAGGCGAACCTGCCGTTCAAGCTGGGCGGCAACATGCCGGGGCGGGGCATGGGCGAGCGGCTGGCCGTGGACCCGAACCGGAACAGCGTGCTGTATCTGGGCGCGCCCAGCGGCAAGGGGCTGTGGCGGTCGACGGACTCGGGCGTGACCTGGTCGCAGGTGTCGAACTTCCCCAACGTCGGCAACTATGCGCAGGACCCGAGTGACACCAGCGGTTACGCGTCCGACAACCAGGGCATCGTCTGGGTCACCTTCGACGAGTCCACGGGCACGTCGGGCAGCGCCACGAAGACGATCTACGTGGGGGTCGCCGACAAGGACAACGCGGTGTACCGCTCGACGGACGCGGGCGCGACCTGGCAGCGCCTTGCCGGGCAGCCCACCGGCTATCTCGCCCACAAGGGCGTCCTGGACGCGAAGAACGGCCATCTCTACCTTGCCTACAGCGACAAGGGCGGCCCGTACGACGGCGGCAAGGGCCAGCTGTGGCGGTACGCGACCGGGACCGGTGCCTGGACGAACATCAGCCCGGTGGCCGAGGCCGACACGTTCTACGGCTTCAGCGGGCTGACGGTGGACCGGCAGAAGCCGGGCACGGTGATGGCGACCGCGTACAGCGCCTGGTGGCCGGACACGCAGATCTTCCGCTCCACGGACAGCGGCGCGACCTGGACCAAGGCGTGGGACTACACGTCGTACCCCAACCGCGAGAACCGCTACACGATGGATGTCTCGTCCTCGCCGTGGCTGACCTGGGGCGCCAACCCGCAGCCGCCCGAGCAGACTCCGAAGCTGGGGTGGATGACGGAAGCCCTGGAGATCGACCCGTTCAACTCCAACCGCATGATGTACGGGACGGGCGCGACGATCTACGGCACCGAGAACCTCACGAACTGGGACAACGGCGGGAAGTTCGCCGTCAAGCCGATGGTGCAGGGGCTGGAGGAGACGGCGGTCAACGACCTCGCCTCTGCCCCGTCCGGTGCCCCGCTGCTCAGCGCGCTCGGCGACATCGGCGGCTTCCGCCACACGGATCTGACGAAGGTCCCGTCGATGATGTTCACCCAGCCGAACTTCACGACGACCACGAGTCTGGACTTCGCCGAGTCGAATCCGAACACGGTCGTCCGGGTCGGCAACCTCGACTCGGGTCCGCACATCTCGTTCTCGACGGACAACGGCGCCAACTGGTTCGCCGGGACCGACCCCTCGGGCGTGAGCGGCGGCGGCACGGTCGCGGCGGCGGCCGACGGCAGCCGGTTCGTGTGGAGCCCGCAGGGCGCCGGCGTGCACCACACGACGGGCTTCGGCACGTCGTGGCAGGCGTCCGGCGGAATCCCCTCCGGGGCGATCGTGGAGTCGGACCGCGTCGACCCGAAGACGTTCTACGGCTTCAAGTCCGGGAAGTTCTACGTCAGTACGGACGGCGGCGCGACGTTCAAGGAGTCACCGGCGACAGGGCTGCCCGGCGGTGACAGTGTCCGCTTCAAGGCGCTGCCCGGCGGGAAGGGCGACGTCTGGCTGGCGGGCGGCGCGAGCGACGGGGCGTACGGCCTGTGGCACTCGACGGACGGCGGCACGAGCTTCACGAAGCTGTCGAACGTCGAGCAGGCCGACACCATCGGCTTCGGCAAGGCGTCGCCCGGCGCCTCCTACCAGACGCTCTACACCAGTGCGAAGATCGGCGGCGTGCGCGGCATCTTCCGCTCCACGGACAAGGGCGCGAGCTGGACGCGCATCAACGACGACGCCCACCAGTGGGGCTGGACGGGTGCGGCCATCACCGGTGACCCGAGGGTGTACGGCCGGGTGTACGTGGCGACCAACGGCCGTGGCGTCATCTACGGCGACAGCTCCGACGGCGGCACCACGGGTCCCGGGCCCGGGCCCGACCCGGCCGGCGCCTGCAAGGTGACGTACAAGGTCACCAGCCAGTGGTCGGGTGGCTTCCAGGCGGACGTGCAGGTCACCAACACCGGCACCACCCCCTGGAACGGCTGGTCGCTGGCCTGGTCCTTCACCGACGGCCAGAAGCTGACCCAGGCGTGGAACGCCGAGGCCGCGCAGTCGGGTTCGACGGTGACGGCGAAGAACGTCGGCTGGAACGCCGGCGTGGCGGCGGGCTCGTCCGTGAGCTTCGGCTTCACGGCGAACGCGTCGGGGACGAACACGAAACCGACGGCGTTCAAGCTGGGTGACCAAAGCTGCACGGTGGCCTGACGTGCTGCCGAGGGCGTATGCCGCAGACGGCATACGCCCTCGGCTTTCTCAGGGGGTGTAGACCGTCGGCCTGGGAGCCGTCGGCATGGCGTTGCCGATGAAGAAGCTCGGGTGCGGGGGCTGGTTGTACGCCGTGTTCTGCCAGGCCAGGGCCGTGCGGTACTGGGTGTCGTGGAGCAGGGTCGTGATGCGGGTGTTCGTCTGGTGCGGTGTGGAGTAGATCCGCAGGGCCCTGTTGTCCGACGTCGGCCAGATGACCTCTTCACGCCAGTCGCCGAGGATGTCTCCGGAAAGGGACGGCGTGGCCTTGGTGCCGTTGTTGGAGTGGACGCCGGAGCCGGTCAGCAGGCGGGTGTCGCCGGAGGTGCCGTACTTGTCGATGCGGGTGCCGTCGAGGAGTTCACGGACGGGGTCGCCGTCCCACCAGCTGACGAAGTTCATGCTGGACGGCTCCCGGCCCAGGGAGGCGCCGGTCGCCGAGCGCAGGGTGGTGTCGGTGGCCGACCATGCCTCGGCACCGGGGCTGCCGGCGTGGACGTCGGCGGCGACTCCGCGGCCGTTGTCCGAGCCGGAGGCCGTACGCCACAGGATCTGGCCGGTGCGCGCGTCGGCCATCCACGAGCCGGGCTGGCTGGAGCTTTCCGAGACCTTGAAGTACTCCAGGCCGGCGCGCGAGGGGTTGAGGTCCCCGACGTGGCCCGCGTCGCCGTGGCCCAGCCTGGTGGTCCACAGTCCGTTGCCGTTGTCGTCCACGGTCATCGCGCCGTAGACGATCTCGTCCTTGCCGTCCGCGTCGACATCCGCGACGGACAGGCTGTGGTTGCCCTGGCCGTCGTAGCCCTTGCCGCTGTTGGTGGAGGAGGCGGTGTCGAAGGTCCAGCGGCGGGTGAAGGCACCGTTTCGCCAGTCCCAGGCGGCGATGACGCTGCGGGTGTAGTAGCCGCGCGCCATGATCAGGGACGGGCGGGAGCCGTCGAGGTAGGCCGTGCCCGCCAGGAAGCGGTCGGCGCGGTTGCCGTAGTTGTCGCCCCAGGAGGAGACGTTGCCCCGGCCCGGGACGTAGTCGACGCTCTGCATCGCCTTGCCCGTCTGCCCGTTGAACATCGTCAGGTACTCGGGGCCGGAGAGCACGTAGCCGCTGGAGTTGCGGTGGTCGGCCGTGGAGGAGCCGATCACCGCGCCCGTGCCGTCCCTCGTGCCGTCGGCGGTCTTCATGGCGACCTCGGCCTTGCCGTCGCCGTCGTAGTCGTACACCTGGAACTGCGTGTAGTGCGCGCCGGAGCGGATGTTGCGGCCCAGGTCGATGCGCCACAGCCGGGTGCCGTCGAGCTTGATGCCGTCGACGATGGTGTTGCCGGTGTAGCCGGACTGGGAGTTGTCCTTGGCGTTGGTCGGCTGCCACTTCAGGACGATGTCCAGGGCGCCGTCGCCGTCCAGGTCGCCCAGGGAGGCGTCGTTGGCCTCGTAGGTGTACGCCGAGTTGCCCGGGGCCGTGCCGCCCGCGGGCGGGGAGAGGGGGACGTCCTTGTAGCCGGTGCGGAACTGGATCGCGTGCGCCGAGTCGCCCTGCTCCACGCCGTTCACGATCGCGCGGACGGTGTAGTCGGCGTGCGAGGGGGCGCCGGAGTGGAAGTAGTTCGTGGAACCGGTGATCGGGGCCGAGTTGACCTTCGTACCGGCCCGGTACACGTTGAACGACACGTTGTTCTGGTCCGTTCCCAGCCAGCGCCAGCTGACCAGGTTTCCGCTGCCGGTGTGGACGCTGACGACGCCCCGGTCCAGCTTCTCGACCTGCCGCGCGGTGGCGGCCGCCGCGTGGTGGTCAGTGGCGAACGTGGTCAGGCCGGCGCCCACGAGCGCCGCCGTGGCTGCGGCGACGGGGAGGAGCAGGCGGCGTCTGCGGTGCCTGTGCGGGTGCTTCACGGGACGGACCTCCTGGAGGGACGGGCGGATTCCGCCTCTCAGTTGCCGCGGGGGGCACGGGAGTTGCCGTACCGCTTAGGCAGTTCGGCCACGGTCCGGGCGATTTTCGACCGCGGTTCGTCCGGAGCCAGCACCTCGGTGCCCGCGCCGAGCCGCAGGAACTCGGCGCGGGCGTGCTCGACGGACTCGATGGGGACCGTGGCACGCGTCCAGCCGTCGTCGTCCGTATGTCCGTCGCGTCGTACGGTCTCCCCCGCCGGGCCGGTGAGCGTCCTCCCCGGGCCGGTCGCACGACCGCCTCGCCGCGGTGGAGCCGGTCGTGGAAGCCCCGCTGGTACGCCGCCCAGTACGCGGCCGGGTCGAAGGCCGGCGCCCGCTGGGAACAGGCGTTCTCCACAGACGACCTCCGCGGCGGAGAGACCTGGCTGACCAACTCGGTCATGGAGCTCACCCGGGCTTGAGGCCCTCACGGCTTCCGGAACGCCCGGAGCGTGAAGAACGGGTCGGGGCGGGGTCTGTCCTGGTCGGGGAGTTCCGCCAGCCGGGTGGCGAAGCCTTCGGCGAGCGGGTGGCCGGGCGGCAGGGTGACGAACCAGCCGCGGCGCAGGTCGGCGACCGTGCGGCGCGGGCTGCGGCCCTGCCCGTGGCCGCGGAAGCGGGCCTGCCCAGCCGGGACCAGGCCGTGGCCGGCGGCGTGGCTCTCGACGTCCGCCGCCGCGTCCCGGACCGGGCTGGGCGGGCGGGCGGACAGGACGACATCGATGTCACTGCCCACGTTGTGGGAGGCGGCCTTGTCGACCGTGGTGACGTAGACGCCGCCGGGCCGCAGCACCCGGGCGCACTCGCCGATGATGGTCCGGACGTCGGCGGGCCCGGAGGCCAGGTGCAGCAGCCACACGCTGCACACGGCGTCGAACTCGGCGTCCCGGAAGGGCAGCCGGCGGCTGTCGGCGAGCACCACGGCACCGGGCAGCCGGGCGGCGGCCTGCCGGGCCATCGCCGGGGCGAGGTCCACGCCGGTCACCCGCATGCCCTCGCGCGCGGCCGCGAGCCGGCGGGTCACGATGCCGGTGCCGCAGGCGACGTCGAGCAGGCTGCGCGCATCCGGCGGCACGAGGCTCAGCACCGCTGCCGCGGCGGCGGCCGCCCTGGGCTCGCCGCCGCGCGAGGCGTCGTACCGCTCCGCTTCCTTGTCGTAGTCGAGCACGCGGTCAGTGTGCCCCGTGCCCGGGGGCCAGGTCCTCCACCCTGCGGGCGAGCTCGAAGTCCTTCTCGGTGACGGCGCCGCCCGCACTGTGCGTGTGGACGGACAGGGACACCGAGTTGTAGCCGAGCGTGAGGTCGGAGTGGTGGTCGAGCTCCTCCTGGACCTGGGCGATGTGCACGACCATCGCCGTCGCCGCGAAGTGCGAGCCGAGCCGGTAGGAACGGGTGAGGCGGTCCCCGTCGAGCGACCAGCCCGGCAGTTCGGCCAGCCGGTCCTCGACCTCCTTCTGCGACAGCGGTTCGACGGGCATGGGCAGCGCTCCTTCCCTGGCTCCGGTGTCCTCTTCTCCCTTCTCAGCCTGCCACAACGGGACGTCCGGGGCCCTGGTCGCAGCGGTGTGCCTGTTCGGTGCGACCGGTTCTCGGCTACGGTCCCGGCATGACCACTCATCCCTCCACCACCGGCCAGGGCGCGGGGCCGCTGCTGCGGGCCTGGCGGGAGCAGCGCCGGGTCAGCCAGCTGGAGCTGGCCCTGCGCGCGGACTCCTCGGCCCGGCACATCAGCTTCGTCGAGACGGGCCGCTCCCGGCCCAGCGAGGAGATGGTGCTGCGGCTGGCCGAGCACCTGGACGTCCCCGTGCGGGAGCGCAACGCGTTGCTGCTCGCGGCCGGTTACGCCCCGCGCTACCCCGAGACGCCGCTGGACGACCCGGCGCTGGGCGCGCTGCGCGAGGGCATCGAGCGGCTGATCGGGGGCTACGAGCCGTATCCGGCGCTGGTGGTGGACGCGCTGTACGACGTCGTGGCGGCCAACCGGGGGATCATGACGCTGCTCGACGGCGTCGCCGAGTCCCTGCTCGAGCCGCCGCTGAACGCGATGCGGCTCGCCCTGCACCCGCAGGGCATGGCGCCGCGCATCCGCAACCTGCGCGCCTGGCGCGGGCACCTGCTGGAGCAGATGGAGCGGCAGATCGCGCTGCACCGCTCCGATCCGCTGCGGGCGCTGTACGAGGAGGTGGCGGCGTATCCGGTGCCCGAGGCGGATCCGGTGGACGAGCCCGCGGAGCCGGTGCCGTACTTCGCGCTGCCGCTGCGGATCGAGCACGAGGGGCGGACGCTGTCGTTCATCTCCTCGATCGCCACGTTCAACACACCGATGGACGTGACCGTCGCCGAGCTGGCCATCGAGACGCTCCTCCCGGCCGACCCGGCGACTGTCAAGTACCTTCAGTCACTGCTGCCCTGACGGGCCTTCAGCGCCATGAGCTGGAGGCCGGCGAACCCGGCCACGGTCAGGGACTGGAGCACCGTCCACACGGCGCCCGCCGTGCTCGGCGTCAGCCACAGCACCAGGGCCGTGAGGCTCACAGCCGTCCAGGCGAGGTTCATGTCGACGACGGCCTGCACGCCGAGCGTCGGCGGCTGCCGGCGGGCAGCCAGCAGACCCACGCCCGCCGCGTAGGCGGCGAGGAACGCGCCCAGTGCGAGCAGCAGCGTGGAGTCCACGCCGAGGAAACGGCCGAGCGGGCCGGAGAACGCGAGGTAGGCGAGCGCGTTGGTGCCGGTCACCACCGCGTCCAGGGCGAGGAAGCGGCGCAGCATCGCCTGCGGCGCGCTGGTCCGGGCGAGTGTGGCGAGCTGGGTCGCGGACATGGTGAATCACCCTCCGTCGGGTCGTGGTGTGGCAGCGGGTCCCGAGTCCCGGGCCGGAGTGCGCCGGCCCGGGACTCGATGCGTTCACGATCCCGTCCCGTGCGCGCCCGGTCGATTACCCGCGGGGTAATGCACCGGCGACTCGTCCTTTCTCGTGATCTCCTCGCCCGCGGCCCTGTGAGACTGACGGCGGAACGTGACAGACTGATCGCAGGCTTGGGCACGTTGGGGAGGCGTGGCGTGAGTGAACGGCGGGCCGCACCCACCGTGGGCCAGGTGGTGCTGGGCAAGAGGTTGCAGGAACTGCGCGAGGCCGCGGGGCTCAGTCGTGACGAGGCCGCCCGGGTGCTGCGCGTCGCCCCCGCGACGGTCCGGCGGATGGAGACCGCCGACGTCGCCCTCAAGATCCCGTACGTGCAGATCCTGCTGACGGCGTACGGCGTGCCCGACGACGAGGTGACCGCGTTCGTCGAGCTCGCCGAGGAGGCGAACCGGCCGGGCTGGTGGCAGCGGTTCCACGACGTGCTGCCGGAGTGGTTCAGCCTGTACGTGAGCCTGGAGGGCGCCGCCCGGATCATCCGGTCCTACGAGCCGCACTTCGTGCCGGGCCTGCTGCAGACCGAGGGGTACGCGCGCGCGGTCCTGCGGGCCGGCACCATCGGGAACTCTGGGCCGGAGGCCGTGGAGCGGCATGTGTCGCTGCGCATGGAGCGCCAACGGCTGCTGGAGCGCCCGAACCCGCCGCACCTGTGGGTGATCATGGACGAGACGGTGCTGCGGCGACCGGTGAGCGTCGACGGCCAGGTGATGCGGGACCAGCTGGACAAGCTGCTGGAGTACTCCGAGCGGGACCGCGTCACGCTCCAGATCGCCGAGTTCAAGGACGGCCCGCACCCGGGGACGTACGCGCCGTTCTCCCTGTTCCGCTTCGCCGAGCCCGAACTGCCCGACATGGTCTTCACCGAGTACCTGACCGGCGCGCTCTACCTCGACTCCCGCAAGGAGGTCTCCGCGCACCTGGAGGTCCTCGACCACATGACCGCGGGCGCCGCCTCCACCCAGCGCACCGAGAAGCTCCTGCGGGAGTACCACGAGACCTTCTGAGCGGGGCCCCTCGCGCGCAGGCCGTGACCCGGACGGGCGTCGCCGGCGGGTGCGCTCCCCCGTCCGCCCCTAGCGTCGTCAGCACGGGGCGCTGCACGAGCGCACGCCAAGGAGGTCAGATGCCCGGCTTCGAGCTGCTGTACCAGGCGGCCGCGCTGTGCCTGACGTATCCCGGCGACGAGTTCAGCGCCCGGCTGCCGCTGCTGCGCGAAGCCGCCCCGCAGCTGAGGGAGTTCGCCGACCACGCGGCCGTCACCGCGCCGCGGGAGCTGGCCGCCCACTACCTCCAGGTCTTCGAGAGCGCGGAAGGCCACAGCCTGTACCTGAGCCGCTGGCGGGGGATCTCGCCGGCCCGCTTCCAGGAGCTCTACAGCTCCCACGGCCTGGAGCTCACCGGCGAGGAGCTGCCCGATTTCCTGCCGGCGGTACTGGAGTTCACGGCCCGCACCGGCAACACGATTCTGCTGACGGAGCACCGGGCCGGACTGGAGAGACTCCGCTCCGGCCTGGCCGACTCCGGCACTCCGTACGCCTCCGTCGTCGAGGCCGTGTACGCGACGCTGCCGCCCGCGGAGAGCCAGGCCGCTCCCGGGAGAGGCTAGGCCGCCCCGCCCTTCCGGTCTCCCTGGTCCTTCTCCTCGTCCACGATCTCCGCGTCGACGACGCCCTCTTCCTCGCGCGCCGTGCCGGATGATTCCTCGGTCGGTGTCTGCTGGGCCTGGGCGTACATCGCCTGGCCCATCTTCTGGCTGACCGAGGCCAGTTTCTCGACGCCGGCGCGCAGGGCGGCGGTGTCCGCCTGCTGTTCCAGCTGTCCCTTCACCTCGGCGATGGCCGACTCGACCTCGCTCCTGGTGTCGGCCGGGATCTTGTCGCCGTTGTCGCGGAGGAACTTCTCCGTCTGGTAGACGAGTTGCTCGGCCTGGTTGCGGGTCTCGGCGGCCTCGCGGCGCTTGCGGTCCTCCTCCGCGTACTGCTCGGCCTCGCGCATCATGCGGTCGATGTCGTCCTTGGGCAGGGCCGAGCCGCCGGTGACGGTCATCTTCTGTTCTCGGCCGGTCGCCAGGTCCTTGGCGGAGACGTGCATGATGCCGTTGGCGTCGATGTCGAAGGCCACCTCGATCTGCGGTACGCCGCGCGGCGCCGGCGGCAGGCCCGTCAGGTCGAAGACGCCGAGCTTCTTGTTGTAGGCGGCGATCTCCCGTTCGCCCTGGTAGACCTGGATGCCGACCGAGGGCTGGTTGTCGGCGGCGGTGGTGAAGATCTCCGAACGCCGGGTGGGAATCGTCGTGTTGCGCTCGATGAGCTTCGTCATGATGCCGCCCTTGGTCTCGATGCCCAGGGACAGCGGCGTGACGTCGAGCAGCAGCACGTCCTTGACGTCGCCGCGGAGGACGCCCGCCTGGAGCGCGGCGCCGAGCGCCACGACCTCGTCGGGGTTGACGCCCTTGTGCGGTTCCTTTCCGGTGAGTTCCTTGACCAGTTCGGTGACGGCGGGCATGCGGGTGGAACCGCCGACGAGGATGACGTGGTTGACCGCGGAGAGCTTCACCCCGGCGTCCTTGACCGCCTGGTGGAAGGGCGTCTTGCAGCGGTCGAGCAGGTCGGCGGTGAGCTCCTGGAACTGGGCCCGGGTCAGCTTCTCGTCGAGGTGCAGCGGCCCCTCGGCGGAGGCCGTGATGTAGGGCAGGTTGATCGTCGTCTCGGTGGAGCTGGACAGCTCGATCTTGGCCTTCTCGGCGCCCTCGCGCAGCCGCTGCACGGCCATCCTGTCGCCCGCGAGATCGACGCCGTACTGTCCTTTGAAGCGCTTGACCAGGTACTCGACGATCCGCTGGTCCCAGTCGTCGCCGCCGAGGTGGGTGTCGCCGTTGGTGGCCTTCACCTCGATGACGCCCTCGCCCATCTCCAGCAGCGACACGTCGAAGGTGCCGCCGCCGAGGTCGAAGACGAGCACCGTCTGGTCGTTCTCCTTGTCCAGGCCGTAGGCGAGGGCCGCGGCCGTCGGCTCGTTGATGATCCGCAGGACCTTCAGGCCCGCGATCTCCCCGGCCTCCTTGGTCGCCTGCCGCTGGGTGTCGTCGAAGTAGGCCGGGACGGTGATCACCGCGTCGGTGACGTCCTCCCCCAGGTAGGACTCCGCGTCCCGCTTCAGTTTCTGGAGCACCCTCGCGGACAGCTCCTGCGCCCGGTAGCGGGTGCCGTCGATGTCGCCCTGGTCGGGGAAGCGCCAGTGCGCGTCACCCATGTGGCGCTTGACCGAGCGGGCGGTGCGATCCACGTTCGTCACGGCCTGCCGCTTGGCCACCTCCCCGACCAGCACCTCGCCGTTCTTGGCGAACGCCACGACCGAGGGTGTGGTCCTGGCTCCTTCCGCGTTGGCGATGACGGTGGGCTCGCCGCCTTCCAGCACGGCGACCACCGAGTTCGTGGTTCCGAGGTCGATTCCGACCGCACGTCCCATCGCTGTCCCCTTCCGCCAGGGCGCTCTCACTTTCCAGCACAAAACCTGAGTGCGCTGTTGTCAATGCCGCGAGGGGGTGATCGGCCCGCGGAGCGCCACGGCCCGCCGGGGCCGGTCGGTGACGAGGACGTCCACGCGCGGGTGGGTGAGGAAGGCCCGCATCAGGGTGTCGTCGTTGACCGTCCACACCATGGTGAACAGGCCGTGCCGGGTCGCCTCGCGCAGCACGGTGGTCCTGGCCAGCCGCTGGTGCACGGCGACGCCGTGGGCCCCGCAGGCCCGGATGCGGCGGGCCGGGAACAGCTCGCTCAGCCGGGTCCCGGGCAGCCGGGCCAGGGCCAGTTCCCTGCGGTCGCGCCCCAGGGACAGCGCGGTGCGCACCCCGGGGAAGGCCTGCGCGACGGCGGCCACGGAACGGTCCTCCAGCGTCGTCACGACGAGCCCGTCCACGCCGAGCAGGGCCACAGCCCGGTCGATCACCTCCCGCTCGTAGCCCACCTCCTTCAGGTCCAGGTGCGCCACGAGCTTCCCGGCGATCAGCGCCATGACCTCGTCCACCACCGGCACCTCGTATCCGGCCCACTCGCTCAGCTCGGCGTGCGTGAGCGCGGCCAGCGGCGGCCCGGTGTGCCCGGCCCGGGGGTCGTGGTAGACGACGAGGACGCCGTCCTTCGTGCGGCGGATGTCGAACTCGACGTACTCCGCGCCGGACTCCAGCGCGTCCTCGTACGCCTGCCAGGTGGCGGGCCCGGCGCGCTCGGAGCCGCCCCGGTGGGCGGAGACGGCGGGGCGTGGCGTCATGGTCGTCGGCTCCCGGCGGGCGAGCGTGGCGGCGGGACGGGTACGGCGTCGTCGTCGGACGCCGGCAGCAGCGAGCCGGAGCGGGTCCTGATCCGTCTGAGCAGGACGTAGCCGATCAGGACCAGCGTGACGAAGGGGAGCCAGGCCAGCGCGTAGGCCGTGCCGTAGGTGCGCAGGTCGAGGATGGAGCGGTGTTCGTCGACGTTCGTGCCGTTCACGCCGAAGAAGGCCAGCAGCAGGGTGGGCGGCAGGGCGATCAGCGTGGCGGCGGCGACCAGGCCGGAGACGGTGCGGTCCCGGCGGTCGTCGCGCTCGGCGAGTTCGGCGTCCAGGGCGGCGGAGCGGGCGCTGATCACCGAGGTCAGGCGCTCGACCATGCGGGCGGAGTTCTCCAGGCTGTCGCGGATGCCGAGCGCGTCGCGCAGGGAGGACTGGAACGCCTCCATGACCATCTCGGGGATCAGCAGGCTGTCGACGTAGGCCTCGACGCCGAAGGCGAGGTCCAGCTGGAGTTCGTTGACGCCCGCGGAGAGGCGGGAGATCAGGGAGCGGATCTCGGTGGGCGAGTCGGTCAGGGCCCGCTCGTTGGCCTTCATCGTCGCGAAGGCCGCCAGGCGGGTGCGCTGGAGCACGGCCAGGGCGGAGATCATGCCGATGGCGACGAGCGTCAGGCCGTTCTCGACGTGCGGGGCCCAGCCCGCCTGGACGGAGACGCCCCGGCCGAGGGCGGACAGGGTGACGCCGTGGTTCCTGACGTGCGGCGCGAGGCCGGCGTCGTAGGGCGTGGCGGGGTTCCAGGGCATCCGGCCGCGGTAGACGATCTCGTTCAGCAGGATCGCCCTGCGGGCCTCGTCGGCGCTGAGCAGCTCGCGCTGTAACCGGCCGCCGGGGAAGACGAGTTGGTGCACGTTCTGGCCGAGCGCGAGCGGCCGGCCGCCGAGTTGCCCGGTCAGCACCGTCAGGAGTGGGCGGTCGTCGAGTTCGATCCGCTCCCGGTCGAAGCAGGTGGTGGCCAGCCAGGCGGCGAGGTCGCCGGCCGTGGTCTCGCCCGCGAAGGCGCAGTCCAGGACGAGGGTGGCGTCGCCGCGCGGGGTGGTGACGACGAGGATCCGCAGGGACGCGAGGCCGAGGCCGTGGTCGCCGTGCGGCAGCCGCAGCCGACGTGGCGCGACCTGTTCGTCGAGCACCGGAACAGGGAGGACGTCCTGGCTGGTCATCAGGTGGGAGGCGAAGCGGCCGTAGTCGTAGCGGTCGACGAGGGCGCCGAGGACGGTGTCGCGGGGGCGGAGCCGGCCGGAGAGG
This sequence comes from Streptomyces caelestis, assembly GCF_014205255.1. Taxonomy (GTDB): domain Bacteria; phylum Actinomycetota; class Actinomycetes; order Streptomycetales; family Streptomycetaceae; genus Streptomyces; species Streptomyces caelestis. The sequence goes on along the minus strand of NZ_JACHNE010000001.1, from coordinate 7,421,728 downwards.
CTGCACAGCAGCAGGACGCGGGTCCGGTCACGGGTGGCGGAGTCGAGCAGCGTCGCGCTGGTGGACGTTCCCGGCAGCATCGCGTCCCTTCCGGACCGTCGGCGGCAGAGCGTCTGGTTCCTACCCCGGGCGCGGTGGGCGAACCGACGACGTCGCGCGGGCCGCGCCCCTGGTGGGCGGGCCCGCACGACGTCGGTGGGGCCGGTCAGGCGAGCTTGGCGGTCAGGGTGATGGGCGTGGCCTTGAGGGCCTGGCTGACCGGGCAGCCGACCTTGGCCTCCTCGGCGGCGGCGAGGAAGGCCGCCTCGTCCATGCCGGGGACGGTGCCCTCGACGGTGAGGTGGATGCCGGTGATGCCCTCGCCGGGCTGGAAGGTGACGTCGGCGGAGGTCACCAGCTTGGTCGGCGGGGTGCCGGCCTTGTCGAGGATGTTGGAGAAGGCCATCGAGAAGCAGCTGGAGTGGGCGGCGGCGATCAGCTCCTCGGGGCTGGTCTTCCCGCCCGGCTCCTCGGTGCGGGCCGCCCAGGACACCGGCTGCTCGGCGAGGATGCCGGAGGAGTCGAAGGTGACGACACCGTTGCCCTTGAAGAGATTGCCTTCCCAAACGGTGTGTGCGGAGCGCGTGGCTGCCATGTCGCATCCTTTCGATGAGTATCCGGAAACCGTGACCGGTTCCCGGCCACTATCCGATCACACTCCGGTTCAACTCACGCGGAAGACCGGTCCTCTGGCGCTGAACGGCAGCCGTGCTCCTCGCGGGATCAGGTACGCGTGCTCGCGCCGCACGCGCAGGACATCGCACCAGCCGTCGGTGATGATCAGGACGGGCGCGCCGGGCGGGAAGTCGTCGGCGCGGTGCAGCAGGTCGATGCCGGGTTGCAGGACGGTGCCGCCGCGGCCCTGCACGCGCACCCGGCCGGCGATCTCGGTGACCGGCAGATAGCCGGCGTCGTGCGGGGCCGCGTCGCAGAACACGACCCGGGCGGCCGGTACGTCCCGGGCCTCGGCGTAGGAGGCGATGGCGCCCAGCGCCTTGCCGAGCAGGACGCGGTCCATGGAGCCTGAGGTGTCCAGGACCACGCCGAAGGTGCAGCGGGCGATCTCCTCGGGCGGGAAGTACCGCCCGGCGCGCGGGATGCCGGGCGTGGCCGCCTGGCGCCGCGAGGGGCGGGCGAAGGACCGTACGGGCTCGGGTCGGGGCACGAACTCGTCGAACCAGCGGGCCAGTCGCGCGTCCCACGGCAGCGGAGGGTGGCTGAGCGCGCGGATCTCCTCGACCAGGCCGCCCGGCAGGAAGCCGCGCTCCTGCCGCTGGTGCAGGTCGAGGCCCTGGGCGAGGCCGCGGCGGTAGAACCCGTCCAGGTCGACGTAGTCGCGGGGCGGTCCGAGCGGCGCGCCGAGCACGTCGCCGACGCCCTTGCCGCGCGGGGTGGCCAGGCGGCGCATGCGGCGCAGATCGCCGGCGATCCGGTCGTACACCTCCTCCGCGGACAGGCCCGCGAGCCCCGGGTCGTGCAGCAGCCCCTCGGGCATGGTGCCGACCTGCATCTCGGTCAGCCAGCCGTTGATCACGTAGTCGCAGGCGATGTTGAACAGGTAGGGGTCGCGGGTGCCGCAGCGGTCGCCGTGGCGCAGGGCGGCGTGCAGCATCTCGTGGGCCAGGACGAACCGCCACTCCTCGTCGTCGAACTGCCGCAGCGGGTTGACGTAGATCTCGCCGGCCTCGGCGTTGACGGCGGCGATCGCGATGCCGTGGGCGCGGGCGAGTTCGGCGTCGGCGACCAGCTTGATGCCGGACGCGATACCGCCGAGCAGCGGGTAGGAGGAGATGAACCAGCTCAGCGCCCGCTGCCAGGGCCGCAGCAGGGGCGCCTCGCCGTGCAGGCTGTCGCGGCGGCCGCCCGCCATGTCCATCGCGGCGGACACGGTCCGGGTCAGGGCACCGGCGAAGGCCAGCTGCCAGTCGGGCGGCCGGGACCAGCCCGTCCAGGGCACCAGCACCTGGTCGGGCTCGTCACCGGCCGTACCGCAGCGCTCGTACACGGTCGGCAGGCCGTCACGCCGCCAGCGGGCGGCGAGCTGCTCCTCGTCGCCGTCCGGGTAGGAGGCGGGCAGGTGCTCCGGGGTCTCGCCGATGGTGAAGCCGAGCAGGAAGCGGTTGACGACGACGCAGCGGGCGGCGAGGTCGTGGCGGTCGGGCTGGACGCGGTCGCCCTTCACGGCCGGGACGTGCCCGAAGCCGAGGTGGAGGACGGCGTGGGCGAGCGCCCAGGCCCAGGCGGCGGGCTCGGCGAGCCGGTCCGGGTGGACGTGCAGATCGCCGTCGGAGTCGACGACCACGAGTCCGTGGCGGGGCGCGAAGCGGCACTCCTCCTGGCGGCAGACGTCGAACTCCACGGCGGCGAGGGCGGGGTTGGTCCGCATCAGCCGCATGCCCTCGGCGAAGGCCTCGCCCGCGAGGTCCCGCTTCTTCTTCCGCTGGTCCTTGCCGCGGCCGCGGCTCACCGGCGGGCCTCCACCAGCCGGGGCATGTCGCGCGCCGCCTCGACGAGGAACCAGGAGGGCAGCACGGGGTTGCCGTCGTTGTCGGAGGCGATGACGGTCTGGGCGACCTCGACGGATATCTCGGCGAGCTGCACCAGCAGCGACTTGGCGCGGTAGGCGGTCTGGCGGCCGTTCGCGGACATGTGGTCCTTGCTCGCGGGCAGTTCCTTGATCAGGCGGCCGCGGAAGGAGTCGGCGAGGTAGAAGAGCAGGTCGCGGTCCTCCGGGCGGTTCGGCCAGCGGGCGTCGCCCTTGAGGATCGCCTCGATGCCGAACCGGCTGCGCACGATCTTGACGTAGCCGCAGAAGGCCTGCGCGTGCGCGGGCGTCAGCGTGCCGTGCGCGAGCACCCGCAGCGTCTCCTCGTCGAGGTCGCGGCCGAAGGAGTGCAGGGCGTCGGAGAGCATGTGCCAGGAACGGGGCGTGGAGAACGGCTCCTCCGTCTTCGGCGGCTTGGACCACAGGTGGTCGGGCCGGTCGATGAGGTGGTCCACGATCCAGGCGTGGATGCCGTTGCTGCCGGCCCAGGTCAGCCAGTCCTTGGCGGAGGCCTCCAGGTGCACGTGGGTGAGGCGGTTGACGAGCGCGGAGGCGATGGGCCGGGCGAGCGCGTTGTCGGTGGCCCGGTTTCCGGCGCCGATGACGATCGAGCCCTTGGGCAGTTCGTAGCTGCCGATACGGCGGTCGAGGATCAGCGAGTAGAACGCCTTCTGCACGTCCGGCGTGGCCGCGTTGAGCTCGTCCAGGAACAGGCAGTACGGCTCGTCCCGGGCGATCGCCTCCGGCGGGCAGAACACCGAGCGGCCGTCGCGGATCTGCGGTACGCCGATGAGGTCCTCGGGCGCCAGCTGGGTGCCCAGCAGGCTCACGCACTCCAGGCCGAGCGACTCGGCGAACGCCCGTACCAGGGAGGACTTCCCGATGCCGGGTGCGCCCCAGATGAAGACCGGCCGGACGGTGGCGAGACCGAGCAGCAGCTCCGGGATGCGGGCGGGAGTGACGGTGACGGCGGCCTGCAACGCAGGTTCTCCTCGTAAAGGGACGGGGGAAGACGAACCGCACCAGTGTGTGCCTACGGCTTGCCGGACGCAGCCCAATTTCAGGCGGCGCGTTCCTCGCTGCTCTCCAGCGGCACCTGGGGGCCGTCCGACTCGCGCATCCAGCGGCGCAGTACGCGGTGGAGATGTTCGGCGCCGACGAGTTCCTCGCCTTCCTCGACCGGCGGGGAGAAGGCGAGCGGGGACAGCAGGAAGGGGTTGCCCTGGGCGCCGCCGAGGCCGCCGTGGGAGCCGATCTGCTCCTCGAAGGCGAGGACTTCGCCGTCGGCCGGGTCGTAGAAGGAGTTGACCATGATGTCGGCGGCGTGCGGGAAGGAGTGCGTACGGCGTACCGCGTCGGCGGCGCCCGGCCCGAAGGCGGCGAGCGGGCCCGGGTTGTCGTCGAGGTCGGCGAGCGGAATCTCGGCGCCGTACGCGCCGAGGACGACACCGCCGTGCTCCTCGCTGCGGACCAGCAGGAAGCCGATGCCGGGGTGGTTGGCGAGGGTCGGCAGCAGAGCGGGGTGACGGGCGTCGATCTCCTCCTTGCTCATGCGGTGCGTGACATCCGGGAAGGAGACCAGGCCGAGGTTGCCGGAAGCCAGCACGATCGGCTCCGAGCGGCGCGTGGGGCGGTGCCGCTCGCCGCTCTCCTCGACCGGGATGCGCAGGGCGGCGCGCACGGCGGCGCGGGCTTCCGTACCGCTTCGGGTGCGCTCCGCCCTGCGTGACACGGGCAGTCCGCAGCCGGCCCGCACCAGGTCGCCGAGGGTGAGCCCGTAGCGGGAGCGGAAGGTCTCGCCGGGGCTCTGGCCGTGGTCGGACAGCACGACGATCCGGTACGGGCGCGGGGCGTGCTCGACGACGCTCTCGATCAGCGCGAGGGAGCGGTCGAGGCGTTCGAGGACCTTCTGCGCGTCGCGGCTCGCCGGGCCGGAGTGGTGGGCGACCTCGTCGTAGGCCACGAGGTCGGCGTAGACGGCGGTGCGGCCGGCGAGCATGTCGCCCATCACGGCGGCCACGACGACGTCCCGCTCGACGACGGTCGCGAAGGCCCTCACGAGCGGGTAGAGGCCGCCGCGGGAGACGCGCGGGCGTTGCTCGGCGAGGCGGGCCCGGGTGGACTGGCTGATCTCCCGGCCCACCTCGGCGACGAAGGACAGGGCCGTGCGCACGGCGTTGGCCGGGTCGGAGAAGTAGGCGAAGTAGCCCGCGCGCGAGCGGTTCTCCCGGCTGCGGCGGCCGGCGATGGACAGCACGAGGGCCTGCTGCTCGGCGCCGCCGCTGAACAGGTTGCCTCGGCTGGCGCCGTCGACGGCGAGCAGGCCGCCGTGCCCCGCGTACCCGACGGCCCGGCGCTGGAGTTCGGCGGCGCTGGTCGGGCGGTTGCAGACGACCACCTCGCGGGTGTCCTTCTCGTACCAGCGAAACGCGGGGACGTCGTGGTTGCTGCCGTGCAGGATGCCGAGTTGGCTGGCGCCGGTCTGGCTGGACCAGTCGGTGCGCCAGAGGGCGAGCCGGTGGGTGGGGCGAGCGCCGTCGCCGATGTCGAGCCAGCGGGCGACGGTGGGCATCAGGCCCTTGCCGACCGCGTCCAGCAGGACGTCGTGGCCGACGCCGTCGAGTTGCAGGAAGACCGTGCCGGGGCTGGCCGGGCAGGGCGGTCCGGACCTTCGGCGGCGGCGGTCCGAGAGGCGGTACAGCCGACGGCGGTAGGCGTCGTCGTCGCGCACGGCCAGGGCGGCGCCGGTGGCGGACGCCACGGCGGACATCACGGCGGCGACCACGACGGCGGTCTCCGGGGCGGCGGTGCCGCGCTCCCCGGGGTCGAGGCGCAGGGCGAGCAGCAGCAGCGCGCCGTTGAGGAAGAACACCAGCAGCCCGAGCACGAGCGCCGGTACGAGGAGCAGGAGCCGGACGAGCAACGGCCAGACCACGGCAGACAACAGACCGAAGGCGCCGGCACCGAAGGCCGCCTTGACGGCGATGTCGGTCGCGCTGTCACCGTCGGCCGAGCGGAGCCGGAAGTCCGGCAGGATCCCGGCGAGCACCAGCATCGTGAGGGTGGAGACCACCCACACGGCGACGCTCCGCCCCACCTGACTGGCGACCCGCCGCCACCGCACGCCCCGCACGCCCAGCCACCTCACGTCCCGGCCCGCCGCGACCGCGGACCCTCACCCACAGTGCCACAACGCCCCGGGGGCGCCTCGTGTCCCCCGATCCGTCGCGTCAGCGCCCGTCGTAGCCGGCGGTCGGCATCGACAGCCGGCGGTGCACGCACGCCTTCATCGCCGCGTCGTACGCCGGCTCCGCGTGCCCCACCGTCTCGACCCGCACTCCGCGCCGCACGCACTCCGCGGTGAACTCCTCGACGGAGGCGAGCGCGCTCTCCAGGACTCTGCGGCTGGGCGCCACGAACAGGTCGAGGCCGGGCCGGACGCCGTCCCACAGCGCGCAGTGGTCAGGGCGCAGCCCGCGGACCAGTAACTCCCGGCTGATCACATAGCCCCGCTCGGCGGCCCAGCGGGCGCACATCGCGTGCTGGCTGCGGGAGTCGACCAGGAACGGATCGTCGTCGAGCTCCTCCAGCGGCGTCAGACTCGCGATCGCCGTGACCCGGACCGGCCCCATGGCGTCCCCTCTCACCTCCGGTTTTCGTCGCCGACCCTACTCCTGCACGTAGGCTTCGGGGAGTCGCGCGAAGGAGGCAGAGAAGTGCCGGTGGAGATCACCTGGTGGGGTCACGCCACTTGCACGGTCGAGGACTCGAACGTACGCGTGCTCACCGATCCGCTGTTCGCGCGCCGGCTCGCGCACCTGCGCCGCCGGCGCGGGGATGTGCCGCCTCCCGGCGCCCACCAGGCGGATGTCGCGCTGGTGTCGCATCTGCACGCCGACCACCTGCACGTGCCGTCGCTGACGCGGCTCGCTCCGGGCACGCGCCTGCTCGTGCCCCGGGGCGCGCGCCGGGCGGTACCGGGACTGCGCCGGCTCGCTCACCTGCGGATCAGCGAGGTGGCACCGGGGGACGAGATCCCGGTCGGCGACATCGTCGTACGGGCCGTGCCCGCGCGGCACGACGGGCGCCGGCTGCCGCTCGGACCGCACCGCTCCCCCGCGCTCGGCTACGTCGTCGCCGGCGAGGCCCGGACGTACTTCGCGGGGGACACCGGGCTGTTCGACGACATGGCCGAGGAGGTCGGGCCGGTCGAGGTGGCGCTGCTGCCGGTGGGCGGCTGGGGGCCGTACCTGGGCGAGGGGCACCTGGACGCGGGCCGGGCGGCACAGGCGCTGGCGCGGCTGGCGCCGCGCAGTGCGGTGCCGGTGCACTACGGCACGTACTGGCCGATCGGGATGGACGCCGTGCGCCCCCACGAGTTCCACGCGCCGGGTGACGAGTTCGTGCGGCTCGCGGCCCGGCACGCGCCGGGCGTGGCGGTGCACCGGCTCGGGCACGGGGAGAGCGTGCGCCTCGAGGTCGCGCGGTGATCCCGACCGCGCCCGTGGCTCAGGCCGCGATACCCCTGCTCGCGGTGTCGATGGTCACCCCGGCGTCCGTCGTGCCGGAGTCCACGCAGCAGGCGGTCGGCTATCCCTCGCTGTTCCTGCTGGTGCTGATCGGGGCGCTGGTGCCGGTGATCCCGACGGGCGCGCTGGTGAGTTCGGCGGCCGTGGTCGCCGTCCACCAGACGGCCCCGTTCTCGCTGGCGATGGTGTTCGTGACGGCGTCGCTGGCGGCGTTCCTCGGGGACGCGGCGCTGTACTGGCTGGGGCGGCGCGGGATGAAGTCGAAGAACGGCTCGCGCTGGCTGGCGGCGCTCCGGGCGCGGGCCCCCGAGGACCGGCTGGAGCAGGCGCAGACGAAGCTCGCCGAGCACGGTGTGGCCGTGCTGGTGCTGTCCCGGCTGGTGCCGGCGGGCCGTATCCCGGTGATGCTGGCCTGCCTGATGGCGAAGTGGCCGATGCGGCGCTTCTGGCGCGGGAACCTGCCGGCCTGCCTGGCCTGGGCGGTGACGTACCAGTTGATCGGAATCCTCGGCGGGTCGCTGTTCGACGAGCCGTGGGAGGGCGTGGTGGCGGCGATCGCGCTGACCTTGGTGGTCAGCGCGGTGCCGAGTGTGGTGCGGCGGGTTCGGTGACGCCGCCCGCGCCCCTTGAGGTCAGTCCCCGGTCAGCACCCTGGAAGCGCCCACCGGCATGTCCCACAGGTTCTCCCGGGGCAGGCCTGCCTTCTCCCAGGCCGCCCGCACCCGTGTGAGGGGCTCCAGGACCGGCTCCGCCGACAGGACGAAGGTGGCCCAGTGCATGGGGGCCATCCTGGCCGCTCCCAGGTCCTGGGCGGCGCGGACCGCCTCCTCCGGGTCGCAGTGGACGTCGCTGAGCCACCAGCGGGGGTCGTAGGCGCCGATGGGGAGGAGGGCCAGGTCGATGCCGGAGTAGCGGCGGCCGATGCGGGAGAACCAGTGCCCGTAGCCGGTGTCGCCCGCGAAGTAGAGGCGCTGTCCGTCCTGGTCGGTGAGCACCCAGCCGCCCCACAGGCTGCGGCAGGTGTCGGTGAGGGTGCGCTTGGACCAGTGGTGGGAGGGGACGAAGTCGAAGCGGACGCCGTCGAGTTCGGCCGCCTCCCACCAGTCGAGCTCCGTGACGCGGGTGAAGCGGCGGCGGTGGAACCAGCGGGCGAGGCCGGCGGGGACGAACACGGGGGTGTCGCGCGGGAGCCTGCGCAGCGTGGGGGCGTCCAGGTGGTCGTAGTGGTTGTGGCTGATGACGACGGCGTCGACGCGCGGCAGCTCCTCCCAGGGGACGCCCACGGGGGTGATGCGGGCCGGTGTGCCGAGGATCCGGCGGGACCAGACCGGGTCGGTGAGGACGGTCAGTCCGCCGATCCGCAGGACCCAACTGGCGTGTCCCGCCCAGGTGACGGCGACCGTGCGCGCGTCGACGCGGGGCAGCGGGCCGGGTGCGTAAGGGAGCCGGGGGATGTCGGCGAGACCTTCCGGGCCCGGTCGCACGGCGCCCTCGCGGGCGAAGCGGGCCATGGCCCTCAGGCCGGGGAGCGGGGCGGTCAGCCGGTCGTGGAAGGTGCGCGGCCACACCCGGCGTTCGGCCAGAGGTCTCGGTTCGGCCGGCGGTGGGTACGGGGGCGCGAGAGGGGACGGGAGGGCCGCGTCCTCGGCTTCCCGAGTGGTGGTGCTCGCGGTCGACTCGGACTGCTGCGTCATCGAGGAGGCTCCCATCGCTGAGCTTCGTCGCGGAGATCGTCGAAGGCCGACTTCAGTTGGATCAACGAGCGTTGCACGTGCGGCAGCTCCACCGGCGTGGGTGAAGTGAGGCATTCCGCGCGTTCCTTGTCGGAGCCGGCCACCAGTGCGCCGGTCGAAAGCCGCACGCGCCGGGCTTCGAGCTCGTCACCGAAGCGGTGGCCGCCCGGCGCCGGCATGCCGAGGCGGGCGGTGAGGAAGTCCTCCAGTTCCTGTGCGTCGCCGACGTCGTGCGCGGTCAGCGCGGGGCTCAGCGGAGCGAGGTCGACGTACAGATGGCGGCCGGCCTGCGGGGGCCGGGAGAGGGCGCCGGCCGCGACGACGGCGGCGTGCGCCTCGGCGGCCAGGCGCGCGTGCAGGCGCACGGTGGTGGCGACGCGCGCGGTGACTGCTTCCGGTTCCCGCAGGGCGTAGGCGGCCGCCGCGGCGATGGGAGCGGCGACCCGGGCGTCGAGCGCGGTGAGGACGTCGAGCACGCGCGCGTGGAGGCCGTCGGCGTCCTCGCCCGCCGGGAAGCGGGCCACGGCGGCCGGCCAGCCGGGCGGGAGGAGGGCACCGGCCAGGTCGGTGACGACGGTGACCCGGTCGGGCAGCATCTCGGCGGGGCTGAGCAGCACGGTGTCGTGCGGGTCGTGCAGGGTGTCGCGCCAGGTCTCGTCGCTGACCAGGTGCATGCCCTCTCCCTGGGCGGCCTCGACGGTCTCGTGCAGCAGCTCGGGAGGGGCGACGGTGGCCGTGGGGTCGTCGGCGACGGACAGCACGAGCAGGCGCGGATCACCGCCCTCGGCGCGGACCCGGCGCACGGTCTCCAGCAGGGCGTACGGGTCGGGCACCCCGCCGCTCTCCGGCGGGGTCGGCACGTGGAAGGCGGGGCGTCCCAGCAGGCGGGCGTACGGCGCCCACCAGGCGGCGCAGGGTCTCGGCACGAGGACGTCACCGCCGAGGGCGGCGGTCAGGGCGACCAGCAGCGCGGGCGCGCCGGGCCCGGCGGCCACCCGGCCGGGGGCGCAGTGCAGTCCGCGGCGGTCCCAGTAGCCGCAGGCGGCCTCCCGCAGGGCGGGTCCCCCGCCGACCGGTTCGTGGTCGCCCCGGGACGCCGCGGCGGCGAGCACGGCGGACAGATCCGGCAGCACGGGCAGTCCGTCCTCGGGGAGCGACGGCCCGAACCGGACGGGGCCGTGGCCTTCCGGGTCCGTCCGCCGCATTCGTACCTCCGCAGTGCCTGGTGCCGTGTCCGCCGTGTTCCTGTCGCCCTCGCCCGTGTCCTCGGCCACTGAGTACCCACGGTGCCGCCGGCTCATGGCCGCCCGGCCGGGTCGTGACGGTCACAGCATGAGCGGGCCGGGGCGGGGAAGCGGGGGGCTTCCGGGGCGGTGGTGCGAGCCATGCGTCAGCGGTACGGGTCGCTCTCCCAGTTGCGCAGCCGGTGCACGGCGGCGCCGAACGCGCCCGCGATCAGCACCCCGCCCGCGACCAGGGCGGGCACGGAGTCGGTGAAGGCACCGCCGTCGCCGGCGCGTACACCGCGCGGGGTGACCGCTTCCGGGCACTCGGTGGGGTGGTGCCGCGGTTGGTCGAGCGCTTCGTCGTGTTGCTCGCCGAGCGGCTCGTCGAGCGCTTCGTCGTGTTGCTCGCCGAGCGGCTCGTCGAGCGCTTCGTCGTGTTGCTCGCCGAGCGGCTCGTCGTGTCGTTCGTCGGGGCAGGGCTTGTGGATGGGCCGGTGAGAAGGCTGGTGAGACGGCGTGTGAGAAGGCTGGTCAGACGGCTTGTGGTGGCCACCGCCGTGGGTCACCGTGAACGTCGCGCTCCACTGCTTGCCCTCCCCGCCGGGAGCGGCCGGGCAGGTGCCGTCGACGGTCCACGCCGAGTCCTCGCCGAGGGCGTCCGGATCGCCCTCGAAGTTCTCCGCGGGAGCGATACGGGCCGTCCCCCGATAGGCCGGGCCGGACACCTTGTCGTCGTTGCCGGTCACCTTGCGCAGCGGGACCGTGCCCTCGTCGAAGGCCTGCGAGGTCGCGTCGATGCTGTCGGGCGGCGGCCCCCCGGTCGGATCACAGCTGACCGAGATGGTGAACGTCCCGCCGGGCTCCACGGTGGCCGGGCTGACCTCGGCGGCGGGTTCGGCGGACACGACCGGCGCGAGGCCCACCAGGGCGGAGCCGGCCAGGACGGCGACGGAGAGTGCGTGGCGGGTGCGGCGCATGGAGCGAGCTCCTTCGGGCGACGGCAGAAAAGCCCTCCTGCCATCACAGCCAGCCCGCTACGACGCCGCGCGCGGCCAGGCCCCATTGGCGGGACAGTGCCACTCCATCAGGTGAATCGGAGCAACGCAGTGCTACGCCACGTCCCGCATGACCTGCTCCCGAACCCGACCACAGCACCGGCTGATCAGCCGGGACACATGCATCTGCGAGATCCCCAGCTCCTCGGCGATCCGGCTCTGGGTCATGTCCCCGAAGAACCGCATGTACAGAATCGCCCGCTCCCGCTCCGGCAACGCGGCCAGCCGCGCCTTCACCGCCTCACGATCGACCACCGTGTCCAGCGCCGGATCCGGCGACCCGAGCGCGTCGCTCAGGGAGTACCCGTCCTCGCTGCCGGGCAGCTCCGCGTCCAGGGACAGGGCGGTGAAGCTCTCCAGGGCCTCCAGGCCGGCCTTGACGTCCTCCTCGCTCATCTTCGCGTGCTCGGCGATCTCCGCCACGGTGGGGCGTCGGCCCGAGATGGTCTGGGACAGGTCCTGGGAGGCGAACCGGACGCGGTTGCGCAGGTCCTGGACCCGGCGAGGTACGTGCAGGGTCCACATATGGTCGCGGAAGTGCCGCTTGATCTCGCCGGTGACGGTGGGCACGGCGTAGCTCTCGAAGGCGTTGCCGAGCTCGGGGTCGTACCGGTCGACGGCCTTGACCAGGCCGAGGGCCGCGACCTGGCGCAGGTCCTCGAAGCTCTCGCCACGGCTGCGGAAGCGTCCGGCGAGGCGGTCGGCCATGGGCAGCCAGGCCTCGACGATCTCGTCGCGGAGCGCGTCGCGCTCAGGTCCGGCGGGGAGGGCGGCGAGCCGGCGGAAGGCGTCGGCGGTGTCGGGAGCGTCGTCGTGAGGGTGCGGCTTCGCGCTGGTGTGGATCGGCATGATGCGTCGCAATTCCCTTGCAGGTGCTCTGGGTTGGACGGTCACCGTGGGAGCGCGTCGACTGAGCGGAACAGGAGCGCCGGTGGCGGCGCGACGGGCCGCTCCCACGGACGTGCCTCCTGTCCGAAGCACTGAGGTGCGCCTGCCCCCGGCCCCCGCCCGCAAACCGGGAGAGGTTTTCCGCTGTCGCGCAGGGTGACTCGTACTGCTGGCCCTGTCCCCATACGTCCGGGAGGTCGTACATGAGCACCAAGGTCTCCGACCACGTCCTTGAGCGGCTGCGCGAGTGGGGGGTCGAGGAGGTCTTCGGCTATCCGGGCGACGGGATCAACGGCTTGCTCGCCGCGTGGGGCCGGGCCGAGAACGAGCCCCGTTTCGTGCAGTCGCGGCACGAGGAGATGTCCGCGTTCCAGGCGGTCGGATACGCCAAGTTCAGCGGCCGTCTCGGGGTGTGCGCGGCGACGTCCGGGCCGGGCGCGATCCATCTGCTGAACGGTCTGTACGACGCCAAGCTGGACCATGTCCCGGTGCTGGCGATCGTCGGCCAGACGCACCGCACCGCGATGGGCGGCTCCTACCAGCAGGAAGTGGATCTGCACTCGCTGTACAAGGACGTCGCCTCCGACTTCGTGGAGACGGTGACGGTGCCGGAGCAGCTGCCGAACGTGCTGGACCGGGCGATCCGCACCGCGTACGCGCGTCGCTGCCCCACCGCGATCATCATCCCCGGTGATGTGCAGGAACTCGACTACTCGCCGCCGACGCACGAGTTCAAGATGGTGCCCTCCAGCCTGGACCGCAGTTCGTGGACGGCGATCCCCTCCGACGACTCGGTGCGACGGGCCGCAGAGATCCTCAACTCCGGTGACAAGGTGGCCATCCTGGTCGGCCAGGGCGCGGCCGGCGCGCGGGCCGAGGTGGAGCGGATCGCCGAGCTGCTCGGCGCCGGTGTCGCCAAGGCGCTGCTCGGCAAGGACGTCCTCAGCGACGAACTGCCGTACGTCACCGGCTCGATCGGCCTGCTGGGCACGCGCCCGTCGTACGAGCTGATGCGGGACTGCGACACGCTGCTGACCATCGGGTCGTCGTTCCCGTACACCCAGTTCATGCCGGAGTTCGGCAAGGCGCGGGGCGTGCAGATCGACATCGACCCGCACATGGTCGGGATGCGCTACCCGTACGAGGTGAACCTGGTCGGCGACGCGAAGGCCACGCTGGAGCGGCTGATCCCGCTGATCGAGGAGGGGCGCGGGCGCGAGTGGTACGACACGGTGTGCGCCAACGTGACGCGCTGGCGTGACGTCATGGAGCGCCGGGCGGGGCTCGACGCCGACCCGATCAACCCGGAGTACGTGGCCCGTGCCCTGGACCCGCTGCTGCCGGACAACGCGATCATCGCCTCCGACTCGGGTTCGACGGCGAACTGGTACGCGCGGCACCTGACCATGCGGCCGGGCATGCGGGGCTCGCTCTCCGGCACGCTGGCGACGATGGGCTGCGGGGTGCCGTACGTGATCGGCGCGAAGTTCGCGCACCCGGACCGGCCCGCGATCGCGCTGGTGGGCGACGGGGCGATGCAGATGAACGGGATGGCGGAGCTGATCACGGCGGCGAAGTACCGCCACCAGTGGGAGGACCCGCGGCTGGTGGTCGCCGTGTGGAACAACCAGGACCTGAACCAGGTCACGTGGGAGATGCGGGCCATGGAGGGCGCGCCGCAGTTCCTGCCGTCGCAAGCGCTCCCGGACGTGCAGTACGCCGCGTTCGCGCGTTCCCTGGGGCTGACCGGCATCCGGGTGGAGAAGCCGGAGGACGTCGAGGCGGGCTGGCGTGCCGCGCTGGAGGCGGACGGTCCCGCGGTGGTCGAGTTCCTGACCGATCCGGCCGTCCCGCCGATCCCGCCGCACGCCACCTGGGAGCAGATGGAGGCGACCGCCGCGTCGATCCTGAAGGGCGACTCGGACCGGGGGTCGGTGGTCAAGCAGGGCTTCAAGGCGAAGATGCAGGAATTTCTGCCGGGGCGCGAGAAGAAGGAGCGGTCGCGGTGAAGCGCCGCCGAAGGCCGGGAGTTTTCAGCGGTGTTCTGACACCCGAGCCAGTGCCAGCCACCGGGTCGGACCCGCCCGGAGCGGACGGGCGCCCGGCCCGGCGGTGAAAAGTTCTGGACCCGGCGCTGGTCCCGGCGGGCCGGTGGCGGCAGAGGACGGCCTGCCGCCACCGGCCCGCCGGGCACGGTCGGCGCCAAGCTCGGCGAGGGCATGCAATGACTCGGACGACCGAGAACTGCGGTAGTCGATCGCTACGTCACGCTCGTTGACCGCGCGGTGCACGAGCCGGAAGCACGGCGGGAGCTCGGGTCGGTGTTCGCGCCGGAGGCCACCGCGGTTGCGGGTGCGGATCACCGCCTAGGCGAGGGGGCTTTCCTCCATCGCCGGACGCGCGGCGGCCGGAGGCGGGCCGGCCGGTTGGCGCCGGTCGGCGTCGTTCTGTGGCAGCAGCAGTTCCTCGTAACGGCCCAGCACCAGCACCACTCCGAGCATGAGCAGCGGAATGAGCACAGCGAGCATCGCCATGACGGGTCCCTTCCCCAGAGAGGTGTGGGGGGTGCGAGCCGGGTCTCCCGCAGGCCGTGGCGCAAACCATGCGGACCGCATCGATCCAGGGTGCCGAGCCCGTGTCGGCTCGCGGTGTACGGGTACGCGGTGCGGACCCCCGAACGTCTGGAGGGAGACATGCAGCGAGGCAGCGACCGGCTGAGCGTCCACCGTGACGACGAGATGAAGCATGAACTCCAGGGGCTGCTCAGGTCCGGGCACCCCACCCGCAGTGAGGAGTGGCACGACCCGGAGCCGGCCGCCGAGGACGACCCCGAGGTCGCGTACGGGCCGGTGACGCCGAGCCGTGCGCCGACGTCCCTGGAGTCGGTGCGCCTGGAACTGGCCCGGATCCTGGGCCGCAGGGTGTTCCCCGCGAGCGCGCGCGACCTGGCCCGCGAACTGCGCGGCCACCAGGCGCCCGACGCCCTCGTCGAGGCCCTGGAGCGGCTGCCGCGCCAGGAGCGCTACGCCAATGTCCAGGAACTGGCCCAGGCCCTGATCCGGGCCCGGGAGACCGGACCGGAGGAGTACGCGTAGGGACCGCACCAGGGGCACCGTGGGCGGGCACTCCGCCCACGGTGCCCCCGCCGGACGGGGGACGGAGGGAGGGCCTTCAGTGAGGGCTGAGTTGGTGAAGGACGTAATGACCCCGGGTGTGGTCGCCGTACGCCCGGACGCCTCGCTGGTCGAGGCGGCGCAGTTGATGCGCACCCAGAACATCGGCGACGTGGTGGTGGCCGAGGGGCAGGACGTGATCGGCGTGCTCACCGACCGTGACATCACGGTACGGGCGGTGGCCGACGGTGCCGACCCGATGACGGTGAGCGTGCAGTCGGTGTGCACGCCGGATCCGGTGACGGTGACGCCGGACGACCGGGTGACGACCGCGGTCACGCTGATGCGCGAGCACGCGGTGCGCCGGCTGCCGGTGGTGGAGAACGGGCTGCCGGTGGGGATGGTCAGCCTCGGCGACCTGGCCGAGGCCGAGGACCCCGCATCGGCGCTCGCCGACATCAGCCGCGCCGAGCCGGACGCCCGAGGCGGCGCGTGAGCACGGGCCGCAGGAACCGCAACGAGAAGAACGACAAGAACGCGAGGAGCGACGCGGCGCGCTGGACCGCCGCGCGCTCCGGGAAAGGACCTTGAGCATCATGCGCATCGCATTTCTGGTGGCACCCGAGGGCGTCGAGCAGGTCGAGCTGACCGATCCGTGGCAGGCCGTGCAGGACGCCGGGCACGAAGCCGTGCTGGTGTCGACGAAGCAGGGTGAGATCCAGGCGTTCAACCACCTCGACAAGGCGGACACCTTCCCCGTGGACGAGGTCGCGGGCGAAACCGCGCCGGGCTCGTTCGACGCGCTGGTGCTGCCGGGCGGCGTGGCCAACCCGGACTTCCTGCGGATGGACGACAAGGCCGTCGCGTTCGTCCGGGACTTCTTCGAGCAGGGCCGCCCCGTGGCCGCGATCTGCCACGCGCCGTGGACGCTGGTCGAGGCGGACGTCGTACGCGGCCGGGTGCTGACCTCCTGGCCGAGCCTGCAGACCGACATCCGCAACGCGGGCGGCACCTGGGCCGACGAGCAGGTGAAGGTCTGCGACCACGGTGCCAACAAGCTGGTCACCAGCCGTAAGCCGGACGACCTGAAGGCGTTCTGCGAGACCTTCCTCGACGTGTTCGCCAAGCAGGCCGCCTGAAGCCCTCCCGCCGACCGCACGCAGGAACAGCGCGAGGCGCCAGGGCGGACGATCCGGCCGGCGGGCCGCTCGCCCGCCGCCACGCAGTCGCGGTGGACCACACCGACGACTCCCTGGCGGCGGGCGAGAACGTGTTCGTGGACGCCATCGCGCCGCATCGGGGGCGGGAGCCGGTGCGGCGCTGAGACAGGGGCCTGGGCCGGCGCGGTGCTGACCCGGGAGCCGGGCCGCGGTTGTGCCGGTGCCGTCCGGCTCGCGTCGCGCCGGTGCTGTCCTGTGAGGGGCTCAGGTGCCGGGGGTCGTGGGAGTCGTCGACTCTCCGCTCCCCCGCTCCCGGGCCCCTTCGCGTGTGCGGCCGGCGGCCACCGGGCGGCGTGGGTTGCGGCGCAGGTACTCGCCCTCGAGCTGCGCCATGCGCTCGTTGTGGGCCCGCAGCGCGTCGTTCGAGCCGTAGAGCAGTGTGTCGTGGCGCGTGCGGTGGATGGTCTCCAGCTCCTTCATGAGCTGCTGGTCGTCCAGCCGGTCAGGGTCCACTCCGGTCATGGTGTTGCCCCGCTCGTCGTGTTCGTTCATGCGGTCCGGGTACCCGCGCGGGGAACAACTGAGCACTACCCCCGAGCGGCATTCCGGGAGGGAACCAATGGATCTCGCCTTTCTGCACCCACTGTACGAACACTCCGGGCCTTGGGCCTCGGTGTACGTCGACACCTCCCGTCATACGGAGGACACCCCTCACGAGCGGCAGCTCACGGCCCAGGCGATGGCCAGGCAGCTGGCCGACCAGGGCGCGGACGAGGCGACCTGCCGGGCCGTACGGAGCGCCATCGAGGACCTGGGGCACTCCTCCGAACCGCACGGCCGGGCCCTGTTCGCCCGCGCCGGCGAGGTGGTTCTCGACCCGCCGCTGGCCCGTCCCCCGCAGGGCGGCGACTGGGCCGAATGGGCCCCGCTGCCGCGTGTCACGCCGCTGCTGGAGCTGGCCGGCGAGGACCCGGTGTGCGTGGTGGCGTACGTCGACCGCAAGGGCGCGGACTTCGAGCTGCGCAGCGGCCTGGGCAGCAAGGGTGCCGGAAGCGTCACCGGGCGCCAGTGGCCGGTGCACCGGACGAGCTCCGTGGACTGGTCCGAGCGGCATTTCCAGCTGCGGGTGGAGAACACCTGGGAGCACAACGCCGCGGAGATCGCCGACGCGCTGGCCGTGTGCCAGGAGGAGACCCGCGCCGACCTGCTGATTCTTGTGGGTGACGACCGTGAGCGGCGGTCCGTGCACGAGCGGCTGCCCAAGCGGCTGCACGATCTCGTCGTCGAGGCGCCGCACGGCAGCGGCAGCCGGCTCCTCGACGACGACGTCGAGCGGGCCCGCGCCGAGCATGTGGCACGGCGGGCCGAGGCGGAGCTGGAGCGGTTCCGGGCCGCCCGGAACCCGGACGACGAGGGCCGGGCCGGCGCCGTGGAGGGCGTGCCCGCGCTGGTCGAGGCGGCGCGCGAGCACCGCATCGACGAACTGCTGGTCAGGCCGAACGGGCCGGACGCGCACCGCGAGGTGTGGATCGGCGAGGACCCGGACCAGCTGGCGGTGCGGCGTACGGACCTGAAGATCCTCGGCGAGCAGCACTCCTGGCCGGCCCGGGCGGACGACGCGCTGATCCGGTCGGCCGTGGCGACGGACGCGGCGGCACTGGCCGTTGCGGAGCGAGAGGTTCCAGCCGGCGGGCTCGGGGCGTTGCTCCGCTGGAAGTGACCAGCGCGCCCGAATCGCCGTAGGGCGGCGCGGTCCGCGACCGGCGCGGGTGCGGGCGTGTCGTGGCCGGTCGGGCAGTTTCCCCCGCCCGTGGGCCGGCTGCTACCTCGCCCGTTCCACCCGGCGTTCGTCCCAGACCGGGTCCGGGGTCTCCCGGACCCGGCCGTCGCTGCCGAAGACCAGGTAGCGGTCGAAGGAGCGGGCGAACCAGCGGTCGTGCGTGACCGCGAGGACCGTGCCGTCGAAGGCCTCCAGGCCCTCCTGGAGCGCCTCCGCGGACTCCAGGTCCAGGTTGTCGGTCGGCTCGTCGAGCAGCAACGCCGTCGCGCCCTCCAGCTCCAGCAGGAGGATCTGGAAGCGGGCCTGCTGGCCGCCGGACAGACGGCCGAACGTCTGCTCGGCCTGGTTCGTCAGCTCGTAGCGGCGCAGCCTCGACATCGCCGCGCCGCGGTCCTGTGCGTACTCCTTCCACAGGATGTCGAGCAGTGTGCGGCCCTCCAGCTCCGGATGCGCGTGCGTCTGCGCGAAGTGGCCGGGTACGACCCGGGCGCCCAGCTTCCAGTTGCCCGTGTGCGCCACGTCGTCGCCGGCGAGGAGGCGCAGGAAGTGGGACTTGCCGGAGCCGTTGGAGCCGAGGACGGCGACGCGTTCGCCGTAGAAGACCTCCAGGTCGAAGGGCTTCATCAGGCCGGTCAGTTCCAGGTGCTCGCAGGTGACGGCCCGGACACCGGTGCGGCCGCCCTTGAGACGCATCCTGATGTCCTGCTCGCGGGGCGGCTCAGGGGGCGGGCCGATCTCCTCGAACTTGCGCAGACGGGTCTGTGCGGCGGCGTATCGCGAAGCCATCTCATGGCTGACGGCCGCCGCTTGACGGAGCGTCAGCACGAGCTTCTTCAGCTGGGCGTGTTTCTCGTCCCAGCGCCTGCGCAGTTCCTCGAAGCGCTCGAACCGCTGCCGGCGGGCCTCGTGGTACGTGTCGAACCCGCCGCCGTGCGCCCAGGCGTCGGCGCCCGCCGGGCCCGGCTCCACGCTCACGATCTTCTCGGCGGCGCGGGCCAGCAGCTCCCGGTCGTGCGACACGAACAGCACGGTCTTGCGCGTCTCCTTGAGCCGCTCCTCCAGCCAGCGCTTGCCGGGGACGTCGAGGTAGTTGTCGGGCTCGTCGAGGAGGAGCACCTCGTCGGTGCCGCGCAGGAGGGCCTCCAGGACGAGCCGCTTCTGCTCGCCGCCGGAGAGGGTGCGGACGAGCCGCCACTGCGCCTGCTCGTAGGGGATGCCCAGGGCGGCCGTGGTGCACATGTCCCACAGCGTCTCGGCCTCGTAGCCGCGGGCCTCGGCCCAGTCGGCGAGGGCCTGGGCGTACGTCAGCTGGGCGGCCTCGTCGTCGACGGTCATGATGGCGTGCTCGGCGGTGTCCACGGCGTGGGCCGCCTCGCGGATGCGGGGGGTGGCGACGGACACGAGCAGGTCCCGTACGGTCGTCTCGTCGCGTACGGACCCGACGAACTGCCGCATCACGCCCAGCCCGCCGCCGACGGTGACGGTTCCGCCGTGCGGCTTGATCTCACCGGCGAGCATGCGGAGCAGGGTGGTCTTGCCGGCGCCGTTGGGCCCCACGAGGGCGACGACGGCGCCCTCCCCGACCCGGAACGACACATCACCCAGCAGCGCCCTTCCGTCGGGCAGGTAGTACTCCAGGTGTGCGGCTTCGAGGTGACCCATGGGCGCGATTCTGTGCGGCGGCGGCGCGCTGGGCAAACGGATTTCCGGCGGGAGCGCGCGTCTGCGCCTGTGAGCGGGGTGTACGTCGGCCGCCGCTGCGGGCTGTCGTGCCGCTGAGGCGATGGGGGTCCCCCTGCTCGAGCGAAGTCGAGAGCTTGGGGGAGGGTGGGCGCAGTGGCATCCCGCACCGCCGGGCTGCGGACCCACCCGGCCCCAGCAACAACGCCGAGCGCCCGGAAGCCGGCGTCTCAGACCCGGTCCAGCGGTCGATGCGGACCCGTGGGGAGTTCCGCCTCGATCGTGTCGCCGGGGCGCACCACGCCCCCTTCCCGCACGACGCTCATGATCCCGGCCTTGCGCACGACGTTCCCCGCCTCGTCCCGCCCGACGACCCGCTTCAGCAGCCCGTCCTGGAAGACGTCGATCTGGAGGCAGGGATTGCGCAGACCGGTCACCTCCAGGACCGCCGTGTCGCCGATGCGCAGCAGCGTGCCGACCGGCAGACCGAGCAGATCGATGCCCTGCGTGGTGATGTTCTCGCCGAGTTCGCCGGGTGCCACCTTGAACCCTTCCTCACCGACCTCGGCGAAGAGTTCCTCGTGCATGAGGTGCACCTGGCGCAGGTTCGGCTGGGTGGGATCCTGCGCGACGCGCGAACGGTGCTTGACCGTCACACCGGCGTGCACGTCCCCCTCCACCCCGAGACCGGCGAGCAGCCTGATGCTGTCCCGGTTCGGCTTGGTGAACGAGTACTCCCCGTTGCTGCTGACCGCCGTCACTCGCCCGTTCATCCCTCGGATCCCCCTCTTCGGCCACGATGATCACCCCCGAGCCTGCCCGTGGACAGTCGGTGTGTCCACCCCCCTCCGGGTACCCGCATCCCATGAGGCCCGCCGTTCTGGACCCCGCCCTGCCCCGCTTGAGCCGCCGCGCGAACCACGGTGCCGTGTGGTTCGCGGCCGCCGCCGCCCTCGCGGCGACCCGCACTCCCCGTGCCCGCCGCGCGGCGAGCCGCGGACTGGCCTCACTCGGCCTCGCCTCCCTCACCGTCAACGCCCTCGGCAAGCGCACGGCCCGCCACGTCCGCCCGGCCCCGGTCCCGCTGATCGGGCAGCCGAAGCGGCGGCCGACCACCGCCTCGTTCCCCTCCGGGCAGGCCGCGGCCGCCGCCGCCTTCGCGACCGGTGTCGCCCTGGAGTCCCCCGCCTGGGGCACGGTCGTCGCCCCGGTGGCCGCCTCCCTCGCCCTCTCCCGCGCCCGCGGCGGCGCGCACGTCCCGGGCGACGTCCTGGCGGGCGCCGCGCTGGGCGTGGGCGCCGCGTTCGCCGTACGGGGCATGGTGCCGACGCGCGGCCAGGCCGCCCCGCCGGCCCGTCCCCGCGCCGAGGTCCCGGCGCTGCCGGACGGCGAGGGACTCGTGCTGGTGGCGAACACCGCCGCGGGCAGCGCCGACCGCGCCCGTGCCCTGCGGGACGCCCTGCCCCGGGCCGAGATCGTCGAGTGCGAACCGCAAGACGTGCCCGCCGAGTTGGAGAAGGCGGCCACCCGCGCCCGGGTTCTCGGCGTGTGCGGCGGCGACGGCACCGTGAACACCGCCGCCCGCGTCGCGCTCCGCTTCCGCCTGCCCCTCGCGGTGCTGCCGGGTGGGACCCTCAACCACTTCGCCTACGACCTCGGCATCGAGGACGTGCGCGATCTCGCCCGAGCGCTGCGTGCGCGCGAGGCCGTACGCGTGGACGTGGGCCGGTACTCCTGCGGCGGGAAGCAGGGCGTCTTCCTCAACACGTGCAGTGTCGGCGTCTACCCGGAGCTCGTGCGCGAACGGGAGCGCTGGTCGCACCGGATCGGCGGCCGGCCCGCCGGTGTGCTCGCGGCCCTGCGCGTGCTGCGGGCCGACCGGCATCCGCTGGAGGCCGAGTTCCAGGGCCGTACGCACCCCCTGTGGCTGCTGTTCGCCGGGAACGGCACCTATCACCGCATGGGGCTGGCGTCGGGGCGCCGGATGGACCTGGCGGACGGGCAGCTCGACGTGCGGGTCGTGCACGGCGGCCGCCGGCCGGCGGCCCGGCTGCTCGCCGCCGCCCTCGCGGGGCCGCTGACCCGCTCCCCCGCCCACGCCGCCCTCCAGGTGGGGCGGCTGCGGCTGGACCACGTGGCGCCCGGCACGCTCCTCGCCTACGACGGCGAGGTCACCGAAGTGGAGGGCCGCGTCACCGTTGAGAAGCTGCCCGAGGCGCTGACCGTCTACCGGCCGGTCCCGTCCGACTGACACACCGTCAGTCCATATAGCGGGAACTCGGTCTCATTATGCGGCCCAGCTGCGTACGGTGATCCCCTGCCGACCCGAACGGAAGGGGTGGGATCCGCCATGCCGGAACCACGGGAGACCGCTGTCTACACGCACGGGCACCACGAATCGGTGTTGCGTTCGCACACCTGGCGGACCGCCGCCAACTCGGCCGCGTATCTCGTACCGCTGATCCGCCCTCACATGAAGATCCTGGACGTCGGGTGCGGACCGGGCACCATCACCGCCGACCTGGCCGCACTCGTGCCCGACGGGCACGTCACCGGTGTCGACCGGGCGCCGGAGATCCTGGAGCAGGCACGCGCCACGGCTGCCGGACGGGGGCTGGCCAACGTCGACTTCGCGGTCGCCGACGTGCATGCCCTGGACTACCCGGACGACACCTTCTGTGTGGTCCATGCCCACCAGGTCCTTCAGCACGTGGGGGATCCGGTGCGGGCGCTGCGCGAGATGAGGCGGGTGGTCAGGCCCGGGGGTCTCGTCGCCGTGCGGGACGCCGACTACGACGCCATGACCTGGTTCCCGGCGTCCGAGGGACTCGACGACTGGCTGGACCTCTACCGCCGGGTCGCCCGGGCCAACGGCGGCGAGCCGGATGCCGGGCGCCGGCTGAAGGCCTGGGCACTGCGCGCCGGGTTCTCGGACGTCACGGCGACCTCCGGCACCTGGACCTTCGCCACGCGGGACGAGCGGACCTGGTGGAGCGGACTGTGGGCCGACCGGACGCTGGCGTCGGCGTACGCGGACCGGGCCCGGCTGGGCGGGCACGCCGGCGAGGCGGAGTTGCGGGCCGTGGCCGACGCCTGGCGGGAGTGGGGGGAGCGGGACGACGGCTGGTTCAGCGTCCTGCACGGAGAAATTCTCTGCCGAAAGGACGCCTGAAACACGGATTCGGGGACACCCTAAAAGCAGGAGGTTCGAATTATGGTTCCCATCCTGCTGGTACTGCTTCTGGCTTTGATTCTTTTCGGGGCCGGATTTGCAGTAAAGGTACTCTGGTGGATCGCTTTGGCGGTTCTCGTTCTGTGGCTGCTGGGATTCTTCGTCCGTGGTACGTCGGCGTCCGGAGGCAGGGGCCGGTGGTACAGGTGGTGAATTAGCCCCCGTCCCGGGGAAGCAGCGGTCCGAGCGGCCCGAGGTCCAGATTGAGGTCCTCGGGCCGCAGTCCGTAGCGGTCGCGCAGTTCCGCCATCCGCTCGTCGAGCAGCATCAGCGTGAGCCCGATCCGCTCCTCCTGCTCCTCGCTCAGGTCGCCCACGTCGAACCGGCGCAGCGCCTGGCGCTCCATGAGCTGGCGCAGCAGCTCCACCACCGTGAGCACGAGTTTGACCAGGTCACGCTCGACGGTGTCGGGTTCCAGGTCCAGCCGGTTGCGGCGCGGCCGCGGATTCTGCGCGGGCTGGTCGGACGACGTCACAGCAACTCCTCGAACGGGGAGGGAACCTGGGCGTTCACCGAGCTGATGAGCGCGTTGAGGTCGATACGGACGAGGTCGACGTCGGCGATGCGCAGCGTGATGTCCCCCGTGATCACGACACCGCCGGCGAGCAGCCGGTCGAGCAGGTCCACGAGGGCGACCTCACGGCGTTCCACTACGGTCACGGCTTCTCCCCCTCGGTCATGTGGCCTCCCCGGCGAACGAATAAGCCGCCCAGGGGCCGGTGAGTTCGACGCGCATTCCCGGAACCTCGCCCTTCGTGCGGTCCACCATTTCCACGAATTCCTCGGAATGCGCGCGCGATACGAGATAGGCGGCGTTCAGTACGTTCCGCCCGGTCGCTTTGGAAAGCGCGGGGTTCTGCGGGGGATGCAGCCGGGAATCCTCCGCGAAGGCGGAGAGCTTCTCGTGCAGCCGGTTGGCGAAGCTCTCCGCCTTCTGCCACATCTCCTCGTGCGACCTGGTCTGCATGCGCCGCTGCCGCAGATAGTCGCGGCCGGTGGCGGCCTTCTGCGCGGGCTGGGCGCTCTCCTGCGGTTCGGACTCGGCGTACACCTTCACGCCCCACTCGACGCGGCCCTCCAGCCGCTCGAGGGTGCGCCGGAAGTCCTCTTCACGGGCCTCGATCATCGTCCGTACGCCGCTGTCGTCGCGGAAGACGGTGCCGAGGCGCAGCGGCAGCGGGGTCGTGACGGTGGTGAGCGCGTCGATGACGCCCTGGTGGGCGCGGGCGGTCTCGGTGAGCCAGTCGAGGTCTTCCAGATGGGCGCGGAGCGGTTCCTCCGCGAAGTCCCGCTCCGGTACGTGGCTGACCACGGCGACGAGGCCGTGGTGGTTCAGCGCTCTGGGCGGATCGCCCGCCACCCCCGTCAGCTGGGACTGGAGCGGCGTGCCGAAGGGGCGGCAGACGGCGTAGACGTACCGCAGTCCGGTCACGGTGCCTCCTTCTCCTGCGCCCGGCTGGGCTCCAGTTCCTCCAGCCGGGCCAGCCTCTCGCGCAACTCGGCGTTCTCGCGGGTCAGTTCGTCACGGCGGGCCCGCGAGCTCAGTGCCGGATCGGTCTCCCACCAGTCGATGCCCATCTCCTTCGCCTTGTCCACGGAGGCGACGATCAAACGCAGCTTGATGGTGAGGAGTTCGATGTCGAGCAGGTTGATGCGGATGTCGCCCGCGATGACGATGCCCTTGTCGAGCACCCGTTCCAGGATGTCGGCGAGGTTGGCGCCGCTTCCCTGGCCGTAGGGTTCGGGCATCCTGCTGGGCGTCGTCATCGCCGGCTCCCGCCTTCGGCGTACTCGTCCTCGTACTCGCCGGCCTCGTCCTCCTCGTGCTCCCCTTCAGGCGCTTCCTCGGGCTCGTCCTCGGGCTCTCCCTCGGGCTCTTCCTCGTCGTACTCGGACTCGGCTTCGTCCTCGTACTCGCCCTCGGGCTCCTCCTCGCCTTCCTCTTCCGGCTCGTCCTCGGCGTACTCGTCCCGGGCCTCCTCGCCCTCGGGACGCTCCTCCTCGGACTCCTCCTCGGCGAGCGCCTCGTCGTGGCTGCGGACCACCTCGCCGTCGCGGATCTCTCCACGCCAGCCGTCCTCCGCCTCGCCCTTGATCGTGATGAAGCGGACGAAGTTCTTCAGGTCGAGCCGGGCGCGGCGGCCCTGGGCGCGCCAGAGGTTGCCGGTCTTCTCGAACAGGCCCGTGGGGTAGTACTCGATGACCAGCAGGACCCGGGTGAGGTTGTCGGCGAGGCGATGGAAGGAGACCACGCCCTTCGTCGTGCCCTTGGCGCCTTCCGACGTCCACGCGATGCGGTCGTCGGGCACCTGCTCCGTCGTCTTCGCCTTCCAGCTGCGGTTGGACCAGAAGACCTTCAGCTGCCAGTCCGACGTGGTGTCGTCGGCCTTGTTCGCGCTTTTGACACCTTTCGCGAACGTGCTGAAGTCCTGGTACCGGGTCCACTGGTCGTACGCCGTGCGCAGTGGTACCCCGACGTCGATGTGCTCGATGATGACGGTGGGCTTCTTGCCCGCCGAGCGCTTGCCCTTGTCGCCGCCCAGGTTCTTCAGGGCGCCCGTGACCTTGTCCTTGACGCGTGAGCCGCCGGTCTCCAGTGCGGCGCGCACCGGGCCCTTGCCCTCGGCGAGCTTGCGGCCGCCGTCGAGGGCGAGCTTGCTGAAGCCGGGGCTGTTGCCCTCGGCGATGTCGTTCAGTCTGTTGGTGGTCTCGCCGAGCTTGCGGCCCACGCCGGTCAGCATGCGGGTGGCCTGGGCGGTGACGTACTCCTGCAACTCGGCCTTCAGCCGGTCGGCGGCCTCGCTGTGGGCCACGTCGGTGAGCGGGTTCTTCTTCGCTCCGTTTGCGGCGGAGGTCGCTGATCCGAGCGTGTCGGTCATCCCTCACCGCCTCCCTTCGGCAGCCGGGCCCGGGAGCTGCCGCCCCTGTTCCCGGCGGAGGCCGCCTTTTTCGCGGCCGTCGTCTTCTTCGCCGCCGCCTTCCGGGCCGCCGTCTTCTTGGCGGGGGCCTTCTTGGCGGGGGCCTTCTTGGCGGGGGCCTTCTTCGCCGCCTTCCTCGCCGGCGCCTTCTTGGCCGGCTCCGGCTCCTCGTCCTCCTCCGGCCCGGAGTCCTTGGACTCCTCGGCGTCGGCGTCCTCGGGCTCCTCGGCGTCGGTGTCGCCCGCGCCGGGTGCCACGCCCGCCAACTGGTCGCGCACCTGGGCCGTACGGCCGTGCAGCCGGTCGGCCAAGGCGTCGAGCTGCCGCTCGACCATGGCACCGGAGGCCGCCTTGCCGACTCCGCGCAGGTCCTGCCGCAGCTGGTCCCCGATCTCCTTGAACTGCGGGTTGTTCTGCAGTTGCTGCTGGACCAGGTCCGCGACCATGCGCGGGCTCAGGTTCATCTTCTTCCCGGCCACCAGGCCGCCCACGGCCACTGCCATCTTGAGTTTCTTGGTCCGTCCCAGGAGGTATCCGGCCCCCACGGCGAGACCCAGTCCCACTCGGTTCATTGTGTTGTCCCGTTGCCCGTTCCCGCGCTCCCGCGCGAAGCGATCTCCAACCGGTCGAGGAGGTCGTCCTCGAGGCTGTCGAACTCCTCCTCCGTGATCTCACCGGCCTCCAACTGCTCCTCCAGCCGGGCCAGTTCGGCCCGGATGGTGGCGGGGTCGTAGTAGATCCGCTCGGCCTCCTGGAGCACCTGCCTGATGGCCCAGGCGCTGCCGCGCACCGGTGCGAACGGCAGCAGCAGCACCTCCGAGATCAGGCCCACGTCGTCACTCCGCTCCGGTGTCCGTGCCGCCCGTCACCGTGCCCGTCGGCTCGGTCTGGCCGGGCTCGACGAAGCTGTACGGCGGCAGCGGTCCGTTGACACGCACCTCCAGGTGCGGCAGTTCCTTACGGGCCTCTTCCACGGCCGCCAGGAAGTTCTCGGCGGACTCCCGGTCCACCAGGAACGACACGTTGGCCAGCCAGCCGGTGGACTCGGGGCCCACGCTCACGTCCTCGGCGGACGGTTCCAGGGCGCGCTGGATCGCGGCGGCGTCCTCGGTCTCCCGGCCCTTGACCGCGGCCGCGACCATCTCGCCGAGCCGGATCTTGTCGTCGTAACTGCCGCCACCGGCCTGCCGGTTGGCCTCCGCGAGACCGCGGATGTCCGGGTTCTCGGCCATCACCTGGTGCAGTACGGCCTCTTCGACGTGGTTGGCCTTGACGTTGTACTCGACCCGGCCGTCCAGGGCCCGCAGGCGCTCCTTGTAGTGCTCGGCACGCTCGGCGAGGACCGCGGTGATCGAGTTGTCGTCCGGGGCGACGCTGCCGAACCGCATGGGCAGCACGCAGCCGGCCGCGCCCGCCTCGCTCAGCACGTTCTGGTGGGCGAGCAGGTCCTTGCGCTTGGGCCGCAGCCCTTCGGGTGCCTCGCTGACGACGGCCGCCAGGTCGCCCTCGCGCAGGATGCGCACGGGGCGTGGCGGGTCGCCGACACCGCCCATGCCCTCGGGGAGCCCCGGGTGCGAGCTCGCCGCGATGCCGTAGACGTAGGTGCTCACTCCTGCTCCTCCTTCCGGCGGGCGGACGTGCTCTTACGGGCTCGCGGACGGGACTCGGTCTCCTGCTCGGAGCCTTCGGAACGCGCCTGCTTGAAGGCGTCGGAGATGGTTTCGGCGGCGCCGGACAGCGCCCCCTTCGACTTGCCGCGCGCGCCGGACTCCGTCATCTCCCCGACCAGGTCGGGCAGGCCCGGGTCCTTGCGCGGCCCGGCCTCCAGGTCGAGCCGGTTGCACGCCTCGGCGAAGCGCAGATAGGTGTCGACGCTGGCGACGACGACGCGAACGTCGATCTTGAGGATCTCGATACCGACCAGGGAGACTCGCACGAATGCGTCGATGACGAGCCCCCTGTCCAGAACAAGTTCAAGCACGTCGTAGAGACCGCTGCTGCCGCCTCCGCCTCCGGTCTGCTGTGCCGGTACGACTGTCATGCCGGATGTCCCTCCTTGTCTGTGGGTTCGGGTTCGGTCGGGCGGTCCTAGCGACCGCTCCTTCGCGAATCGGACCGCCCCCGCTCGTAGCGGCGGACGCGCCGATAACCCGTGAGCTGTCCCTGGCCGTCGAGCTCCACCTGATAGCTCGCCATCAGGCTCATCGTGTCGGGCACGCGCTCGAGTTCGAGGACCTCGACCTCCAGCGCCCAGCCCTGCTCGGTCTGCTCGAAGGACGACACGGACTCGGCGGTCATACCGGTGAGCTCCGCGAGCTGGCCGCGCGCTTGGCGCAGCACCTCCATGGGGCTCGGCCGGTCGCCGGCCGAATTACCAGTTGATTTGTGCGAATTCTGGGAGTTCTTCTGTGAACTCTGTGACTCTTGCGTGTTTTTTGTGTTCGACATGGCCACCTCCCCCTTCGTGTGGCCGCAAGCGTGTTCGCCAAACCTGTACGGGCGCATGCATCTGCCACGCGCCGGCGGCCACCGGGGTGGCGCTCAGCCGCGCAGGGCGTTCAGCCGCCGCCGGGCCGGCCCCAGCGCCCGGCCGCGGTTCAGCAGGCCTGACCAGGGGTTGGCGCGGGCCTGCTCCACGGCGTCGGCGATGGTCCAGCGGCGGGCGTGCAGCTCCGGGTCGTCCAACTGGTCCCACGTGATGGGGGTGGCCACGGGCGCGCCCGGCCGGGGCCGGACCGTGAACGGCGCGACGGCGGTCTGCGCGTAGGCGTTGCGCTGCACGTCGAGGTAGAGGCGCTCGCCTCGATCCTTCTTGCGGGCTGCGGTGGTGAGCCGGTCGGGATGGGCGTCGCCGAGGGTGTCGGCGACGCCCCGGGCGAAGGAGCGCACCTCGTCGAAGGCGTGCCGGCCGTTCAACGGCACGATCACGTGCAGGCCGCGCGATCCGGTGGTCATCAGCGCCGAGGGCAGTTCCAGCTCGTCCAGCAGCTCCCCCAGCAGCCGGGCGGCCTCCCGCACGGCGTCGAAGTCGTCCCCCGCCGGGTCGAGGTCGAAGACCAGCCGGTCGGGGTGGTCGACGCTGCCGGCACGCGAGAGCCAGCGGTGCAGGGTGATGCCGGCCTGGTCGGCCAGGTAGAGGAGGGTGGCGGTGTCGTCGCAGACGACGTGGCGGACGGTGCCGCCCTCCTTGGCCACCTCGACGCGGGTGATCCACTCCGGGTAGTGGTCCGGGGTGTTCTTCTGCATGAACGTGGGCCCGTCGAGCCCGTCCGGGCGCCGCTCCAGCATCAGGGGACGGCCGCGCAGGTGCGGCAGCATGAAGGGCGCGACGGCCCGGTGGTAGTCCACCAGGTCGCCCTTGGTGTACTCCTTCGCGTCGCCGCCGCCGGGGAAGAGCACCTTGTCCGGCCGGTGGACCTCCACCGTACGGCGGCCCGCCCGCACCCTGCGCGTGCCGTCGCCGCCGCTCACGGCACGACCGCCTCCTCCACCAGCAGCCGCCCGGCCGCCGCGATGGACTCGGCGTCGATGCCCGCGGCGTGCAGCTGCTCGTCCGGGGAGGCCGAGCCCGGCATGCTCCGCACGGCGAGCCGCACCAGGCGCGGTACGGGGCGTCCGTCGGCGAAGGCCTCCAGGACCGCGTCGCCGATGCCGCCCTCCGGGTGGTGGTCCTCCACGGTCACCAGGCAGCCGGTCTCCTCGGCGGCCCGGCGCAGGGCGGCCCGGTCGACGGGCTTCACCGAGTACAGGTCGATCACGCGCGCCTGGATGCCCTCCCCCTCCAGAGCATCGGCGGCGGCCAGCGCCTCGTGCACGGTGACGCCCGCCGCCACGAGGGTCAGCCGGTCGCGGTCGGAGGAGCGCAGCACCTTGCTCCCGCCGACCGGGAACTCCTCGTCCGGGTCGTAGATCACCGGGCTCTCGCCGCGCGAGGTGCGCAGGTAGCGGACGCCCTCCAGGCCGGCCATCGCGCCGACCAGCCGCGCGGTCTGGTTGGCGTCGCAGGGGGACAGCACGGTCGAGCCGTGCACCGCCCGCATCATCGCCAGGTCCTCCAGACCCATCTGGCTGGGCCCGTCCTGGCCGATGGCGACGCCCGCGTGCGAGCCGACGAGGTTGATGCCGGAGCCGCTGATGGACGCCATCCGGACGAAGTCGTAGGCCCGGGTCAGGAAGGCCGCGAAGGTGGCCGCGTACGGCACCCAGCCGCGGGCTGCGAGCCCGACCGCCGAGGCGACCAGCTGCTGCTCGGCGATGTAGCACTCGAAGTAGCGGTCGGGGTGTTCCTTGGCGAAGAACTCGGCGCGGGTGGAGTCGCCGACCTCGCCGTCCAGGGCGACGATGTCGCCGCGGCCGGTGCCGAGCGCGGCCAGCGCCTGCCCGAAGGCGTTGCGGGTGGCGACCTCCTCGCCCTTGTCCCACGTCGGCAGTTCGAAGTCCCCGGTGTGGACGGAGTGCAGCATGCGGGCGGCGGGCGGCTCCTGCACCCGGACGCGGATGTCGCGCCGGCCGCCGAGTTCGGAGATCGCCTCGTCGGCCTCGGGCAGCGGCTTGCCGTGCAGGCCTTCGCGGTCCTGGACGGCTTCGACGCCCTTGCCCTTGAGGGTGCGGGCCAGGATCGCGGTGGGCTGGCCCTTGGTGGACGCGGCCTCGCCGTAGGCGCGGTCGATGGCGTCCACGTCGTGCCCGTCGACCTCGATGGTGTGCCAGTCGAAGGCCTGGAAGCGGCGGGCGTAGGCGTCCAGGTCGTGGCCGTGCCGGGTCGGGCCGCGCTGGCCGAGCCGGTTGACGTCGACGATCACGGTGAGGTTGTCCAGGTGCTCGTACCCGGCGTGCTCGGCGGCCTCCCACACGGATCCCTCGGCCAGTTCGCTGTCGCCGCACAGCACCCAGGTGCGGTAGCCGGTGCGGTCGAGCCGCTTGCCCGCGAGCGCGATGCCGACGCCGACCGGCAGGCCCTGCCCGAGCGAGCCGGTGGCCGTCTCGACCCAGGGCAGACGCTGGGGTGTGGGGTGCCCTTCGAGGCGGCTGCCCAGCTTGCGGAAGGTGAGCAGTTCCTCGTCGTCGATGGCGCCGGCCGCCTTGTACGCGGAGTACAGCAGCGGGGAGGCGTGTCCCTTGGACAGGACGAAGCGGTCGTTGCCGGGGTGGGCGGGGCGGTCGAAGTCGTAGCGGAGGTGGCGCGCGAGCAGGACGGCCATCAGGTCGGCTGCGGACATGGATGACGTCGGATGCCCGGAGCCCGCGGCGGCGGCAGCGCGGACACTGTCCACGCGCAGCTGCTGTCCGAGGTCGGTGAGTTCACCGGTGTTCATGAGTCTCCTTTCGCGGAGTCGTCCGGGGCGTCGGATCGCTTGACGGGGCCGGGTGCGGCGTCGGGACCCGGGGGTGGCTGGTCGGCCGGGGACCGCGGAGTGGGCCCGGGCTGGTTCTTGGCGGGCTCGCCGCCGGGCTGGTTCTTGGCGGGCTCATCACTCGGCTGCCCCTTCGCGGGCTCGCCCCCGAGCGGTCCCTTGGCAGGCGCGTCGGAGGGCCAGGTCCTGGTCGGTTCAGCGCGGGGGCGGCCCTTGGCCAGCTCCTCCTCCGAGCGGCGCTGCGCGGGCCCGGATCCGGGCTGGTCCTGCGTCGCCCTGGATCCGGGGTGCCCCTTCGCGGGTTCTTCTCCGGCCCGGCCCTGCAAGGATCCGGCGCCGGTCCCCCCGTCGTGCGTGTCGGACGCGATCGCCGCCCCCGGCCCCGACCGGGCGCTCGCCTCCTGCCGCCGCTCCGGCCCGCCCGGCACCCGGGCCAGCTCCGGCGAGGACGTGTCCAGCGGCACGGACCAGGACCGCACGAGCCCCAACTGCACGGCCTGGCGCGGCAGTACCGCGTCCAGCAGCCAGTCGGCGGCGACCCGGACGCGGTTGCCGGGCATCGCGGCGAGGTGGTAGCCCCGCGTCACCGCACCCGCCGGCACCCCGGACAGGGGAACGCCCAGCGGGTTGGCGGCGGCCTTCGCACCGCCCAGGTCGACGACGAAGCCCAGGTCGCGATGGCGGTAGGGCTTGCGCGCCCCGCCGAGGCCGAGCGAGGCGGCGACGTTCTCCGCCGCGACCTTGCCGTGCCGCCAGGCGTGCTGCGCGGTCATCGGCGTGTAGCTCCCCGGTTTCTCCAGGTCCGGCACCGCGGCCACGTCACCGCAGGCGAACAGCTCGGGGCGACCCGGCACCTGCAGCTGCGGGTCGACGAGCAGCCGCCCCTTCTCCATCGGCAGCCCGAGGGACTCGACCAGCGGGTCGGGGCGCACGCCCACGCACCACACCAGCGTCCGGGTCTCGACGAACTCGCCGTCGGTCAGTACCACCCCGTCGGGCGTGGCCTCCTTCACGGAGGTGCCCATCCGCACGTCCACGCCCCGCTGCCGCAGCACCCGGTCGGCGGTGGCGGACAGCTTCTCGTCCATCTCGGGCAGCACCCGCGGCGCCACGTCCAGCAGCATCCAGCGCGGCCGCATGCCCTGCCGCAGCGGGTGCTTGCGGACCTGCGCGTCGGTGAACATTTGCCCGTGCGCGGCGACCTCGGTGCCGGTGTAGCCGGCGCCGACCACGACGAAGGTGCACCGGGCGGCGCAGCTCTTGGGATCGTCGGCGGCGGCCGCCAGCTCCACCTGCCGGGTCACGTGGTCGCGCAGGTACAGCGCCTCCGGCAGCCCCCGGAAGCCGTGCGCGTACTCGGCGACGCCGGGGATCGGCAGCAGCTTGTTGACGCTGCCGGCGGCGAGCACCAGCCGGTCGTAGGCGAGTGTGCCGCCGTCGCCCTCCGGGCCGGTGTAGTGCAGGGTCTGTCCGTCGAGGTCGATCCGGTCGGCCTCGCCCAGCACCAGCCGTACGTTCGGCAGCGTGTCGGAGAGGGAGACCGTGACCCGGCGCGGCTCCAGGACCCCGGCGGCGACCTGCGGCAGCAGGGGCAGATACAGGAAGTAGTCGGTCGGGTTCAGCAGGGTGATGTGCGCCCGGCCGCGGGTGATCCGGGACAGGGTGCGGGCCGTGCGGTACCCGGCGAAGCCGGCACCGACGATCACGATGCGGGGTCGACTCACGGTTCGCCTCCGGCGCTGTCGCGTACTCGGGAGCCTTCCGCGTCCCCCTGGCCAGGGCACCCAAACGTCTGCCGGGGTCCTCTCGCCGGAACGCCGCCGGTTTCCGGACCGGCGCCCGGGTACCCGGTGCGGGATATGGACCACCCACGTCGCGGAGGCACTCCCCCATGCCCGAATACGGCTATTTCCTCTCGTGCGAGCAGTACGGACCCGCCGAGTTGATCGAGCAGGCGCGGATGGCCGAACAGGCCGGATTCCAGGCGCTGTGGATCTCGGACCACTACCACCCGTGGAACGACGAGCAGGGCCAGAGCCCGTTCGTGTGGTCGGTGATCGGCGCGCTGTCGGAGGCGGTGTCCCTGCCGATAGAGACGGCGGTGACCTGCCCGACCGTGCGGATGCACCCGGCGGTGGTGGCGCAGGCCGCGGCGACCAGCGCGGTGATGACGGACAACCGCTTCCGGCTCGGCGTCGGCTCGGGTGAGGCGCTCAACGAGCACATCCTGGGCGACCACTGGCCCCCGGCCCACGTCCGTCTGGACATGCTGGAGGAGGCCATCCAGGTGATGCGCCGGCTGTTCACCGGCGAGGAGGTCAACCACCACGGCCCGCACTACACGGTGGAGAACGCCCGCCTCTACACGGTTCCGGACGAGCCGATCCCGATCGACATCTCCGGCTTCGGCCCGGCGGCCACGCAGCTCGCGTCCCGCGTCGGCGACGGCTACATCACCATCCAGCCGGACGAGACAATGGTGGAGCAGTACCGCAAGGGCGGAGGCGGCGGAAAGCTCGTCAGCGGCGGTACCAAGGTCTGCTACGACACCGACAAGGACGAGGCCGTGAAGACCGTCCACCGGCTCTGGGCGAACGAGCAGCTGCCCGGCGAGCTGGGCCAGGTGCTGCCCTCCCCGAAGCACTTCGAGCAGGCACAGCAGCTGGTCACCGAGGACATGGTGCGGGAGAACCGGGTCTGCGGCGACGACGTGGACGAGCACGTGGCGGAGCTGAAGCAGTTCGCCGACGCGGGCTTCGACCGGGTCTACGTCAACCAGATCGGTCCGGACCTGCGCGGCTTCTTCGACTTCTACCGCACGAAGGTGCTGCCGCAGCTCCAGCAGGCCGTCTGAGGGAAGGCCGGGCGAACGGTGCCGACGGACGCTTCCGAGGCGGACGGCACGCTCGACGCGACGCTCCCCCACTGCCCCAAGGGCCCACTGCCCTAATGGCGTGGGGGGCGCCCCAGAGCCGCCGGTATGTCGACGGTATGTCGACTGAGGTTGGGCCTACCGGCGGGCCTGCCCGGCCAGTTTGCGTGCGGCCAGGACTCCCGCCGCCCCCACGGTCAGGGCCGCGCCCATCCGCCGCCGGTTCCGTGAGACCCACTGCTGCGGGCTGTCCCGCACGGCCTCGTCGTCGAACCGCCCGTGCGCGCCGAAGTCGTGGCCCTGCGGTCCGTCCGCCGGTGCCCACAGGTTGGCCGGCCCGTCGTGCCGGTGCTCCTCCTGCTGCGCGTCGAAGTTCGTGCGCGCCAGATAGCGCTCCAGCAGCCCGGGGACGACGGCGTTGGCGATGAGCGTGGCGGTCGTGGAGGCGCCCACCCAGTATTCCCGGCGCCCGGCGTGCGAGGCCGCGTACACGATCGCGCGGGCCGCGACCTCCGGCTGGTACACGGGCGCGACCGGCCGGGCCCGGCCCCGCATGCGGTTCAGCACCCAGTCGAACTGCGGGGTGTTGACGCCCGGCAGCTGCACCATCGTCGTACGCACGCCACTGCGCGCGTGCAGCAGCTCGCAGCGCAGGGACTCGTTGAACCCCTGGATCGCGTGCTTGGCCCCGCAGTACGCCGACTGGAGCGGGATGCCCCGGTAGGCGAGCGCGGAGCCGACCTGCACGATCGTGCCGCGGTCGCGCGGCAGCATGTGACGCAGGGCTGCCTGCGTGCCGAACACATAGCCCAGGTAGGTCACTTCGGTCACGCGACGGAACTCGTCCGGACTGATCTCCGTGAAGGGCGCGAAGACTCCCGTGAAGGCGTTGTTGACCCAGACGTCGATGGGTCCGAACGTGTCGACCACCTGCTGGGCGGCGTCGTCGACGGCCTTGGCGTCGGAGACGTCCACGCCGATGACGAGGGCCTCGCCCCCGGCGTGCCGCACCTCGTCGGCCGCGGCGGCGAGCCCCTCACTGCCCCGGGCCAGCAGGGCGACCCGGTCGCCCCCGGCGGCGAAAGCCCGGGCCGTGGCCCGTCCCACGCCGCCGCTGGCTCCGGTCACCACGACGACGCGGCCGTGCGGTGTCGCGGTCGTGCTCACTTCGCATCACGCCCGTGACGAGGCACGTCCGGGTCCTCCGTCGGCCGCGGGGGCACCACGCCCGGCGCGGGCCCGCCGGCGACCGGTCCGGCGGCGGGCGGGGCCGGCGGCACGGGCGGCACACCGCCGGGCATCCCGGCGCCCCGGCCGGTGCTCTCGTGTCCCGGCGTCATGCCGGCCGCGTGCGCCGGGCCCGGCCCGGACGCGGACGGCCGGGCCATGCCACGCAGCACGTACGCCGCGACACCCAGGATCGCGGCGGTGATCAGCGCGGCGGCCCAGTCGGGCAGGCCGAGGGCGAGGGCCCGTCCCACGGCGAGCGCGAGGGCCGCGCCCGCGTAGAGGGCGAGGGCGCCGGACGCGGCGTAGAGCGCGGCCTTGCGGCGCTGCTTGCGCGTCTGCTCGCGCAGTTCGTCCCGGACGGTCTCGCGTGCCACCTGTGCCAGCTCGTCTACCAGATGCTTGTCCAGATGCTCCAGGTGATGCAGCGGCTTCATGCCCGGCCGGGTACCCTCGGCCCCTGACGCATAACTAGGCTCGTAGCCATGGAGATTCTGGGTGCCACACTGCGCGTCTGCGTCGACGACCTCGAGACCGCGATCCCCTTCTACGAGCGGCTGGCGGGCGGCAGAGCCCAGCGCTTCGAACGAGGCGGTGTCCAGGTGGCGGCGATCGGCTGTTTCCTGCTGATGAGCGGTCCGCCGGCCGAACTGGAGCTGCTGCGCAAGGTGGCCGCGACGATCGCCGTGACGGACGTCGAGGAGACCCACAAGGTGCTGACCGAGGTGGGCGCCCACATCATCGCGGGCCCCATCGCCTCACCGGCGGGCCGCAACCTGATCGCCCTGCATCCGGACGGGTCGGTCTACGAGTACGTGGACCGCCAGGCGTGATCCCGGCCGGGGCCCGGCTCAGCGCCGCCGCCCCGGCTCCCCGATCATCTCGACGGTGATCGCCCAGCGCTCGTGGTCGCGCCAGGCGCCGTCGACGAAGAGCATCTTCGGCGAGAAGCCCTCCAGGCGGAATCCGCAGCCGCGGGCCAGGGCGGTCGACGCGGCGTTCGTGGGCTGGACGTTGATCTCCAGCCGGTGCAGCCGCATGGGGCCGAACGCGTACCGCACGACGAGGTCCAGCCCTTCGCGCATCAGCCCGCGCCCGACGGCGTGCGCGAAGGCGCCGTAGCCCAGCGACCCGGACTGGAAGCCGCCCTCGACGATGTTGTTGATGTTGATGAACCCGGCGATGGACCCGTCGCCCTTCTCGCAGACCAGGAAGCCGGCCTTGGAGGGGTCCTCGATCAGCCGGGCCGCGTACGCGGTGTACGCCGATGCGCTGTCGGGCGGGAAGAGCCACGGCTGGTGCAGGTCCTTGCTCTCCCGGGCGCGAGCGGTGAACTCGGCACCGTCCTGGTAGGTGAAGTGGCGTATGCCCACCCGGGGGCCTTCGGCGAGGTAGCGGGATGCGTTGTGCGGCACCCCGCCACAGTAACCGCGCCGGCTGTGTCTCCTCAGGACCCGGCGACCGGTACGCGTCGTCGCTCGCCGCGATCACGAACCGCAGCCGGTGCCCGGTCTCGTACCGGCAGTCTGGGCACGGACCTCCACGGTGAGGGACGACGACAACCTGGGCCACCCGGATACCGACCAGTAGGCACAGGCCGGTAGTCCCCGTATGACACGTGTCAGGAGTGGTCAATCACCGTAACGACGGTTCCTTGACGGGATCTCAGTGGCGGCGTGCTCAGCTCAGGGCCGGCGCGTCGAACGTCAACGTGCCCGTGGCGGCGTCCAGTTCGGCCGTGGCCCCGAGGGGCATCGTCAGCGCGCCCTCGCAGTGCCCGAACCCGAACTCCTCCACGACCGGGACGCCGAGGCCGCCCAGCCGGTCGGCGAACACCGCGCGCAGCTCCTGGTACGGGCCGCACCCCGCCCAGGACCCGAGCACGATCCCGGCGACCCCGTCCAGCCAGCCGGTGCGCAGGAGTTGGGTCAGGTACCGGTCGATGCGGTACGGGCTCTCGCCCACGTCCTCGATCAGCAGCAGCCCGCCCCGGGCACCGGCGAGGGCGTGCGGGGTGCCGAGGTCGCTCGCGAGCAGGCTGAGGCAGCCGCCCAGCGTGACGCCCCGGGCCCGTCCGGGCACCAGCACGGTGCCGCCCGGGGGCACGGCGGTGACGGTGCGCACGGACTCGGGGTCGAAGAGGGTCGCCCGCAGATGTTCCTGCGCCCGGGCGTTCTTGACGAAGTCGACACCAGCCGCCGCCGGGCCGTACAGGGTGGCCAGTCCCAGGCGGGTGGCGAACGCCTGGTGCAGGACGGTGATGTCGCTGAACCCGGCGAACACCTTGGGGCCCGCCGCCCGCATCGCCTCCCAGTCGAGCAGGTCGGCCATGCGCTGCGCCCCGTACCCGCCCCGGGCGCACAGCACGGCGGCGACGGCCGGGTCGCACCACGCGTTCTGGAGGTCGGCGGCCCGCTGGGCGTCCGTGCCGGCCAGGTAGTCCAACTCCCGGTGTCGGTCGAGCACATGGGGCGCCACCACGGGATCGAGGTCCCAGCCGCGCAGAACGTCGAGCCCGGCCTGCAGCCGCTCCTCGGGCACGGGCCCGCTGGGCGCGACGACGGCCACACGGGCGCCGGGGGCGAGTCGGGGCGGTCGCGGCAGTTGTCTCACCTGGCGAGCTCCAGGGTCGGGATGCCGGGTGGATTCAGCCCGAACACCTGGGCATACAGGGACAGTTCGGCCTCCAGGGCACGCACCATGGTCTCCGCTCGCCGGAATCCGTGCCCCTCCCCCTCGAAGGCGAGGTAGGCGTGCGGCACCGGCCGGTCCCCGAGCCGGGCCAGGAACCGCTCGCACTGGACGGGCGGGCAGATCACGTCGTCCAGGCCCTGCAGCAGCAGGAACGGCACGGCCAGGCGGTCGGCGTGGGTGGCGGGCGAGCGCTCCGTGTAGCGCGCGGGCACATCGGAGAGCGGCCCGATCAGGCTCTCCAGGTAGTGCGACTCGAAGTCGTGGGTCTCCCCCGTGCCCCAGCCGGTGAGGTCCAGGATGGGGTACTTGATCGTGCCGCAGGCGAAGACGTCGGTCGTGGTGAGCGAGGCGGCCGCGGTCCAGCCGCCCGCGCTGCCGCCCCGTACGGCGAGCCGGTCGCGGTCGGCGGTGCCCTCGTCGGCGAGGGCCAGGGCGACGGCGGCGCAGTCCTCGACGTCCACCACGCCCCACTGCTCGCGCAGCCGCTCGCGGTACGCGCGGCCGTAGCCGGTGGAGCCGCCGTAGTCGACCTCGGCGACGCCGATGCCGCGCGAGGTGAAGTAGGCGATCTCCAGGTCGAGCACGAGCGGAGCGCGTCCGGTGGGTCCGCCGTGCGCCCAGACGACGTACGGCGGCAGCTCGTCGGCGGGGGCGACACAGCCGGGGTGGTGCGGCGGGTAGATGTGTGCGTGGATGTCGCGGCCGTCCGGGCCGGTGAAGGTGCGGATCTGCGGCTCGGGGTAGTAGGCGGGGTCCACGGCGTCGTCGTGCTCGGCGCCGATGACGCGGGCGTGGCCGATGGGGGTGCCCCCGCGCGAGTTCGTTCGAGCGTGGGGGAGGGCGTCCAGCTCGACGACCTCGTAGGCGCTGCGCGGGCTGGCCCCGACGGCGACGACCCTCCCCCACCCTCCGGGCGGGGGAACCCCCATCTCGCTGCGCTCGCCGTGCGCGGCGAGGGTGGCGTCGAACTCGGTCCAGGGCCCGGCCGCGTCGACGACCTCACCGGTCTCGGGGTCCAGGATGCCGAGGGCGGTGGCGCCCCGGCCGTGCACGACGGCGATCAGGCCGCTGTCGAGCGGCGCGAACCATCGCATGCCCAGTTTCCACAGCGCCCCGCCGAACTCCTCCTCGCGCGGGCACAGGGGCTCCCCGTCGAGGTAGAGGTTCCACCAGCCGCTGCGGTCGCTCGCGTACAGCAGGCGGCCGTCGTGGGTCCAGTCGGCCTGGGCGATGGACTCACCGGGCCCGCCGGCGACGGTCCGGGGGCCGTGCAGGGTGCCGTCGGGGCCGACGTCGGCGAGGAGCAGTTCGGTGCCGTCCCACGGCATGCGGGGATGGTCCCAGGCGAGCCAGACCGCCCGCCGCCCGTCGGGCGACAGCCGTGGCCCGGTCACGAACCGGTGCCGGTCGTCGGTGAGTTCGCGCACGGCGTCCCGGCCCCGGGCGGCGGAGCCGTCCAGCGGTACGGCGGCCAGGACACGGCGCACATCGGTGGGCCCGGCGCCGGTGAACTCCTCCAGCACACACCACACCTCGCCCCGCTCGGGCCGCAGTTGCGGCTCCGCCCAGCGCAGGCCCGCGCCCACGTCGGACACGGGCGTGAGCGGACGCGGCTCGCCGCCCGGCTCGTACCGGTACAGCCGCTGGTCGGCGAAGTTCACGAAGACCACCAGCGGGCGGCCGTCCTCCTGCGCGAGGGCCGCCCACGGGTGTCCGCCGTACTCGATGACCCGGCTGCGCACGTTCCACGGCGCGGGCAGCAGCGACTCCTCCCGGCCGTCGGCGTGCCGCCGCACCAGGGTGCGCCTTCCGCCCTCGGCGGGCCGCGGTTCGGTCCACCACACCTC
Source organism: Streptomyces caelestis (assembly GCF_014205255.1). GTDB lineage: Bacteria > Actinomycetota > Actinomycetes > Streptomycetales > Streptomycetaceae > Streptomyces > Streptomyces caelestis. The sequence goes on along the minus strand of NZ_JACHNE010000001.1, from coordinate 7,381,836 downwards.
GTCGCCGACGAACCCGACGTACTCCGGGTGCCCGTCGTGCGCGGCGGCCATCGCCGCGTCGATGGGCGAGGGCCAGGCCCCGTACGCCAGTGTCCGCACCGTCTCCCCCGCTCGCCTAGGCCGTCCGCAGGAACCGGTCGAGCACGCGGACACCGAAGTGCAGCGCCTCGACGGGGACCCGCTCGTCGACCCCGTGGAACATGGCGTTGTAGTCGTAGCCCTCCGGCAGCTTCAGCGGTGTGAAGCCGTAGCCGGTGATGCCGAGGCGGGAGAACTGCTTGGCGTCCGTGCCGCCGGACATGCAGTACGGCACCACGTGCCCCTCCGGGGCGAACTCCTCGACGGCGGCCCGCATCCGGGCGAACGTCGCCGAGTCCACCGGCGCCTGGAGGGCCACCTCGCGGTGGTGGAACTCCCACTCCACGTCCGGCCCGGTGAGCCGGTCGAGGGTGTCGCGGAACTCGTCCTCCCCGCCGGGCAGATACCGCCCGTCCACGTGCGCCACGGCCTCACCGGGAATCACGTTGATCTTGTAACCGGCGTCCAGCATGGTCGGGTTGGCGCTGTTGCGGACGGTCGACTCGACCAGTTGGGCGGCCGGTCCGAGCTTGTCGAGCAGCCTGTCCACCTCGGTCAGGTCGGGCTCGATGCCGTACAGGGTGGCGAGTTCGGTGAGCGCGGCGCGCACGGTCGGGGTCAGCCGCGGCGGCCACTCGTGCTCGCCGATCCGGGTGATCGCGGCCGCGAGTCGGGTGACGGCGTTGTCCTTGTTCACCTTGGAGCCGTGCCCGGCGCGTCCGCGCGCGGTGAGCTTCAGCCAGGCGGTGCCCCGCTCACCGGCCGAGAGGGGGTAGATCTGCCGTCCGGCGCCGTCGTGGAAGGTGAAGGCGCCCGACTCGCTGACGCCTTCGGTGCACCCCTCGAACAGCCCGGCGTGTTCGTCGGCGAGGAACCCGGAGCCGTCCTCGGCGCTGGCCTCCTCGTCCGCGGTGAACGCGATGACGATGTCCCGCCGGGGGCGGACGCCCTGGCGCGCCCAGGCACGCACCACGGCCAGGATCATCGCGTCCATGTTCTTCATGTCGACGGCGCCGCGCCCCCAGACGACCCCGTCGCGGATCTCCCCGGAGAACGGGTGCACGCTCCAGTCGGCGGCCGCGGCGGGTACGACGTCCAGATGGCCGTGGAGCAGCAGCGCGTCGGCCGAGGGGTCGGTGCCCTCGATGCGGGCGACGACGTTGGTGCGGCCCTTGGTGCGCTCCAGGAGCGTCGGCTCGATGCCGGCTTCGGCGAGCCGCGCGGCAGCGTACTCGGCGGCGGGCCGCTCCTGGCAGTCGCCTCCGCCCCGGTTGGTGGTGTCGATCCGGATCAGGTCGGACGTGAACGTCACGACCTCCTCCAGCGCCTGCCCGTCCGCCTGCTCAGCCATACTGCTCCTCCACCGCGGCCGAGACGATCGTGGTGACCGCCTTGAAGGCGCGGATGCCCTCGTACATGGTCCCGCTCGTGCAGGCCACCTTCCGCGCCCCGATCCGCTCCACACCCGGCACGACGGTGGCGGCCATGGCCAGGTGCTCGGCGTCGAACTCCACGGCGACGGTGAACGGGCCGCCGCGCACGGGGTCGTGACGCACCGCCAGCGACGCCGCCTCCTTGGCCGCCGCCCGGATGTCGGCCGCGGTCCTGGCGGGCGTACGGCACACGGCCGCGTACCGGGAGACGTGGTCCTTCACCGCGACCTTCAGCGCCTCAGGCGCGTACCCGAGTGCGTCCTCGCAGGTGACGTCGTCCCCGGTGACCAGCACGACCGGCACCCCGAACTCGGCGGCGACCTGCGCGTTGAGCAGCCCCTCGCTCGCCGGTACGTCGTTCAGCCACACGCCCGTGATCTGGTTCGCGAGGTAGGTGTGCGCGAGGACGCCCTCCATGCCGGCGCCCGCGTGGTAGCCGACGAACGCGATGCCGTCCACGTCGCCGTGCTGCACGCCCTCCACCATGGACAGCTCCTTGTGCCGCCCGGTGAGCAGCTGGGCCCGTTCGTCCAGCTGCTCCAGCAGCAGATTGCGCATGGTCCAGTGCGCCTCGTTGACGATCACCTCGTCGGCGCCGCCGTCGTGGAAGCCGAGCACGGCGGCGTTGACGTCCGAGGTGAACAGCGCGCGGCAGCGTTCCCACTGCGAGGCGCCCGGCAGCACGTCGCCGGGCCAGGTGACGCCGGTGGCGCCCTCCATGTCGGCGCTGATGAGGATTCTCATGACGAGCCGTCCCCCCGGATGGAGATCTTCATGGTTCGTCACGTTACGCGCTGCGGGCGGAACGGGCTACGACAAGTCACCACCGTATCGGCAGGTCGCTGATGAACGCGGTGAGCCGGTCGGCGAGCAGCCGGTTGTCGCGGGCCGAGTAGTGCCAGTGGCAGCCCGTGTGGTCCAGGCCCGTGTCGTCGAGGCGCCAGTAGCGGACGCGGCGGTCGCCGGTGACGGTGCGTTCCTGGACGACCTGCTCCACATGGCCGGCGAACGGCCCGGTGCCGACGGCCAGGAGGGTGGTCCCGGGCCCGTACCGCGTCCGCAGCTTCTGGAGGAAGCCGCCGTAGGCGCTCCGGTAGGCGGCGGCGAGGCTCTCGTCCGTCCACGGCTCGCCCGGGTTGACGGGCGTCGAGAAGTCGTTGGTGCCGAGATGGACCACGGCGAGCCGCGGCCGCCAGGTCCCCGGGTTCTGCCAGACGTCGCCGGGCACGTTCAGCAGCGCGCGGTCGTAGAAGGTGCGGTAGTTCACCTCCGGCGACCCGCCGTTGTAGTTGCGCACCATGCCCAGGCCCGAATAGGCGTTGATCTGGTAGTCGGCGCGCAGCCGCCGGGCGGTGAGGGCGCCGTAGCTCACGTCGGCGTTGGTGGTGCGCTTGAGCTGCTCGTCGGTGCAGTCGCGGGAGGTCGAGAGGTTGCCGTAGCCGGCCGTGAGGGAGTCGCCGACGAACTCGATCTGGCGGCTGCGCGCGGCCGGTCTGCCGAGCACCGCGCCGCCCGGCGCCGCGACGAACCCGCCGAACGAGCTGGTGCTCCAGGGGGTGTCGTTGCGCTTGACGAGCCGGACGGTGTGCACGCCGTCGCGCAGGCCGTCGACCCAGTGGGTGGTTTTGCCCGGCGTGACGAGGGTCGCGACGGTAACTCCGTCGACCTGGACGTCGTAGTCGGCGGCCGGGTCGTCGAGCACGACACCGACGCCGGTGCCGCGGAACCGGCCCTCGAAGTAGACGCCGGGCCAGCTGTACTGGAGCACGTCTCCGGCGTCCTTGACCCGCCCGGCCGTGTGCACGCTCGCCGCCGGCCCGTCGTTGTCCGGCGCGGCGGCCGTGGCGACCGCGGACGGGCCGGCCAGCACCAGCGCCGCCGTCGACGCGACCAGCATCCGTAACCAGGGCATCGGCATGACTGTCCTCCGGGGGACGAGGCGGGTGCACGGACCGGGGCATCGTGACCGTACACCGACAAAAACGCGCCCACCAGACCGCCTCGCGCTCAGCTCCGCCACCAGCCACCTGGAGGGCAGCTCGGCGTGCAGGGCCCGCGCCTCGGTCTTGTCGGCTGCGTCCAGCTGCCGGGGCCGCCTGGCCCGCCAGGTCGGCCCGCCGGGCGTGGTCGAGGGCCGCGGCCGACAGGTCGACGCCCACGACCCGCGGGAAGCGGTCGGCGAGGAAACGGATCTGAGTGCCGTTGCCGCAGCCGAGGTCCGCCAGCGGCAGCGCGGGATCGGCCAACAGCAGCTGGCGCAGGGCCGGATGGGGACCGACGGTCAGGGCCGGGTCCGGGGCCGGGTCCGTCGTCGGGCTCGTACGGGGTGGTGTCCAGGCCCTCGGGGAGCGCGCCGGAGACGGGGAGCAGGTCGAGGGCCGCGCGGCCGATCGCCTCGTCCTTCGAGACGCCGAACAGGCGCCGCGCCCCGGCTCCAGTGAGACACGAGGCCTTCGCGGTCGACGGCGAGGCAACACGGGAATTCCTCGCGCGGGGGCCGCACCGGCGTACGACCCCGCGCGCCGGTGTGGGTTCAGTCCTCGTGCCCCAGCTGGAGGTCCCGCTCGGTGCGGCCGCCACCGGCCACCTGGAGCACGGTGGCGACGGGCGGGTAACCGGCGGCGATGACGGTGTACTCGCCGGAGGACAGGTCGACGAACCGGAACGTGCCGTCAGGCCCGGTGGTGAGGGTGTCGACGACGTTGCCGGCCACGTCGAGCAGGGTCACGCGCGCGTCCTCCACGGGCCGGCCGCCACCGGCCCGGACGGTGCCGCGCAGGAGGGCGCCGCCGGCCAGTTCGATGTCCCGGCGGGTCTCGCGGGCGGCCTGGACCGTGACGGGGAGCGCGGCCGGGCGGAAGGCGGGGGCGCTGGCGGCGAGGGTGTACTCGCCGGCCACCAGATCGGTGATGACGTAGCCGCCCTCACGGCCGCTGCGGGTGGTGGCCACGACCTCGCCGTGCACGTTGGTGAGGGTGACGCTGGCGTCCCGTACGGGTGTGCCGTCGGCGGTGACCACGCTGCCGACGAGGTTCCCGGCGCCGCCCAGGACGATGTCCAGCTCGACGGGGCGTTCGCCGACGGTCACGGAGACCGCCTGCGGCTGGTGGCCGCCCGCGGCGGCGATCAGCACGTACGCGCCGGGGCCCGGGGTGGCCAGCGCGTAGCGCCCGTCCTCGCCGCTGGCACCGCGCCCGGTCTGCTGCCCGGTGACGTCGATGAGCGTGAGTGCCGCGCGGGGCACGACGGTCCCGTCGTGGTGCTGCACCGAGCCGCAGACGGGGACCCCGGCGGTGTGGGGAGCGCGCGCCCGCGGGATCGGGGACCTCCCCGGCGCCGTGTCCGGGTCGGTGACGGAAACGTTGTGGGACACCAGGGGTTTCTCCTTGAGGAAGAGGGCGATGACCAGTCCGAGGACGAGCACCGGCACCAGGTAGAGGAAGATCCGCGGCATGGCGTCGGCGTACGCCCCGATGTAGCCGTCGCGCAGCGCGGGGGGCAGGCCGTGCACGAGCTGCGGGGTGATGGACTCGGGGTCGGGGAGCCGGCCGTCCGCGCGCGTGGGCAGGTGGTGGGCGAGGGCGTCGGCGAGCCGGTCGGCGAGGAGGGTGCCGAAGACGGCGGCTGAGACGCTGCCGCCGATCTGCCGGAAGTAGTTGTTGGCGCTGGTGGCGGTGGAGAGGTCGGCGGGACGCACCGAGTTCTGCACGGCGAGGATCAGCGTCGGCATCACCATGCCGATGCCGGTACCGAGGACGGCCATCCAGACGCTGTAGTGCAGCCGGGGCGTGTCGGCGTCGAGGCGGGACAGCAGCCACATGCCGGCGACGGAGAGGGCGCCGCCGAGGATCGGGTACGCCTTGTAGCGGCCGGTGTGGCTGATGAGCTGTCCGGCGATGATCGAGGCGCCGACGATGCCGGCCATCATCGGCAGCATGAGCAGGCCCGACTCGGTGGCGGAGGCCCCGTCGACCATCTGGAGGTAGGTCGGCAGATAGCTCGCGGCGCCGAACAGCCCGGCTCCGGTCACCACGCCGATCAGGCCGGTGACGTTGAAGACGGAATCCCTGAACAGCCGCAGCGGGATGAGGGGTTCGGGGGCGAAGCGCTCGGCGACGAGGAAGAGGACGGTCGACACGGCCGCTCCCGCGCCGAGGCCGAGGATCACGCGCGAGTCCCAGGCGTACTCGGTGCCGCCCCAACTGGTCAGCAGGACCAGGCAGGTGGAGGCGGCGGTCAGCAGCAGCGCGCCGAGGATGTCCAGCCGGGCCTTGCCGGGCGGTTTCGGGAGCTTCAGCGCGACGGCGACGACGGCCAGCGTGACCAGGCCGAAGGGCACGTTGACGTAGAAGCACCAGCGCCAGGAGAGGTGGTCGGTGAAGTAGCCGCCGAGCAGGGGTCCGGCCACGGAGGCGATTCCGAAGGCGGCGCCGATCAGGCCCATGTGGCGGCCGCGCCGCCGGACGGGCACGATGTCCGCGATGATCGCCTGGACACCCGTCATGAGGCCGCCCGCGCCGACGCCCTGGAGGGCGCGGAAGGCGATCAGCTGGTCCATGGTCTGCGCCCGGCCCGCGAGCGCGGAGCCGGCGACGAAGACGACGATCGCGAACTGGAAGACACCCTTGCGGCCGAGCAGGTCGCCCAGCTTGCCGTAGATCGGCAGCCCTACGGTCGCGGTGAGCAGGTAGGCGGTGATCGCCCAGGACATGCGGTCCAGGCCGTGCAGCTCACCGGCGATCTTCGGGAGCGCCGTGGCCACGATCATCTGCTCCAGGGCGGCCAGGAGCAGGGCCAGGATGAGCGAGAGGATGACCAACCGCACTCTGCGCGGGCTGAGTTCGGCGGCCGGGGCCTGTGGTGGTGCCGGGGGTTCGGGAGGTGCCACCGCCGGTTCGTCCTGCGCCAGAGTGATCCCGCCCACCTACCGCTCCCCTCGTCGCGCTGCCGCACAATTCCCGCGTAAAAGCGACAACTACGAGCAAGCGCGACGAGTTACGGCACGAGTCGGAGCCGAACGGAGATCACCCGAACCGGTGAGGGGCACAACGCCCCCTGGAAATTCCCGGTTTGAGGGGGTCTACTTCTCGACCTCGGCGGCGAGCCGGGCGAGCAGCGCGTCGTAGATCCGCCCGAGACCCTTGGGCGCGAAGGTCTTCTCGAAGAAGCCGCCGATGCCGCCGGCACCGGTCCAGGTGGTGGTCACGACGACCCGGGACCTGCCGTCGCCGGCCGGGGTGACCCGCCAGGTGGTGACCATGGAGGAGTTGCGGTCCTTCTCGACCAGCTCGCCGTCGGTGGGCTCGCTGACCTCCAGGAGGCAGTCGCGCACGCGCTTGCTGGTGGCCTGGAGCTTCCAGTGGACGAGGGTGCCCTCGCCGTCACCGCCCTCCCGGACCTCGTATTCGCTGAACTGCTCGGGCAGCAGCTTCGCGCGCGTGCCGCTGTAGTCGGCGAGGGCGTCGAACACCGTCTCCGCGTCCGCCGCGACGATCCGCTCCGTAGTGGCCTCGACCTGCGCCATCAGGTTCCTCCAGGACATGGGTTCTCGGGGGGTCGGGGCAAGCCAACCACCCCGCTGCCCGGCCTCCCAAATCGGGGTCGCCCAACCCGGTCGAACACGTTCGGAAAACGTCCTCGCACGATCAAGGGAACAAGTGTTCTATTCTGGGGGCAGTGCTACCGAGGAGGCGTCATGCGCTGGGAGAACCTCACCGTGGATTCCGAACACAGCCGGGCCGATGCCGCGCTGTTCGGCGCGGACGCCGTGACCACCCGTACCTTCGACACGCCGGAGTTCCGCGGCATCACCTTCCACGAGATCCGGGCCCGCTCGATCATCAACCGGGTGCCGGCGGTCTCCCGGATGTCGTTCCAATGGACGGTCAATCCCTATCGCGGCTGCTCACACGCGTGTGTGTACTGCTTCGCGCGCAAGACCCACAGCTATCTCGACCTCGACACGGGCCTCGGCTTCGACTCCCAGATCGTGGTCAAGATCAACGCGCCGGAGCTGCTGCGCCGGCAGCTCGGCTCGCGCCGCTGGCAGGGCGAGCACATCGCGATGGGTACGAACGTCGACTGCTACCAGCGCGCCGAGGGCCGCTACCGCCTGATGCCGGGCATCATCTCGGCCCTGCGCGACCACGCGAACCCCTTCTCGATCCTGACCAAGGGCACGCTCATCCTGCGCGACCTGGACCTGATCACCCAGGCGGCGGAGGTGACCGACGTCGGCATCTCCGTCTCGGTCGGCTTCACCGACCAGGAGCTGTGGCGCACCGTCGAACCGGGCACGCCCGCGCCCGAGCGGCGCCTGGAGGTCGTACGGGCCTTCGGCGAGCACGGCATCGGCTGCGGCGTGCTGATGGCGCCGGTGATCCCGTTCCTCAGCGACCAGCCGGCCCAACTGCGGGCCACCGTGCGGGCGATCGCGGCCTCCGGCGCCACGTCCGTCACCCCGCTGGTGCTGCACCTGCGCCCCGGCGCCCGCGAGTGGTTCATGGCCTGGCTGGAGCAGCACCATCCGCACCTGGTGGCGCGCTACCAGCGGCTGTACGCGGAGGGCTCCTACGCCCCGAAGTGGTACCAGCGCCGGATCACCCGTCAGGTGCACGAACTGGCCGAGGAGTACGGCATCGGGCCCACGCGCGCGCAGACGCCGCGCCGGATCCGGCCCCCTGAGGCGGCCGAGGAACCACCGGTGTCCGGGCCGACCCAACTCTCGCTCCTCTAGGAGCGGTCGAGCAGGACGCTCGAACAGGGGCGTTCGAGTAGGAGCGTTCGAGCGCATCCGAAGATCCATCCGGGTCATGACAGCGACAGAACGGGCTCTTCCGGGACGTCTTTCCGGGACGATGCGGCGAGGACGGTGACCCTCGCGGTCCTCCGTCCCGCGTTCTGGCCGACGGACTCGCACAAGCCGGTGAACGTCGCCAACGGCGAGCTGCCGCCCGCCCTGCTGTTCCAGGCGACCGGCGACGCGGCCAGCCCGTACGAGGGCGCTGTCGCCGTCCACCGTCTGCTGGCGCGCTCCAGCCTGGTGGTCGAGGAGGGCGGCGGTAACCACGGCATCACGCTGAGCGGGAACGCCTGCCTGGACAAGCATCTGGCGGCGTACCTCTCCGACGGCACCGTGCCGCGCGGCCACGACGCGGCGGACGCGGTGTGCGAGGCCCTGCCCGACCCGAAGCCGGCCGCCACGAAGGGAGCGTCGGCCTCCTCGAAGGGCTCGGCGCTGCACGGCCTGCTCGGCTTCCGAGGCTGAGACGGCCGGGCATCGAGTGGCTGACGATCCGTCGGGGGCGGGCGTTGTCAGTCCCCTGGTCCACCATGGACCCATGAGTGAGCTGACCAGGATTCCCGCCCCCGACGGGGTCGCCGCCGCTGCCCAGTACAGCCTCCCCCAAGCTCTCGGCTTCGCTCGAGCAGGGGGTACCCCCACCGTCATGGGCACGGGCCGTTTCATCGCCGTCGCCGGTCAGCTCGCGCTCGACGAGCAGGGCAAGCTGGTCGGCGAGGGCGACCCGGCGGCGCAGGCCCGCCAGGTCTTCGAGAACCTCCGGTGCTGCCTGGCCGCCGCCGGAGCGACCTTCGACGAGGTCGTCAAGCTCACCTACTTCGTCACGGACATGGCCCACCTGCCCGCGATCCGCGCCGCCCGTGCCGAGCGCATACCCGACGACCGGCTACCGGCCGCGTCGGCGGTGCGGGTCGCCGGGCTGGTCCGGCCGGAGTTCCTGCTGGAGGTCGAGGCATTCGCGGTGGTGGCGGAGTGAATCCCCGGACAAGGGAGCTTCGGATACGGGAGATGACGCTCGCCGACTGCGACCGCGTCGCGGAGATCCGCGTCCGCGGCTGGCAGAGCGCGTACCGGGGGCTGATGCCGCAGTCGTACCTGGACGGGCTCAGCGTCGCGGAGGACGCCGAGCGGCGTCGCGGGTACCTGGCGCAGGCCGACGGTAGCGTGGTGAACCTGGTCGCCGAGGACACCGGCGGCGAGGTCGTCGGCTGGGCCTGCCACGGGCCGTACCGCGACGGCGAAGTCATCACCGATGACGCCGAGTTGTACGCCATCTACGTCCATCCGGAGCACCTGGGACAGGGCGCGGGGCAGGCCCTGCTCGCGGAGTCCGTCGCACGCTGCGCCGCCGCGGGCCACAGCCGTCTGCTCCTGTGGGTCCTCAAGGAGAACGGCCGAGCCCGCCGCTTCTACGAACGGGCCGGCTTCGAGGTGGACGGCGCCGAGGAGCCCTTCGAGGTGGCCGGTGTCATGGTCCCGGAGGTGCGGTACACGCGCGCACTCCCCCGCTGATCTCCCCTCTGCTTCTCACCTCTGCCTGGGAATCCGCCCCAGCGCCCGCACCGCCGCCTCCGCCAGCACCGGGTGCGCGAGGGCCTCGTTCAGTACGGGTCTGGCCCGGGCGTCGCCCAGCGTGCCGAGCCCGTCCACGCAGGCGAGGGCCACGCGGCGGTAGGGATCGTGCGGGCGCAGCCGTCGCCGGAGGGTGGTGATGAGGGCGGGGACGGCCTCCGGGGCGCGCAGTTCGACCAGGAGCCGGACGGGGTGCAGGGCGTAGGCGACGCGCAGTTCGTTGGTGGCGAGGGCGGCCGCCGCGCGGGCGGTGCGCGGGTCGCCGAGACGGGCCAGGGCGTGGGCGGCGGAGGCGCAGCGCGGCGGATCCCGGTGGTTGAGCAGCAGTACCAGGGACTCGAAGGCCCGCCGGTCCCCGGCGAGTCCCAGCCGGAAGGCGGCCAGCTCCCTCGCCCACAAGGGCCGCCCCGGTTCGGTCAGCACCGCGGCCAGGGCGTCGAGGTCGTCGGTCGCCACGAGCCGCTCGAAGGCGGGCGACGCCGCCGACTCCTGCCGTAAGCGCTCCGTGAGTGATCGCAACTCTTCGTCCATGACTGAGAGATTAGGGGTGCCGCGAGCCGCTCGGGACGTACATCACAAACACGAGGGCTGGCGCGCTCGTTACCCGCGAGTTAAGCTCAGACGAGCGAGTTACCCACTCGTATCCCCTCGTGGCGGTCTGGTGACGCGGCCGTCGTGAGAGCAGTCGGTTCGGTACTTCAGGTACCGCAGTACGGCTCGGCCCCGGGACAGGGCCGGTCGGAACCGCCGTTCACCGGGCGTGTGCACGCCCGCGGCGACGGCACCGGGCGTGTGCGCTCGCAGCCCGGCCAACACCCGCATTTTTCACGCACCCGGTGCGCCCGGAGGTCCGGCTCTCGTCGGCCCGTCCTCGGCGCACCCGGGGCGTTCCCCGTCGTCACCCTCATTCCTGGAGTCCCGCGATGGCCACTCCCTTTTCCGACCCGTCCCTGTCCCCGCTGCGCACCATCGCAGTCGTCGGCCTCGGCACGATGGGCACCGGCATCGCCGAGGTCCTCGCCAAGGCCGGCCGCGAGGTCGTCGGCATCGACATCAGCGAGGCCCAGGCGGCGAAGTGCGTCGCCGCCCTGGAGTCCTCCACCGCCCGTGGCGTCGAGCGCGGGCGGCTGACCGAGCAGGACCGCGCGGAGATCCTGGACCGCGTCCGCACCTCCACCGACCTGCGGGCCGCGGCCGACGCCGACCTGGTCATCGAGGTGGCGCCGGAGTCGTACGAGATCAAGCAGCAGATCTTCCGGGAGCTGGACGGCATCGTGCGCCCGGAGACGATCATGGCGACCGGCACCAACGCCCTGTCCGTCACGCGGCTCGCCGCCGACTCGGCCCGTCCGGAGCGGGTGCTGGGCCTGCACTTCTTCAACCCGGCCCCGGCGATGCGGCTGGTCGAGGTCGTCTCCTCGGTGCTGACCGCGCCCGCGGCCGTCACGACGGTCACGAACCTCGCCCTCGACCTGGGCAAGGAGCCCGTCGCGGTCGGCGACCGCCCCGGGTTCGTCGCCGACGGCCTGCTGTTCGGCTACCTCAACCAGGCCGCCGCGATGTACGAGGCGAAGTACGCCTCCCGTGAGGACATCGACGCCGCGATGCGGCTGGGCTGCGGGCTGCCGATGGGCCCGCTGGCGCTGCTCGACCTGATCGGTGTCGACACCGCGCGCACGGTCCTGGAGGCGATGTACGCCGCGTCCCGCGACCGGCTGCACGCCCCGGCGCCGATCCTCAAGCAGCTGAGCGAGGCGGGCCTGACCGGCCGCAAGGCGGGACGCGGGTTCTACACGTACGAGGCGCCGGGCAGCGGCACCGTCGTGCGGGACGCGCTGACCCCGCTGGAGGGCGGCGACCTGGTCCCGGGCCGGGAGGTCCGCTCGGTCGGTGTCGCGGGCTCGGGCACCATGGCCTCCGGTATCGCCGAGGTCTTCGCCAAGGCCGGGTACGAGGTCGTCCTCGCGGCCCGCAGCGAGGAGAAGGCGCAGGCCGCCAAGGCGCGGATCGGCGAGTCCCTGGCCCGCTCGGTCGACAAGGGCCGGATGACCGCCGAGGCCGCCGCCGAGACCCTGGACCGCATCACGGCCACGGGCACGTACGACGACTTCGCGGTCGTCGACCTGGCCGTGGAGGCCGTCGCCGAAGACCTGGAGGTCAAGCGGCAGCTGTTCGCCGCGCTGGACAAGGTCTGCAAGCCGGGCGCGGTGCTGGCCACCACGACCTCCTCCCTCCCGGTCGTCGCCTGCGCCCGTGCCACGTCACGCCCGCAGGACGTGATCGGCATGCACTTCTTCAACCCGGCACCGGCCATGAAGCTGGTCGAGGTCGTCCGTACGGTGCTGACGGCCGACGACGTCCACGCGACGGTCCGCGAGGTCTGCGCCCGGATCAGGAAGCACGCGGTCGACTGCGGAGACCGGGCGGGCTTCATCGTGAACGCGCTGCTGTTCCCGTACCTCAACAACGCGATCAAGATGGTCCAGGAGCACTACGCGTCGCTCGACGACATCGACGCGGCGATGAAGCTGGGCGGCGGGTACCCGATGGGCCCGTTCGAGCTGCTGGACGTCGTCGGACTCGACGTCTCGCTCGCCATCGAGAAGGTTCTGCACCGCGAGTTCCGCGACCCGGGGCTCGCCCCGGCGCCGCTGCTGGAGCACCTGGTGGCCGCGGGCTGCCTCGGCCGCAAGACCGGCCGTGGCTTCCGCGAATATGCCAAGCGCTGAGCATTCCGGCGACTGGTTCCGGTCCGGCGCGGAGTGGGGCGGCCTGCTCCGCCCGGACCGGTTTCCCCCGCCCTCCGGCGGCGGTGGAGCACCAGCTCACGCGCAGCGAGCTGCGCACATGCAGTACGTTCAGGGCATGTCCCAGCCCGCCAAGTCCTCACGCACATCAGCTACGACCGACGCGCCGGAAAGTGCCGCAGGCTCTCGCGCCGCCGCCCAGCGGCTCAAGATGCGCCGGGAACTGGCGGCCGCCGCGATGGAGCTGTTCGCGACCAAGGGGTACGAGGCGACCACCGTCGACGAGATCGCGGCCCAGGCCGGGGTGGCCCGTCGCACGTTCTTCCGCCACTTCCGCTCCAAGGAAGAGGCGATCTTCCCCGACCACGACGACACCCTGATCCGCGCCGAGGCGGTCCTCAACGCCGCGCCCGCGCACGAGCATCCGCTCGACACGGTGTGCCGCGGCATCAAGGAAGTCATGAGGATGTACGCGGCCCGGCCGGAGATCTCGGTCGCCCGCTACAAGCTGACACGCGAGGTGCCCACGCTGCGCGAGGCGGAGATCGCGTCGGTGGCCCGTTACGAGCGCCTGTTCACCCGCTATCTCCTGGGCCACTTCGACGAGCGCGCGCACGCCGACGACGCCAACGACGACCCGCTGCTGGCGGAGGTCGCCGCGTCCGCCGTGGTCACCGCCCACAACCACGTCCTGCGGCGCTGGCTGCGGGCGGGCGGACAGGGGGACGTGGAGGCGCAGCTGGACCACGCCTTCGCGATCGTGCGCAAGACGTTCGGCACGGGCATCGGGGCCGGCCGCTCCACGGGCCCGCAGCCGGCCGCGGCCACGGCCTCGGCGCAGGGCGAGGTGCTGGTGACCGTCGCCCGCACCGACGCCCCGCTGGACGAGGTCATGCGGACGATCGAACAGGCGCTCAAGGAGCGCTGAGCGGCTCCCGCGCCTGTGATGACGGCCACCCTTCGGGGTGGCCGTTTTGGCATGTCAGGGGCCGTTTTGAAGGGCCTCTGCGAGCCCGTTCGATCGATCATCGCTCATTTGTTACGTAAAGATTTCATGTGAGAGGAACTTCTGGCACTCAGTGCCTTGCGGGGTGACACGCGGTGTCATACGTTGAAGAGGTCCGGGCGATGTCCCCGCAAGCCCAGCGCCTGCCGTCCGGACGCCTGCGTCACAGGCAACCTCCCGCGCCACCAGCGCTGCCGACCAGCACCACCGCCGAACCGACGGCACACCCTCGACCCTCAGCAGCACCGACGTAACCGTCAGCGCCCCTCCCTCAGGGCGCTCACCGCCGGAGGCAATACCGTGACCGTGAAGGACATCCTGGCCGCGATCCAGTCGCCCGACTCCACGTCGGAGGACTTCGCCGCCCTCCCGCTCCCCGAGTCGTACCGCGCGATCACCGTGCACAAGGACGAGACGGAGATGTTCGCCGGGCTCGCCACGCGCGACAAGGACCCCCGCAAGTCGATCCACCTGGACGAGGTGCCGCTGCCCGAGCTCGGCCCGGGCGAGGCCCTGGTGGCCGTCATGGCCTCGTCGGTCAACTACAACTCGGTGTGGACCTCGATCTTCGAGCCGCTGTCGACGTTCGGCTTCCTGGAGCGCTACGGCCGCACCAGCGAGCTGGCCAAGCGCCACGACCTGCCGTACCACATCATCGGCTCCGACCTCGCGGGCGTCGTCCTGCGCACCGGCCCGGGCGTCAACGCCTGGCGTCCCGGTGACGAGGTCGTCGCGCACTGTCTGTCCGTCGAGCTGGAGTCCAGCGACGGCCACAACGACACGATGCTCGACCCGGAGCAGCGCATCTGGGGCTTCGAGACCAACTTCGGCGGCCTCGCCGAGATCGCGCTGGTGAAGTCCAACCAGCTGATGCCCAAGCCGGACCACCTGAGCTGGGAGGAGGCCGCCGCCCCGGGCCTGGTGAACTCCACCGCCTACCGGCAGCTGGTCTCCCGCAACGGCGCCGCCATGAAGCAGGGCGACAACGTGCTCATCTGGGGCGCGAGCGGCGGACTCGGCAGTTACGCCACCCAGTTCGCGCTGGCCGGCGGCGCCAACCCGATCTGTGTCGTGTCCTCGCCGCAGAAGGCGGAGATCTGCCGGTCCATGGGCGCCGAGGCGATCATCGACCGCAACGCCGAGGGCTACAAGTTCTGGAAGGACGAGAACACCCAGGACCCCAAGGAGTGGAAGCGCTTCGGCAAGCGCATCCGCGAGCTCACCGGCGGCGAGGACATCGACATCGTCTTCGAGCACCCCGGCCGCGAGACCTTCGGCGCGAGCGTCTTCGTCACCCGCAAGGGCGGCACCATCACCACCTGTGCCTCCACCTCGGGCTACATGCACGAGTACGACAACCGCTACCTGTGGATGTCGCTGAAGCGGATCATCGGCTCGCACTTCGCCAACTACCGCGAGGCCTGGGAGGCCAACCGGCTCATCGCGAAGGGCAAGATCCACCCGACCCTGTCGAAGGTGTACTCCCTGGAGGACACCGGCCAGGCCGCCTACGACGTGCACCGCAACCTGCACCAGGGCAAGGTCGGCGTGCTGTGCATGGCCCCCGAGGAGGGCCTGGGCGTGCGCGACCACGCCAAGCGCGCGCAGCACATCGACGCCATCAACCGCTTCCGGAACGTCTGAAAGACAGCTGAGGTCACAGATGACTGAGCGTCAGAAGGACCGGCCGTGGCTCATGCGGACCTACGCCGGTCACTCCACGGCCGAGGCGTCCAACGAGCTGTACCGGCGCAACCTCGCCAAGGGCCAGACGGGTCTGTCCGTGGCCTTCGACCTGCCGACGCAGACCGGCTACGACTCCGACCACATCCTCGCCCGCGGCGAGGTCGGCCGGGTCGGTGTGCCGATCGGGCACGTCGGTGACATGCGCCGGCTGTTCCAGGACATCCCCCTGGAGCAGATGAACACCTCGATGACCATCAACGCCACGGCCATGTGGCTGCTGGCGCTCTACCAGGTCGTCGCCGAGGAGCAGGGTGCGGACATCACCAAGCTCCAGGGCACGACCCAGAACGACATCGTCAAGGAGTACCTGTCCCGCGGCACGCACGTGTTCCCGCCCGGGCCGTCGCTCCGGCTGACGACGGACATGATCGCGTACACGGTCTCACACATGCCGAAGTGGAATCCGATCAACATCTGCAGCTACCACCTGCAGGAGGCGGGCGCCACGCCGGTCCAGGAGATCGCGTACGCGATGTCCACCGCGATCGCCGTCCTCGACGCCGTGCGCGACTCGGGGCAGGTGCCGCAGGAGCGCATGGGCGATGTCGTCGGCCGGATCTCGTTCTTCGTGAACGCGGGCGTCCGTTTCATCGAGGAGATGTGCAAGATGCGCGCCTTCGGCCGCATCTGGGACAGGATCACCCGCGAGCGGTACGGCATCGAGAACCCCAAGCACCGTCGTTTCCGCTACGGCGTCCAGGTCAACTCCCTCGGCCTGACCGAGGCCCAGCCGGAGAACAACGTCCAGCGGATCGTCCTGGAGATGCTGGCCGTGACCCTCTCCAAGGACGCCCGCGCTCGCGCCGTGCAGCTCCCCGCCTGGAACGAGGCGCTCGGCCTGCCCCGCCCGTGGGACCAGCAGTGGTCACTGCGCATCCAGCAGGTGCTGGCGTACGAGAGCGATCTGCTGGAGTACGACGACATCTTCGAGGGCTCGAAGGTCATCGAGGCGAAGGTGGAGGAGCTGGTCGAGGCCGCGTCCGCGGAGATCGACCGCATCCAGGAGATGGGGGGCGCGATGGCGGCCGTCGAGTCCGGCTACCTCAAGTCGCAGCTGGTCGCCTCGCACGCGGAGCGCCGGGGCCGGATCGAGTCCGGCCAGGAGAAGATCATCGGCGTGAACGCCTTCGAGGGCACCGAGCCGAACCCGCTGACCGCCGACCTGGACACCGCGATCCAGACGGTCGACCCGGAGGTCGAGGCCCGCGTCATCGCCTCGCTCCAGCAGTGGCGCGACAGCCGCTACCAGCCGCCCTTCAACCACCCGCGGCCCTGCAAGGCGCTGGAGCGGCTGAAGGAGGCCGCCTGCGGCACCGGGAACCTCATGGAGGCCACCCTGGAGTGCGCCCGCGCCGGGGCGACCACCGGCGAGTGGGCCGGGGCCCTGCGCGAGGTGTTCGGCGAGTTCAGGGCTCCCACGGGTGTCTCCTCGGCGCCGGTGGCCGTCCCCGTCGAGGAGGGCAGCACACTGCACCGGGTCCGTCGCACGGTGGACCTGACGGCCAAGGAGCTGGGCGTCGGCAAGCTGCGTTTCCTGGTCGGCAAGCCGGGCCTGGACGGCCACTCCAACGGCGCCGAGCAGATCGCCGTGCGCGCGCGTGACGCCGGCTTCGAGGTGGTCTACCAGGGCATCCGGCTGACGCCCGAGCAGATCGTGGACGCGGCCCTCGCCGAGGACGTGCACGCGGTCGGCCTGTCCATCCTGTCCGGCTCGCACGCCCAACTGGTGCCGGACGTGCTCGAACGGCTGCGTGTGGCCGGTGCCACAGACATTCCGGTGATCGCCGGTGGCATCATCCCGAACGGGGATGCCGAGCAGCTCAGGGCAGCCGGAGTGGCCGCGGTCTTCACCCCGAAGGACTTCGACATCACCGGAATCATCGGCCGCATCGTCGACGAGATCCGGAAAGCGAACAAGCTCGACCCTCTGGAGGTCCCCGCATGACCGCCCACCCGTCGCCCACCACCACCCTTCCAACGGGCGGCTCCGCCGCGCACCCTTCGATCAACCGCCTTCGCCCCCGGCGTTCCTGCCTGGCGGTACCGGGCTCGAACCCGCGCTTCCTGGAGAAGGCCCAGGGCCTCCCGGCGGACCAGGTCTTCCTCGACCTGGAGGACGCGTGCGCCCCGCTCGCCAAGCCCGAGGCGCGGCACACCATCGTCAAGTTCCTCAACGAGGGCGACTGGACGGGCAAGACACGGGTCGTGCGCGTCAACGACTGGACGACCGAGTGGACGTACCGCGATGTCGTCACGGTCGTCGAGGGCGCCGGCCCGAACCTCGACTGCATCATGCTGCCGAAGGTGCAGGACGCCCAGCAGATCGTCGCCCTGGACCTGCTGCTGACGCAGATCGAGAAGACGATGGGCTTCGAGGTCGGCCGGATCGGCATCGAGGCGCAGATCGAGAACGCGCAGGGCCTGAACAACGTCAACGAGATCGCGCAGGCCTCCCCCCGCGTCGAGACGATCATCTTCGGCCCGGCCGACTTCATGGCGTCGATCAACATGAAGTCGCTGGTCGTGGGCGAGCAGCCGCCCGGCTACCCGGCGGACGCCTACCACTACATCCTGATGAAGATCCTGATGGCCGCCCGCGCCAACAACCTCCAGGCGATCGACGGCCCCTACCTGCAGATCCGCAACATCGACGGCTACCGCGAGGTCGCCCAGCGCGCCGCCGCCCTCGGCTTCGACGGCAAGTGGGTGCTGCACCCGGGCCAGGTCGAGGCGTCCAACGAGATCTTCTCGCCCTCCCAGGAGGACTACGACCACGCCGAGCTGATCCTGGACGCGTACGACTACTACACGTCCGAGGCGGGCGGCAAGAAGGGCTCCGCGATGCTCGGCGACGAGATGATCGACGAGGCCAGCCGCAAGATGGCCCTGGTCATCGCGGGCAAGGGACGCGCCGCCGGCATGCGGCGCACCAGCAAGTTCGAGACCCCGGAGGCCTGAGCGCCATGCAGTTCGGACGCACCTACGAGGAGTTCGAGGTCGGGGCGACGTACAAGCACTGGCCGGGCAAGACGGTCACCGAGTACGACGACCACCTGTTCTGTCTCCTCACCATGAACCACCACCCGCTCCACATGGACGCGAACTACGCGGAGCAGACGACGGACTTCGGCAGGAACGTCGTCGTCGGGAACTACATCTACTCGCTGCTGCTCGGCATGTCCGTGCCGGACGTCTCCGGCAAGGCGATCGCCAACCTGGAGATCGAGTCGCTCAGGCACGTGGCGCCGACCTTCCACGGCGACACGATCTACGGCGAGACGACCGTGCTCGACAAGTGGCCGTCGAAGTCGAAGAACGACCGCGGCATCGTCCACGTCGAGACCAAGGGCTACAAGCAGGACGGCACGCTGGTCTGCGTGTTCCGCCGCAAGGTGATGGTGCCGACCGAGACGTACATCAAGGAGCGCGGCGGCGAGCAGCCCGGCCGGCCGCAGCTGAGGGAGCAGGAGAAGTAGCCATGGCGCGACTCGCCCAGACCGCCGGTCTGACCGACATCCAGCAGGAGATCCTCTCCACCGTCCGCGACTTCGTGGACAAGGAGATCCTCCCGGTCGCGACCGAGCTGGAGCACCGCGACGAGTACCCGCAGCAGATCGTGGACGGCCTCAAGGAGTTGGGCCTGTTCGGCCTGATGATCCCCGAGGAGTACGGGGGGCTGGGCGAGTCGCTCCTGACGTACGCGCTGTGCGTGGAGGAGATCGCCCGCGGGTGGATGTCGGTGTCCGGCATCATCAACACGCACTTCATCGTGGCGTACATGCTCAAGCAGCACGGCACGCAGGAGCAGAAGGACCACTTCCTGCCGAGGATGGCGGCCGGCGACATCCGTGGCGCGTTCTCGATGTCGGAGCCGGGTCTCGGCTCGGACGTGTCGGCGATCACGTCGAAGGCGGTGAAGGACGGCGACGCGTACGTCCTGAACGGCCAGAAGATGTGGCTGACCAACGGCGGTACGTCGTCTCTGGTGGCCGTTCTGGTCCGAAGTGACGAAGGTCACCCCGAGAGCACCGCGCCCCACAAGTCGATGACGACCTTCCTGGTCGAGAAGGAGCCGGGCTTCGGCGAGGTCCGCCCCGGCCTCACCATCCCCGGCAAGATCGACAAGATGGGGTACAAGGGCGTCGACACCACCGAACTCATCATGGATGGCCTGCGCATTCCTGCCGATCGTGTGCTCGGCGGGGTCACCGGGCGTGGTTTCTACCAGATGATGGACGGCGTCGAGGTGGGCCGCGTCAACGTGGCGGCGCGTGGCTGTGGCGTCGCCCAGCGTGCGTTCGAGCTGGGTGTCCAGTACGCGCAGCAGCGTCACACCTTCGGGAAGCCGATCGCCCAGCACCAGGCGATCCAGTTCAAGCTGGCGGAGATGGCTACCAAGGTCGAGGCCGCGCATGCGATGATGGTGAACGCAGCACGCAAAAAGGACTCCGGTGAGCGAAACGACCTCGAGGCTGGGATGGCGAAGTATCTCGCCTCCGAGTACTGCAAGGAGGTCGTGGAGGACTCCTTCCGGATCCACGGCGGCTACGGCTTCTCCAAGGAGTACGAGATCGAGCGCCTCTACCGTGAGGCACCGATGCTGCTGATCGGTGAAGGTACCGCCGAGATCCAGAAAATGATCATCGGCCGGAGACTGCTCGAAGAGTATCGATTCCAGGGCTAGATGTCCGGATACGGGGTGTTTTCTTGGAGAACAAGATCACACCCCGTCAGCACTCTTCGGCCGCCGACTCGGCTTCCTGGCTTACCCAGTTATGGCTCCGAGCCGCTACGATCGCCGGAAAGCCGCCGTCCCCCGCCGAAGCGCGGCATCATCCGCTACGAAGGTCATCCATGCCCCACAGCCAAACCTCTGCACCTCGCGACAGCCGGGCCGGCGTACGCCTCGCGCGCGGAGCATCGCCGTGGCTCCTTCCGACCGTCGCCACCGCAGCCCTCAGCCTGGCCCGTGCCCGCCGCTCGGGCGCCGCCAAGGCCGTCGCCGTTCCCGCCACCGCGCTCGCGGCGGGAATGCTGTGGTTCTTCCGCGACCCGGAGCGCGAGATCGCCCAGGGCCGGGTCATCTCGCCCGCCGACGGTGTGGTGCAGAGCATCATGCCGTGGAAGGACGGCCGCACCCGCGTCGCGATCTTCATGAGCCCGCTCAACGTCCACGTCAACCGCGCGCCGCTGGCCGGCACGGTGACGTCCGTCGAGCACGTGCCCGGTGGCTTCGTTCCCGCCTTCAACAAGGAGAGCGAGAACAACGAGCGCGTCGTCTGGCACTTCGACACCGAGCTCGGTGACATCGAGATGATCCAGATCGCCGGCGCGGTGGCCCGCCGCATCGTCCCGTACGTGCCGCAGGGCACCAAGGTCGAGCAGGGCGAGCGGATCGGCCTGATCAGGTTCGGCTCGCGTGTCGACCTCTACCTGCCCGAGGGTGTGGAGGTCGCGGTCGAGGTGGGACAGAAGACCGTGGCTGGGGTGACTCGCATTGACCGTGATTGATCCTGATACCAAGGCCGGCTGGGTCCCGGAAGCCGACGAGGTCGACCAAGAAGAGGAGATGCCCCTCTCCCTTCGCCTCTCGATAGCGGACACCCTGACGCTCGGCAACGCCACGTGCGGCTTCATGGCGGTGTACTTCACCACCACCGGCATCCTGATCCCGCACCTCACGGGCAGCCAGGAGACCGGCATGGCCCGCCACAGCGCGGCCACGGCGGTCATCCTGATGCTCTGCGCGGCGGTCTTCGACCTCTTCGACGGCTTGGTGGCGCGCAAGCTGCGCTCCTCCCCCATGGGCGCGGAGCTGGACAACCTCTCCGACCTGATCAGCTTCGGGCTGGCGCCGGCGTACTTCGTGCTGGTGTACGGAATGGTCGCGGACGACGCGCACCAGCGGGTGGCGGCGGTCGGGGCGATCGTCGTGCTGCTGGCGGTGGTGCTGCGGCTTGCCCGGTTCTCGTGCGTCACGGTCAAGGACGGCACCTTCCAGGGCATGCCGTCGCCCTTCGGCGCGCTGACGGTCGTGTCCATCGTGTTGCTGGAGCTGCCCTTCGTGGCGACACTGCTGGCGATCCTGGGGACGGCGTGGTTGATGGTGTCCCGTGTGGAATACCCCAAACCCCGGGGTCGACTCGCGGTGGCGATGCTGTCGTGGATCGTGCTGGGCATGGGCCTGATGGCGGCCTGGGCCTTCGACGCGCCGGGCGGGCAGTTGCTGCTGCAGACGGGATGCGCGCTTCAGCTGGTCATGGGGGCGGTGATTCCGCTGTTCGCGACGGCTCGGCGGGTGAACAACTTCCGTGACAATCGGCGGGAGGCGCGGGCGGCGCAGCTGCCGTAGCGTTGCGACTGGCTTGGGCCCCGGACCGGGTTTTCGGTCCGGGGCCCTTTGCTTGTGCTTTCTCGTGCGCTTCCGTGGGGTGCTGTTCCTGCGGGCTTCGCCCCCGGGCCCCCGGCCTGTGCCCGTCGGCCGCCCGACACGGTCGGGCAGGAGGCACGGTCGGAGGCCGGGGAAGCCCGGCTCAGGTCAGGAAGTCCCGCCCGATCCGCTCCGCCACCCGTTCCAGGATCGGCCCGGCCTCCGCGATGCACTTCGCCACGTCCGGCTCCGCGTCCGTCAGGGGGTAGGCCCGGCGGATTCCGGCTCGGCCCAGGGCCTCCGGGCGGAGGGCGAGGCGGCCGCAGACCGCTACGACGTCCTTGCCGGCCGCACGGGCCGCCGCGGCGACGCCCGCCGGGGCCTTGCCGTGGAGGGTCTGCTCGTCGAGGGAGCCCTCGCCGGTGATCACCAGGTCGGCGCGGTCCAGGGCGGGGGCGAAGCCCAGGACGTCGAGCATGACCTCGATGCCGGGGCGGAAGCGGGCACCCAGGAGCAGGGCGCCGTAGCCGATGCCGCCCGCCGCGCCCGCGCCCGGTGCGGCGGCGTACTCGGCGGCCTGCGGTCCGGCCGACCGCTCCAGCACCTTCGCGAAGTGGGCGAGGGCGGCGTCCAGGCCCGCCACGTCGTCCGGCGAGGCGCCCTTCTGCGGACCGTAGACCGCGGGCGCGCCCTTCGGGCCGGTCAGCGGGTTGTCGACGTCGCTGGCGAGAACCAGTTCGATCTCGGTGAGGCGCGGGTCGAGGCCGGACAGGTCGGCCGTGGCCAGTTCGGCGAGACCGCCGCCGCCCGGAGGGACCGGCTCGCCGTGCGGGTCCAGGAAGCGCGCGCCCAGCGCGGACAGCATCCCGGCGCCGCCGTCCGTGGTGGCGCTGCCGCCGACCCCGAAGACGATGGTGCGGGCACCCGCGTCCAGCGCGGCCCGCAGCAGCTCGCCGGAGCCGTACGTGGACGCCGTGAGCGGTGCGAAGACGCCGGCGGGCAACCGCTGGAGTCCGCTCGCCTCGGCCATCTCCACGACCGCGGTGCCGTCGCGCAGCGCGAACGCCGCCGTCACCTCGTCGCCGAGCGGACCGGCGACCCGCACCTCCCGGCGCTCGAACCCGGCCGCGACCGCAGCGGCCACGGTTCCGTCGCCACCGTCGGCCACGGGCAGTGCCTCGACGTCGAGGTCCGGTACGACCCGGCGCAGCCCGGCCGTCACCCGCTCGGCGACCTCCACGGCCGTCAGCGACCCCTTGAACTTGTCCGCGGCGACGAGCACCCTCGGTGTCTTCCAGGTATCGCCCACTGCAGCGTCCGCCACTTGCCACTCCCCTTGCTCTCCGGGCCCTCACGCACGTCAGGGCCAGTCGCGCCGCTGCGACCTTAACCGGAGGACGCCCGCGTCGTCAGCCTGTGCCCATCCCCTGGACCCGTGCCCCGAAGAGGCGCGGGGAAGGGGTCCCGCCGAAACGGGTAGACCGTAACCATGACCCTCGCGCGCACGGAGACAGAGCTCACCGACCGCATCCTCGGCGGCTGGCAGGGCCGCATTGCGGGCAACATGCTCGGCAAACCGGTCGAGCAGGGCGAGGTCTGGACGCGCGACCGCATCGACCGCTACCTCCGGCAGGCCGCCGCACTGCCGCTGACCGACTACCTGCCCGAGCCGATCAGCGAACACGACGGCTTCGAGCTGCGGCCCGAGTGGCGCCAGTGCGTGCGCGGCCGCATCCACGGCAGCTGCCGGGACGACGACGTCGACTACGCGATCCTCGGCCTGGACCTGCTGGAGACCCACGGCTTCGGCTTCAGTACCGAGCAGGTCGGCGACCTGTGGCTGCTGCGGCTGCCGTACCTCCAGACGTTCACCGCCGAGCGGGCCGCGTACCGCAACCTCGCCAACGGGCTCAAGCCGCCGCTGACGGCGACGTACGACAATCCGTACCAGGAGTGGATCGGGGCGCTGATCAGGGCCGACATCTACGGCTGGACCTGCCCGGGCGTGCCGCGCCGGGCCGCCTCGCTGGCCCGGCGGGACGCGGTGCTGTCGCACACCGGCAACGGGGTCTACGGGGCGATGTGGGCGGCGGCGCTGATCGCTGCGGCGTTCACGGCACCCACGGTGCGGCACGCGGTCGACGAGGCCCTGGCCGTGATCCCGGCGAGCAGCCGCCTGGCCCGCACGGTGCGCCGGGTCGTCTCCCTGCACGACACCCGGATGTCCTGGGAGGACACGCTCACCACGGTCACCGAGGAGACCACCGGGATGGGCTGGATCCACACCGTCCCGAACGCCGCCGTCCTCACCGCCGGCCTGCTCTACGGCGACGGAGACTTCACCCGCACCATCACCCTGACCGTCCGGGGCGGCCTGGACACCGACTCCAACGGCGCGACGGCGGGTTCGGTGGCGGGTGTGTTCGGCGGGGGCGCGGCCATCCCGGACCAGTGGAAGATGCCACTGGAGGACACGGTCCGCAGCGCGGTGTTCGGCTTCGACGGGGTGCGGATCAGCGAGCTGGCGGAGCGGACGGTGCGGCTGGCGGAGCGGGAGGACTGACCGGATCGAACCGGCCATTCCCCGGCCGAGCGGGGTGACCGACCCGTTCTTCCGCTTCGCGTCACGGGCGCCGCGAAGGCTCAGGAGCGGCCGCTGCCGCTGAGTGCAGAGCGCCGGGAGCCGTCGCGGCCGAGCAGTCCGCGACCTCGGGCGCCGCCAACGTGTGCGGCACCGGCCACACACTGCGCAAGGCGATCCCGCTGCCCCTGGGCGTCGACCCCGACGTGTGCAAGGCGACCCCCTTCGCCCACGAGAACGGCGGCAAGGGCTGCGCCATCCTCGACAACAACGTCGGCAGGGCGCAGTACATGTCCGTGCAGATCTGCAAGGTGGACGGCACGGCCTGCGACCCCGACCCGGGCACCTTCAGCGAGTACGCGGGCCCGGTGTACGTCTCCAGCTTCGCCTGCGCCCCGGTGACGGCCAAGATGGGCTCGTCCTCCAGCAGCCTCTACGTCAACTACAAGTCCAGCTACGTCTTCCCCTGCGGCTGAACCGTCATCGGGTGGTTACCCTGCCCCAATGACCACCTCTTCTGACTTCGCCGCCTACATCGCGTCCCTGCCCCGCGTCCTGGCCGGCGCCGCCGCGCTGTTCCGGGACGGCGAGGGCCGGGTGCTGCTCGTCGAGCCCAACTACCGGGAGGGCTGGGCGCTGCCCGGCGGCACGATCGAGTCCGACGACGGCGAGACCCCCCGGCAGGGCGCGCGGCGCGAGACGGCCGAGGAGATCGGGCTGGACCGTGAGCTCGGCCGGCTGCTGGCGGTGGACTGGGTGCACGGCGTGGGGCGTCCGCCACTGGTGGCGTATCTGTACGACGGCGGGGTGCTCGGCGAGGACGAGCTCAAGGCGATCCGCCTCCAGGAGGAGGAACTGCTGTCCTGGCGGCTGGTCCCGCGCGAGGAACTGACCGAGTACCTGCACGGCGCCCTCGGCCGCCGTGTCCTGACCGCCCTGGACGTCCTGGCGGACGGCTCGGGCACGGCGGAGCTGGAGAACGGGCACCGGGTGTTCTGACCGGCTCCGGCCGTTCGCCCGCCGGTGTCCCGTGCGACAACCGCTCGCCGCTGCCGTACGGCCCGGCCTACCCTCGGTGACATGGCCAAGCCCCTCGTCGCGCTCCTCACCGGTGCCGGTATCAGCACGGACTCCGGGATTCCGGACTACCGCGGACCGAACGGACTCTGGCGGCGGGACCCGGAGGCCGAGAAGCTCGTCACGTACGAGTACTACATGGGCGCCCCGGAGATCCGACGCCGCTCCTGGCAGATGCGGCGCAAGAACCACACGCTTCGGGCGGAGCCCAACGCCGCGCACCGGGCGGTGGCCGAACTGGAGCGGTCCGGGGTACCCGTCCGGGTGATCACGCAGAACGTGGACGGGCTGCACCAGCTCGCCGGGATGCCCGAGCGCAAGGTCCTCGAACTGCACGGCACGGCACGGAGTGTGGTGTGCACCGGCTGCCACACGCGCGGCTCGATGGAGGACGCCCTCGCACGGGTCGACGCCGGTGAGGACGACCCGCCGTGCCTGGAGTGCGGCGGTGTCCTGAAGTCGGCGACGGTGATGTTCGGCGAGCGGCTCGATCCCGTCGTCCTCGGCGAGGCGGTCGCCATCAGCAAGGCCTGCGAGGTGTTCGTCGCCGTCGGCACGAGCCTCCAGGTCCAGCCGGCCGCCGGCCTCGCCGGTGTCGCCGCCGACCACGGCGCCCGTCTGATCATCGTCAACGCCGAGCCGACGCCGTACGACGACCGTGCCGACGAGATCGTCCGCGACCCCATCGGCACGGCACTGCCCGAGCTGTTGCGCGGCCTCATGGCCTAGGCCCGCAGGTCCTCCAGGCGGGTGAGCGCGTCACGGCCTTGGTCGCGTTCGGCTTCGGTGAGGTCGAGCGCGGTGGCCCGGGCGAGGGCGGTCGCCGCCGCCTCCTCGTCGCCGAGTCGTCCCGCGAGGTCCGCGCGCAGGACGAGGAGCTGAAGCAGTTGTACGGGCGTCGGCGTCTCGTCCGTCAGGCGCAGGACGCGGTCGACGACCTTCGCGGCGCCCGCCGCGTCTCCCTTGGAGTCGGCCAGGAGGGACGCGTGGTGCAGGGCCCGCGCGAAGGTCTCCTCGGGGGCGGGGCCGTGGTGCCGGTCCTCGCCGGTGCGCTGCCCCACCCGGACGCAGTTGCCGCCCGGGTCGGTCATGAGGAACTGCCGCACGCCGTACGACATGTCCTTGAGCGGCCCCACGCGCGGCAGACCGCGGGTGGGGATTCTGCCGTACGTTGCCTTGAGCCCGGCGCGGAACGCCTCGTAGAGGCCGTCGACGTCGTCGGTCATGACGTAGCAGGTGCTGATCGAGCCGGTGGGCTCGTAGTGCTTCATCGCGAAGAACTGCAGCTCTGTGCCGCCGCGTTCCACGACCGCGTACGGATTGGGGCTGCGCTGTACGTACGTCACCTCGAAGCCGAGGGCGGTGTAGAAGTCGAGGACGGGCGGGAGGGTCCGGCACGGCAGGATCGGGATCGTCTTCTCCGACATGACCCCACTCTAGTCAAATTTGACCACCCCGGGGCTAGAAGAGTGCGGCCCCCCGCTCGAAGTCCAGCAGGCGCTGCTTGCGCTCCAGCCCGCCCCCGTATCCCGTGAGGCTTCCGTTCGCGCCGATGACGCGGTGGCAGGGGACGATGATGCTGACGGGGTTGCGGCCGTTGGCGAGGCCGACCGCGCGTGAGGCGGTCGGGGTGCCGAGGGCGTCGGCGAGTTCGCCGTAGGTGCGGGTCTCGCCGTAGGGGATGCGGTGCAGCTGGTCCCAGACGCTGCGCTGGAACGGGGTGCCGTTCAGGCGCAGTTCGACGGTGAACTCCTTGAGCTCACCCGCGAAGTAGGCCTTCAGTTGCTCCTCCGTCTCGGCGAACAGGGTGTCGTCGCGGGGACCGAAGGTCTCCTCCGGCGGGCGGTGGCGGTGGTCGGTCATGTAGAGGCCGCACAGGACGCCGCCCTCGGCGACGAGGGTGAGGGGGCCGTAGGGGCTGTCGGTCACGGTGTGGTGCTTCACGGAACGTCCTTATACCGGTAGGAAGTTGATCGGGTGGCTGTCGGTCGCCCAAAGGTACTGGACGGCGTAGGCCCGCCAGGGGCGCCAGGTCGCCGCGCGGGCGGTGAGCGCGGCGGGCGTGGAGGGCAGGTCGAGTTCCCGGGCGGCGCGGCGGATGCCGAGGTCGGTGGGGAGGAAGGCGTCGGGGTCGCCGAGGGCGCGCATGGCGATGACGTCGGCCGTCCAGGGACCGAAGCCGGGCAGGGCGAGGAGCTGGGCGCGGGTGCGCGGCCAGTCGCTCTCCACGCCGAGGTGGAGGTCCCCGTCGGCGAGGGCGCGGACCAGGGTGGTGAAGGTCGTGCGGCGGGTGCGGGGCATCGCGAGTGTCTCGGGGTCCAGCGCCGCGAGGGCCTCGGGGGCCGGGAAGAGGTGGGTGAGGCCGCCCTCGGGGTCGTCCACCGGTTCGCCGTGCGCGGTGACCAGGCGGGCCGCGTGGGTGCGGGCGGCGGCGGTGGAGACCTGCTGGCCGAGCACGGCCCGGACGGCGAATTCGGCCTCGTCGACCGTACGCGGGACGCGCCGGCCTGGCGCCTTGTCGACCAGCGGTGCCAGGACCGGGTCCGTGCGCAGCTGCTCGTCGATCGCCACCGGATCGGCGTCCAGGTCGAGCAGGCGGCGGCAGCGGCTGATGGCGACGGTCAGATCGCGCAGGTCGCTGAGGGTGAGGCGGCAGGCGATGTGGTCGGGGCGGGGAGCGAGGGCCACGATGCCGTGGCCGTACGGCAGCCGCAGCGTGCGCCGGTAGGAGCCGTCGCGCCACTCCTCGACGCCGGGTACGGCCGTGGCGGCGAGGTGGCCGAAGAGGTTGTCGGGGTTGAGCGGGGTCCGGAACGGCAGCCGCAGGGACAGTGCGCCGGGGGTGCTCGCGCCCTGGCGCTTCGGGGTGCGGGCGCGCAGCTCGCTCGGGGAGAGGGCGAAGACCTCGTGGACGGTGTCGTTGAAGGTGCGGATCGAGGCGAAGCCCGCGGCGAAGGCGATCTGCGCCATCGGCAGGGCCGTCGTCTCGATGAGCAGCCGAGCCGTCTGGGCGCGCTGGGCGCGGGCGAGTGCGAGCGGGCCCGCGCCCAGTTCGGCGAGCAGCTGGCGCTCGACCTGGCGGGTGCTGTAGCCGAGGCCGGCGGCGAGGCCGGGCACGCCCTCGCGGTCCACGACGCCGTCGGCGATCAGCCGCATGGCGCGGGCCACGAGGTCGGCGCGCTGGTTCCACTCCGGGGAGCCGGGGCTGGTGTCGGGCCGGCAGCGCTTGCAGGCCCGGAACCCGGCCTGCTGACAGGCCGCCGCGCTCGGGTGGAAGACCATGTTCTCCGGCTTGGGCGGCACGACCGGGCAACTGGGACGGCAGTAGATGCGGGTCGTCAGGACGGCCGTGAAGAACCATCCGTCGAACCGCGCGTCCTTGGACTGGACGGCGCGTACGCAGCGCTCGGTGTCGGTGTGCATCCCCATCTGCATGGCTCCAGCATCGGGCACCGGGCCGGACGGGGGCTGGCGAGAATCCGACATCGACGTGCCGGAGGCCGCACCGCCTCGCCTTGACAGATGAAGATTCATTCATGTGTTCGTGTGTGACCGGTACGATGAGGTCATGGGTCACGGAGCCGTCATTCCCGCGCAGGACGCCACCGAGCGCGTACGCCTGGACGCTGACAACGTCACGAAGGTCGCCACCACGCTCCAGGCCCTGTCCACACCCTCCCGCCTGCTGATCCTGGCGCGGCTGCGGGAAGGCCCGCTGCCGGCCACCGAGTTGGCCGCCGAGGTGGGCATGGAGCAGTCGGCCTGCTCGCACCAGCTGCGGCTGCTGCGCAATCTGGGTCTGGTGGTCGGCGAGCGCCGGGGCCGTTCGGTCGTCTACGCGCTGCACGACCACCATGTCGCCGAGCTGCTCGACCAGGCCGTCTACCACGTGGAACATCTGCGCCTGGGCATCAGCGACGCCGCCGACTAGGCGGCGCCGCCGTCCCCCGCCCGCTTACTCCGTGGCGGTCGGCCGCCGCGAGGCCTGCATCGCCTCGCTCACACGCGTCAGCGGACGCAGCCGGTAGGTGTACGCGTAGTCGCGGTTGGCGAAGAGCTTGAACTCGTCGTGGGGGTGGGCGCCCCAGCTGTTGTCGCCGCCCACGCCCGTCTGGCGGTGGTTGACCCGGAGGACCACCGCGTCCCTGGGGTTGAGCTGGTAGTCGTGGCGGGCCCCGACCGACAGGTCCTCGGGGGTGAAGTGCGAGGCGTTGACCTCCAGCAGCGGCTCACCGGAGACGAGCAGTCCGCGTCCGCTGCCGTCGGTCAGCGCGGCCCAGCGGACGTCGGTCTTGTTGCCGTTCTCCTGGGGGCGCAGGTAGGAGGTCCACTGCCCAAGGACGGTGCCGGAGTACAGGCCCACGTCGGTGGCGTTGTTGCGGTCCCACATGTTCTCCTCCGGGCCCCGGCCGTAGTAGTGCAGCCGGTCCAGGCGGCGGGGCAGGAACAGCAGGGTGCCGACCTCGGGGATGTACGGCAGGTTCGGCGCCCCCGGGTGCAGGGTGTTGTCGACCTTGATCTCGCCGTTGCCGAAGACCGTGTACGTCGTGCTGTACGTGGACTCCGCGCTGGTGGGCAACGTGCCGGTGCACGTGACCTCGACGGCCCGGTCGTCCAGCGGCCGGACCCGTACGTCCGCCACCTTCCGCTGCGCCCCGGCGTCGCGCCACGTCTGGTTGCGGGTGTGGTGGCCGTTGCCCCGGTCGTTGTCGGTGGGCGCCCGCCAGAAGTTCGGGACGGGGCCGGAGGTGATGAGCCGGGTGCCGCCCGCCTCGTACGACGTGATGGTGCCGGTGCTCTTGTCGACGGTGACCGAGAAGCCCTTGCCCCGGACCGTGACGTCCTCCTCCCGGTCGGTGTACCGCAGGGCGGGGACGCTGCGCAGCGGCAGCGGCGTCACGGCCGGGCTGTCCGCGTCGAGGGCGAGCTGCTGCTTGGCCACCTCGAAGCCGGCCTTCGCCCACTTGGTGGGCTCCCTGGTGGTGAAGGAGAGCTGGAGGAAGTACTCCGTGCCCGGTTCGGGCTTCGCCGGCAGCCGCACCGGCACCTTGATGTCCTTGCTGGTCAGCGGCGCGAGATTCAGCTGGTCGCGGGTCAGCCGGCCGCGCTGGACGACCTTGCCGTCGGCGACGAGGGACCAACGGCCGTCGAACTCGCGGAGGTTGGTGAACAGGTACTCGTTGGTGAGGGTGACGGCACCGAGGCCGCCTCCGGAGGCCGGGGCCGCGTTGATCGCCTGGTAGATCTGCTTGACCTCGGCGGACTTGCCCGTGAGGCCGCGGTCGGCGGTGATGATGCCGTCGCCGGCGAAGGCGCCGTCATTGGGGTTGTCACCCCAGTCGCCGCCGTAGGCGTAGAACGTCTTGTCGCGCGGGCGCTGCTCGGTGAAGCCGACGGTGGCGGCGTCGAACCAGAAGCGCACGCCCTCGTCGTCCGGGCCGCGGCGGTCCGAGGCCAGCTCCGCGGCGCTCAGCGCGCGGGCGTACACGCGGGCTCGCCGGATGGTGCCGCTGAACTCCCGGGTCGGGTTGTCGACGTCGGTGGCGAGCGCGAGGGACGCGGTGTTGTTGCCGGGGCGCCGCGTGGTGGTCCGGGTGCCGCGCACCTGGCCGTCGACATACAGGGTGAGCGTCCCCGCGTCCGCGTCGAAGACTCCGGCGACGTGGTGCTCCTTGCCGGTCCAGCCCTCGGGCAGCGCCCAGCTCGCGGTGACCCACTGGCCGCCGCCGTGGATGAAGAACTCCAGGTTCTTGTCGGTCTGTTTGAGGGCGTACTGGGTGTCGCCCTTGGCGATGAGGGGCTGGTGCCCGCCGGTCACGTGCGGGGTGACCCAGGCCTCCAGCGTGAGGGAGCCGGTGAGGTCGAGGCGGGCGTCGCGGGGGAAGACGGTGCCGCCGGAGACGCCCTTGTCGTGGTCGAAGCCGGCGGCGGGTGCGATGACCTCGCCGCGCAGTGCGCCCGGGCCGGACTCGGTCAGCAGCTTGCGGGTCGGGACCGGCCAGCTCAGGGCCTGGTCGGCGAAGTCCCAGATCCAGCCGCCCTGGAGGACGTCGTAGCGGCGGACGATGTCCCAGTACTTCTTGAAGTTGCCGTTGGAGTTCCCCATGCCGTGCGAGTACTCGATCATCACGTACGGCCGGGTGTCACCGGTGTCCTTGGCGCGCTGCTCGACCCGCTGCGGGCTGTCGTACATCTCGGAACGGATGTCGCTGATGCCCGGGCGGTCGTCGCCCTCGTACTGGATGACGCGGGTGGGGTCGTAGGAGCGGATCCAGTCGTACATGGCGTTGAACGTCGTGCCGCCGCCCGCCTCGTTGCCGAGGGACCAGATGACCACCGAGGCGTGGTTCTTGTCGCGGTGCACCATGTTCTGGGCGCGGACCACGCACGCCTCGGTCCACTCGGGGTGGCCGCTGCCGGGGTACTCGTCGCGGATGCCGTGGGTTTCGAGGTTGGTCTCGTCCACGAGGTACAGGCCGTACTCGTCGGCGAGTTCCAGCCACAGCGGGTTGTTCGGGTAGTGCGAGGTGCGGACGCTGTTGATGTTGAGCCGCTTGATGATCTCGATGTCCTCGATCATCTGCGCACGGGTGAGCGCCGAGCCGGTGACGGGGTGCATCTCGTGCCGGTTGGTGCCGCGGAAGGAGACCGGCTTGCCGTTGATGCGCATCAGGCCGTCCTTGAGCGCGAACTCGCGGAAGCCCACCCGGTGCGAGAGTGTCTCGACCACCTTGCCGGACGGGTCGCGCAGCCGCAGCACGGCGGTGTAGAGGTTCGGGTGCTCGGCCGACCAGAGCTTCGGCGAGGGGACGGCTCTGGACGCCTCGGCGGTGGCCTCGTCGCCGTCCGGGACGTCGACGGGCCGGATCAGGGGCCGCGACCAGACGGCGTGGCCGCGCGCGTCGTACAGCTGGGTCTCGACGGTGTAGCGGCCCGCGCCCTTGCCGCCGTAGTCGCGGACGTGCGCGGTGACCTTGAGTTCGGCGGAGGTGTAGTCGTCGCCGAGCGGGGTGTCCAGTTTGAAGTCGCGCAGGTGGACGGAGGGCGTGGAGTACAGGTGGACCGAGCGGAAGATGCCGCTCAGCCGGATCATGTCCTGGTCCTCCAGCCACTCCGCGTCGGAGTAGCGGTACACCTCGACCGCGATCTGGTTGGTGCCCGGCTTGAGGTGGTGGGTGATGTCGTACTCGGCGGAGGTGTAGGAGTCCTCGTGGTAGCCCACCAGCTCGCCGTTGATCCACACGTAGTGGGCGGACTTGACGCCCTCGAAGTGCAGGAAGGTGCGCCGGCCCGACCAGTTCCGGGGGACGGTGAACGTACGGCGGTACTGGCCGACGGGGTTGTAGCGGGTCGGGGCGGCCGGCGGCTGGGCGTCCTCGCCGCCGCCGTTCGGTCCCCACCAGGGGTAGGTGATGTTGACGTAGATCGGGAAGTCGTAGCCGTGCAGCTGCCAGGCCGAGGGCACGGGGATGGTGTCCCAGCCGGAGTCGTCGACGTCGGTGCGGTAGAAGTCGGCGTCCCGGTCGTCGGGGCGGTCGGCGTAGGCGAACTTCCACTTGCCGTCGAGGCTCAGCCGGTACGGCGAGCGCTCGCGGTCGCCGGCCAGGGCCTGCCCGACGTTCGCGTACGGCATGAGCGTGGTGTGCGGCGGCTCGGTGCCCACGCGGTACACGGCCAGGCCGTCGTTCCACTCCGGAGGGCCGTCCGCCGCCGGGCGCCGGCCCGCCGCGTGCGCGGTGGCGGGCGGCCCGGACAGGGCGAGCGCGCCGAGCACGGCGGCGCCCCCTTCGAGCAGACGGCGACGGCTGACGACGGGCCGGTCGGCGGGGGGCGAGAGCGGGTGCGGCATGACCGTGGCCTTCCTCGGTTCGACAGGGTGCTGCACGGACTGAGGGCACGTCAGATGAGGTCCCCAACTGCCGTGGTGAGCATTTCTGTTGGGGCTGCTGCAACTGACGGTGACGAAGTAACTGCTGAGCAGGCACACCCTAGGACTCGAACACAATCGAAGCAATGACCCCGTCGGACTTTGTGCGGTCCTGATGGTTCTCTCGCCTCGGGCCCCTTCAGGCCCCGAGGAAGGTGAGCACCTCGCTCGTCAGCCGGGCGGGTGCGTCCAGGGGGACGAGGTGGCCGGACTCCGGGACGGGCACCAGCCGTGCACCCGGGATCAGGGCGGCCAGCTCCTGGCCCTTGGCGAAGGGGACCCAGGTGTCCTCGGTGCCCCAGCAGACCGTCACCGGCAGGTCGATCGTGGGATACAGCGGCTGGATCTCGTCGGTGTAGCGCTGGTCGGCCTGCGCGATCTGCCGGTAGAAGGCGGCCTGGCCCCGCTCCCCCGTCCAGGGCCGCACGAGCGCGTCCAGCGCGGCGGGCCGCAGGCCGGTGTGGCTCGCGGACGTGACGTACTCGCGCACCAGGGCCTCGTGCAGCGCGGCCGGGAGCTGCTCGAAGACGTGGCTGTGCTCGCCGACCAGCTGGAAGAAGGAGGTGCCCCAGGGTTTCAGGGCCACCGGGTCGACCAGGGCGAGCCGCCGGTAGCGGGCCCCGTGCAGCAGATGGGCGCGCAGGGCCACGCATCCGCCGAAGTCGTGCGCGACGACGGACGGCTTCTCCAGGCCCCAGTGCGCGAGCAGCTCGGTGAAGATCCGGCCCTGTGCCGCCAGTGAGACGTCCTGGTCCGGGTGCATGTCGGAGGTGCCGTAGCCCGCCATGTCCCACACGTGCACGTGGTGCCCGGCGGCGGCGAGCGCGGGAGCGATCCCGTGCCACACGTACGAGGAGAAGGGCGTCCCGTGCAGCAGCACGACCGGCTCGCCGCCGGGATCCCCGAGCCGGTCCCAGCGCACGGTCCCCGACGTGGTGGCCAGGCTCTCCCGCAACGTCCAGTCAGCCAAGATTCCCGCTCCCTCTCTCCGTGTACCGACCCACGACCATTTGTCATTTCGGCGCGACAGTGCCGCTTCTCCGACCGTAATGTGACCTCATCGGACAGCCTGCGCAACAGATCTTGGCCGGACCTTTTGCCGCGCCGGAAGGAGCGGCTCGGATGAACGGGTATGCGACCCCGGATCGCGACGCCGTCACGGCCGCGCCCGGGGGGCTGCTGGACCTGCTGAAGGTCGCGGCCGTGGTCCTGGACGGCGGCGGGCACATCGCCCTGTGGAGCCCCGAGATCGAGCAGCTGCTCGGCTACACCGCCGAGGAGGCCCTGCGGCAGCGCGCCGACACCCTCCTGGTCGCGCCCGAGAACCGCACCCGGGGCAGGGAACTGTTCGCCCAGGTCAGATCCGGCGACCGCTGGGCCGGTGTCTTTCCGCTGCGGCACCGCGACGGCACGGAACGCGCCGTGGAGTTCCGCACGATGCGGCTCCTCGACAGCGAGGGGCAGCCCCATTTGCTGGGACTCGCCACGGACGCGACGATGGTGCGGAAGGTGGAGCGGGACCTCGCCCTCTCGCACAGCCTCGTCCACCAGACCCCGCTCGGCATCGCCGTCTTCGACAACGACCTGCGCTGGGTCGGGGTCAATCCCGCGCTGGAGCGGATCAACGGCGTGCCCGAGGAGGCGGTGCTGGGCCGCCGGCTCGGCGAGGTGCTGCCCGGCCTGGACGTCGAGGTCATCGAGGCCCGGATGCGGCACGTCCTCAAGACCGGCAGACCCCTGCTCGACCAGCAGACCATCGGCCGCACCGCCGGGGACGAACAGGATCGTGCCTACTCGGAGTCGTACCACCGCATCGAGGACACCGACGGCCGGGTGCTCGGTCTCGCGATGGCCGTGCTGGACGTCACCGAGCGCCAGCAGGCCGCGGCCGAGGTCGCGCAGGCACGCCAGCACCTGTCGGTGATCGCCGACGCCGGGGTGCGGATCGGCACCACCCTGGACCTTCAGCAGACCGCCCGGGAGCTGGCCGACGTGGTGGTGTCGCACCTCGCGGACCTGGCCGCCGTCGACGTCCTGGAGTCGGTCGTGGCCCACGGCACCATCGCGCCGGTGTCGGGCGGCGCGCCTGCCGAGTTCCGGGCGCTGGCCGTCGCGGCGGGCTACCCGACCGACGCCATCCACGCCGCGGACCCGGTCGGTGAACTGGCCACCTACGGTTCCTCGCGGATCATCACGCAGTGCGTCCGCAGGGCCCGTCCGGTCCTGGTCGAGCGCGTGGACCCGAAGATGATGCGGCGCATCGCCCGGGACGCGCGGGCCGCCCAGACCCTGCGCGAGGCCGGAGCGCACTCCTATATGGCGGTGCCGCTGATGGCCCGGGGCAAGGTGCTCGGCACCCTCACCCTGTACCGCACGGTCGACGAACGCCCCTTCGACGACCGGGACCAGGCGCTCGCCTCGGAGCTCGCCGCGCGCGCCGCGATCTGCATCGACAACGCCCGCCTCTACGGCCGGGAACGCGGCACCGCCCTGACGCTCCAGCGCAGCCTGCTCCCGACGACGCCCGCCGAGCGGGAGGGGCTCGACATCGCCGCCCGCTACCGCCCGGCGCTCAGCGAGGTCGGCGGCGACTGGTACGACGTGCTGCCGCTGGGCCCGGGCCGCACCGGGCTGGTGGTGGGGGACGTCATGGGCAAGGGCGTCCAGGCCGCGGCCATCATGGGGCAGCTGAGCACCGCGACGCGGGCGCTGGCCCGGCTGGAC
Source organism: Streptomyces caelestis (assembly GCF_014205255.1). Lineage (GTDB taxonomy): Bacteria > Actinomycetota > Actinomycetes > Streptomycetales > Streptomycetaceae > Streptomyces > Streptomyces caelestis. Next base: position 7,345,773 of record NZ_JACHNE010000001.1, on the reverse strand, counting down.
CTGCCGCCCGCCGAGCTGCTGCGGCACCTCGACGACATCGCCGGCTCGCTCGGCGATGCGATCGCCACGTGCGTGTACGCGGTGTGCGACCTGCGGGCCGGCATCTGCTCGCTGTCCAGCGCCGGTCATCTGCCGCCCGTGCTCGCCGGGGCGGACGGCGGCGCGACACTCGTCGACGTGCCCGGCGGCGTGCCGCTGGGGGTGGGCGGCGTGGAGTTCGGCACCGTGGAACTGGAGCTCGCGCCGGGCTCCCTGCTCGCCCTGTACACCGACGGGCTGGTCGAGAAGCGCGGGGAGCCGATCGACACCGGCCTCACCACGCTGATCCGCCTCCTGGAGAACGCGGGACCCAGCCTGCAACGGACCAGTGACAGCCTCCTGAGTGCGCTGAGCCCGGAGCCCGACGACGACGTCGCGCTCCTGCTGGTCCGCACCCGCGCCTGAGCGAGGCGCCAACTGTTAGCATCTTTGGGTGAGTTACGTTCT